>PAZL01000070.1 GCA_002715485.1 Aequorivita sp. | reverse complement strand
TTTTTAGGGAAGGATTTGCGACAAATCGGCGAATTATGGACTCATTTATCGGCATCAGGTTCAAAAAGGAAACGGCAAAACGTTTTCAGGAATTTTCAAGGACGCACTTCAAATCGCACACCGAAGCATTAGATACAATGCTCGATTTTTTCTTCTACAACGAAATTTCCCCAAAGGAAAAATTAGGCCCTACGGGAAGGACAATCGAGGCTTCCCTAAAGAAACGTATCAACTCGGTCATTGCAATTATGCGGGATATGGAAAAGAGCCAGACCAAACCCACCGTGGCAATGTTGGAATCCCTTTTCCAGACCGAAGAACCTAAAAAGAAGCCCTTGATTTTAGAAAAGAAAATAATTGAAGAAAAGAATGAAGTACGCTTTCGGGAAAAGCTAAACGGGAACAACGAACTCTAAATTCTTGAGCTATGTACATTACCATCACACCTCAAAAATTAGGGAAGAATTACTCGCAAAGTTCAGCTGATTTTGTGGGCTATCTGGAGAAAGAAAACCAGGGTTTGGAACAGGGAGCCCTGCCTGCCGGCAAGGCAGGTATGGAACATTTTTTCAATCAATATGATGATGAAATATCAGCGGATGAAATTGTAAAGGAAATTGATGGCAACGGTGCCAAACTAAAAAAGACCGAGCCGAAATTCTATTCAATTACGGTCAGCCCTTCCAACCACGAACTGAACCGGTTACAGAACAGTAGCGAAGATCTTAAAAGATACACCCGTGAACTGATGAAGGACTATGTGGCATCCTTCAATCGTGAAATCAACGGAAGACAGGTAAGCATCGATGATATAAAATACTACGCAAAAATAGAACACCAACGATGTTTTAAGGGAACGGATTGGCAGATTAGGGAAAACCAATCCTTTGCCACCAAAATATTGCAGATCAAAACTGAAATCAGAAAAATTAAAGAGGGGCGGACTGAAGGCAATATCAAATTATTGCAGAATAAAATTGACCGATTGGAAAAAAAGGCCCCCCAACAACAAGACGGGCAGCGAATTGTCCAGGGGATGCCAAAGGCAGGAAACCAAAGCCATATCCATATCATCGTAAGCAGAAAGGATGCATCCAATACCTTCAGCCTTTCTCCGGGGAGCAAGCACAAGGCCTCGGAAGTCGAAATGCACGGCAAGAAAGTAAAAAGGGGTTTTGACCGGGATCAGTTTTTTGACCGGGCAGAAAAGATCTTTGACAGGACTTTTGCCTATCAAAGAAATTTTGCCGAGACCTATAAGGCCCGGAAGGACTTTATCAAAAACCCTAAAATCTATTTTGCCTCGCTGATGAAATTGCCCATCAATGAAAGGGCGATCGCCTTTAGAATGATGAAGGAAAGTGATATTCCAATGCTACCGAGTATTCCCGTTTCACAGGCACAACTGGCAATGAAAGTGTTCAATCGGTTGAGGCGTGGTGTGGACATCGCTATAAAATCAAGTTCAATAGGTATCTAAAGGAAAAATAAATATGCAACTAACCAATCCCCTACTTATACTCTTAATCATCATTTTGACAGCTTCAGTATTTTATGGACTGTATCGGATTTCAAAATATGCTTTTTTTTTAAATTCGGTGCTGCTTTTGGGATTGATAGCCTATCTGTATTATCCGCATAATACGATAACAGCACTACTTTATTTGGGTTGTCCTTTATTGTTGGTCAATACTGTATTTTACGTTTTTTTTCATAAATCGGATATTAATCAAAATACCTCTGAAAAATATCGTGTAACTTTTAAAACCGATAAGAAAAGTTTTAAAATTGAAAACATCAAACGTGGAGCTTCGATTATTGGATCTGCCGGAAGTGGAAAAACCGAAAGCGTGGTTTACGGATTTTTAAAACATTTCCAGGAACATGATTTCCGTGGGGTTATTCACGACTATAAGGATTTTGAACTTACCGAAATGGCGTATCCGCTTTTTAAAAATCCGGATATTCCTTTTCGTATTATCTCCTTTGACAAAATTATTCATAGGGTCAACCCCATTGCACCCAGGTATCTCGAAAACGAAGAAAGTGTATATGAGATTTCAAGGGTACTTATTGAAAATCTTCTGGAACAGCGGGAATCCGGAACTACAGGAACCTCTAAATTTTTTAACGATGCAGCCGAAGGATTGATTGGCGGATTGATCTGGAAACTAAAGACATCTTATCCGCAATTCTGTACCTTACCACATCTAATAGCCATTTATCAGTTTTTGGATACCGATAGTCTCATTAAGTTTTTAGAGACCACTACGACCTCCAGGGCGATGGCAGATGCTTTCATTAGCGGCAAAGATTCCGAAAGACAAACGGCAGGAGTAAAAAGTACCCTGGCCAATGCTCTAAAACGCATTAGCACACAAAATATTTTTATGGCCCTGTCTGCAGATGAAGTGCCATTAAATATTAATAATCCGGAAAATCCTGCTGTGATTTCAGTAGTGAACAATCCTAAATTTGAGACCTCTTATTCGCCGGTGATTGCCACAATCATCCACACGATTACAAAGCAAATGAGTGTGCGCAACTCAAATTCTTCCTTTCTTTTAATGGAAGAAGCACCAACCATTCGGTTATTAAATATGCACCGCATTCCGGCGACATTAAGAAGTTATGATATAGCAACTGTTTATGTAATGCAGGACAAGATTCAGAATGATATGATGTATGGTGATAAGGCCAGTAAAGCTATTTTAAGTAACCTTTCATATCAGTTCTTTGGGAAGGTCAATGACCCGGACACCGCTAAATACTATGAACGTTTTTTTGAGATCGTCAAAAAGGAAACAACCAGCATAAACCGTGGATATAGCCTTGATTTTGATACTCGCATTACTACCGGAGAACGGGAAATTCCTAAAATACGGGCAGATGTGTTTTTCCGCTTAAAGCAGGGTGAATTTATTACTTATGCTGATGGGGAGGATAAAAAGGTCCAATTTAAGTTATCAGAAATTGAAAGAGAGCTTCCACAAGAGGCAAAGATGTTTACCAAAGCTGATTTAGAAGCTAACTTTGACAGGATCTATGATGAAGCAAGATCTTTATTTAAATGAATTATTTTTCGGTTAAAGATCAAATCTCGTTTATAGCTATAATTGGATTTGTAATAATTAATTGTTTTTCAATCATTTATCTGTTTCTTCCGATAATTAACCTTTCCTTTACAAAAAAAAATGAAGGAAGCGGCAGAGGCGATAAGGAGTAAGAAAGAAGATATTTTAAAGTTATGGGAGGAGACAATAAGGAAGGAAATTCCCGTAACAAAAGAAACGGAGCCTCTCATCTTGCTGAACAATCTTCCCAACATACTTGACGACCTCCTCGTTATGCTGGAGCGGGCACAGGATGAAATAGATCTTCAGAAATCCCCGAATTTTAAGGAGATCGTTGAAGATAGTATGGATCACGGCCGGCATAGGGCTGGCATATCACATTTTAGCAGCCATAAAATCATAAATGAGCATATGGTGTTGCACAGGGTGCTTATTATAATTCTTAAAAATAAAAACGCTTATAACCAGGAGGTGGGGATCTTACTTTCCTTTGCTTTGGAAACTTCCATGGCGCATTCTGTTAAATCTTTTAGTATCTCCCTTCAGGAGATGCGGGAAAAATTAATTGCTACTTTAGCACATGATATACGAAATCCTCTTTCGACGGCTCTACTAGGGCTCAGTTCATTTCGTTATGAAGACGGCGAAGGTCACCTTCTTAAGCTTAACCAAATGGCAACCAATAGTGTTCGCAGGGCTATAGATCTGGTCGAGGACCTGCTTGACGCTATTACGGTACGTTCGGGGGAGGGTATTTCTTTGCTTTTTTCTGAATACAATGTTGTAGAAGATGTTAAATTAATTGCCAGCGAAGCTGCTGAAGCTTATTCTAATAAGATTGTTTTAAATCTTACAAAAAAAGAAATACATGGAGTTTTTGCCTCCACTGCAGTGAGAAGAATTTTGGAAAATCTTATAACAAATGCTGTAAAATATGGAGCCATAGACGAGCCCATAACTATAAGCCTTCAAGAGGAAGGAAAAAAAGTTAGATTAAAAGTGCATAATCACGGTAATTCGATTAGTCCACAGGATCAAAAAGATATCTTTAATTTCCTCATTCAAAAAGAAAAAAATTCTCCTAAAAACCTCAAAAGCTGGGGAATCGGACTGGCTTTTGTTAAAATGGCAGCCGAAGCTCATGGTGGACATGTGGAAATTGAGAGCGAAGAGGGGAAAGGAACTACTTTTTCTGTGATCCTTCACAAACACTTTAATACCCCTGGTAAAAAGCGGACACTGCTGAATACTATAGGATAAAGTTGCTTTTTTAATATTACAAAGAAACTCTAACCAGAATTTTAGTCAATTAATAATTTCATAGTGATCGTGCCAAAAAAATTCGGTTCAAACAGTGCCACTTTAAATGATACTGCTTTATTTAAAAATTTATCTTATTGACTTTTTAAAGCACCTTTTCTTGAAAACTTTTCTGTGAGATCTTTCCAGTGAGAGGAGTTTAAAATTCTGTCCCTGAATGAATTCTTATTAGTTCCTGCGCCAATAATCCACACGATTACAAAGTAAATGAGTGTGCGCAACTGTAAGCCATCTTTCTTGTTGATGGAAGAAGCCCCAACCATACGGCTATTGAATATGCACCGAATTCCGGCAACCTTGCGGAGTTATGAAATTGCCACCATCTACGTAATGCAGGACAAGATTCAAAATGAGATGATGTATGGCGATAAGGAGAGCAAAGCAATTTTAAGCAATCTGTCCTATCAGTTTTTCGGCAAGGTCAATGACCCGGACACCGCTAAATATTACGAACACTTTTTTGAGATTATTAAAGATTCAACCAGAGCATAAGCCGTGGGCATAGCCTTGATTTTGATACAAGAATCACAACGGGAGAAAAAGAGATACCAAAAATACGGGCGGATGTGTTTTTTCGATTGAAACAGGGCGAATTTATCACGTATGCTGATGGGAAGAATAAAAAAGTGCAGTTTAAATTGTTAAGAATACAAAGGCAATTTCCTGAAAAATCTAAGCAATTTTCTCAGGCGGATTTAGTGGCTAATTTTGAGAGGGTTTATGATGAGGCACAGTCGATATTTAGTTGATGTTTGATGCTAATATTTAATCTGTTAAGAATAAACAATGATTTCTTTTGGCATAAAGCTAATTTTATTGCATTATTAGAGTTTGAAAATTCGGCAATTTATGACAAAAGGGGCAAGATTTCTAAGAGCAGATTTACATATACATTCATACGGGGAATTTGGTTCTTACGATGTTAAAGATGCTACAATGACACCAGAGGCGATTGTTGATACCGCCATTGCAAAGGGATTGAAGATTATTAGCATTACTGACCATAATGAGATATTTAATTCAATTACAGCAATAAACTATGCCGCAGATAAGGATATTTTGGTAATCCCCGGAATTGAGGTAACCACTACACAAGGCCATTTACTATTGTACTTCGATACTTTTCAAAATTTAAGGTCATTCGCTGGTAAATTAAATATAAGTGAGGATAAGAAAACCACTACGCAAGGAATCGTAGAATGTTTAGATTTTGCCCATCAATATAGCGGGGTTGGCATATTAGCTCACATCGAACTTGATTCAGGTTTTGAAAAAACTATTGGGCGTTTTGGTCCGCCTATTGAAGAGATTTTTAGCCACCCCAATCTCTTAGGACTTGAGATATCCAAAAAAGAAAATTTTCATTTCTATTCCAATAGCGATGAAGATCCCAATAGAAAGCGGCTTGTAGGGCTGAGACGCGTCAATTTATTGATGTATGATGACCAAATCCTTCCTAAATTGATGGGGTCAGATTCTCACAATTTAAACAAGTTAGGCACCAATGCCGAAGGAAACGAAAAGTTGACCAGGATAAAAGTTGATGAACTAAACTTCCACGCTTTTAAAGTTGCGCTGTTGAGCCACGAATCAAGAATCCGACTGGAAGATTTAATACCAGAGCAACGACCGGTATTCAATAAAATTTTTATAGAAGGTGGATTATTAGATGAAATGGATATCCATTTAAGTCCTAATTTAACCTGTATAATTGGCAGTAGAGGTGCAGGAAAGTCAACTTTATTAGAAACTTTACGAGAGACATCCGGAAATCATTCTTCTGCAAAGGTTGTTGATTCTGATGTATGGCCTCAGAAAATAATACTTCAATACACCGATGAAGCTGGGCAAACCATTGAATTTTCAAGAGAAAAAAATAATAGTACTCAAAATCTTACAGACCCAATCAATGGAATAATACGAGTTGAGATTGAAAGTTACGGTCAAGGCGAAACAGCAGATACTATTCAGCACAGCGATGAAAACCCAACGGTATTAATAGATTTTCTTGATGGGTTTTTAGACTTAAAATCTCTGATTTCCGAGGATAAAGATATTATTGCCGATTTGCTCGAAAACCAAAGCGATGCCAGAAAATTAAGGCTCGAATTACTTAGTCTTGACGAAACAAAAAAAGCTCTTAAAAACGAACAGAAAAAATTAGAGAATTTAAAAAAGCAAAAAGCAGGGGAATTGGTAAAATACCAAAACGCATTAATAAGGGAAAGACAGATACGTCAAGATTTAATTGCCGACCTCAAGCAACTAATTCAGACCTACAAGGATATTTTAAATGATGAAGAAACCTTCGAAAATTTCGAAAAATTAACAGATGAGGAAATAGTCGTTGGTAAGGATTATCTTCAGAAAGTAAAGGATATTGTTAGCGATTTTTCAGCTATTGTTAAATCCAAGGCAGGGGAATTAAATGATGCCCTTGGAACAAAAGTTGAAGAACTTAGAACAGAACTTAAAAATTGGGCTTCAAAGGAAAAAGCAATACAGGTACAGATGGATGCCAAAAAGCAAGAGTTGGCAGCTCAGGGTATTCCTTTCGATTTGGGTAAAATCAACCAAATATCAAAAGATATTATCGATTTGAGCAACAGGGTAAAAAAACTTGAAAACAGCAAGAAGCTTTTGAATGAACTACAAATATCGCGTAAAGAATTGCTGGGACGAAGAAAGGACTTAAAACAACGAGTTTTCTACCACAGAAACGCATTTGCACAAACTATAAACGATAATCTCAAGAATACGCTCGATGGATTATTTATAAATGTAAAATATGACCAAGGAAACTATTCAGACGAATTTGAACAATTATTAAAAACGACTATGGATTGGCGAACATCCCAAGTGCCAAGGGCTCTTTTAATTACTAAGAGATTATCGCCATTTAGATTCGTGGATATTTGTATGCGAAAAGATGTCAATGCTTTAAAGGCATTGACAGACGATGAAGGAAAAAGATTTATTGGGGATTATGAAGCTCAAACTATCGTGGATAAACTTCTTAAGGACCATACCTACGAAGACTTTGAAGCCTTACCCTTTGAAGATAGACCCTCAATTTCGGTTACACGATTATATAAGGACGAAGTGACGGGTAAGACATTAAGAAATGCAAAATCAATATCGCAATTGTCGTTAGGTCAACAACAGTCAGTTTTACTTGGAATTTTGATGCTTTCAAAAAGTACTACACCGCTTATAATTGACCAACCAGAAGATAATTTGGATAGTGAATTCATATTTAAAACGATTGTTAAAAATTTACGTAAAATCAAAGAATCAAGACAGGTAATCATTGTTACGCATAATCCCAACATTGCCGTGCTTGGGGACGCAGAGTTGATAATTCCCTTAAAAAGTACAAGCGTAAAATCCCACGTTTTGGAAGCTGGGTCTATCGACCGGAAGGGAACGAGAGAAATAAGTTGTGAAATCCTTGAGGGTGGAAAATCGGCATTCAAACAACGACAACTGATATATGGTATAAAATAAGGCAGACTATTAATATCAAGTGAAACTACAATTTTTATTCATTATTAAGAGACTTTCTGGCATCTTATCACCAGTAGCGAAATCATTTTTCACAATTTAATATCATTATCTTTACTGCCCGATTTTATTTAAATAATGACCGAAACAAACCGCATAGAATACAAACGAGAACTGTCCGATGGACTTGAAAAAGAGGTCATTGCTTTTTTGAACTATCGCGAAGGTGGCATTATCTATATCGGTATTGATAAAAACGGAAATACTTACGGCTTGCCGGATGCGGATGGCGACCAATTAAAGATTAAGGATAGATTAAAGAACAATATCCGTCCTTCTGCATTGGGTCTTTTTGATATTGTAAGCGAGGAACGAGATGGCAAGAATATCCTGAAAATCATTGTCGCAAGCGGTCCCGAAAAACCATATTATCTCAAAAAATACGGGATGAGCGAAAAGGGTTGTTTTATACGCTTGGGTTCAGCTGCTGAACCGATGCCACAAAAAATGATTGACGAGCTCTTTGCCAAACGTACCCGAAATTCTATCAGCAAAATTAAAGCGGGTCGGCAGGATTTAAGCTTTAGCCAGTTGAAAATCTACTATGAGGAATCTGGTCATACCCTTGGTAAAGCCTTTGCAAAGAACTTGGAACTACTTACCGAAGATGGCGCATTTAATTACTCTGGGTCATTTGGCAGACAAGAATAATACTTCTATTAAACTGGCCAAGTATTCGGGCAAAACTCGAACGGACTTGATAGAGAGCAACGAATATGGTCACGAATGTTTGGTCAAAGCTACCAAGCAAGTAATAGATAAAATTGCGGTAGAAAACAGAACCACCACAAGAATAACGGCCAAAGAAAGGCAGCAAGCCAATCTTTGGAATCCCATCGCTTTGCGCGAAGCCATCATTAATGCCTTTGTGCATAACGATTATACCAATGAAATTACCCCAAAGTTTGAAATCTTTAGTGATAGAATTGAAATCACTTCGTCAGGCGGTCTTCCGGAAGGATTGAGCAAACAGGAATTTTTCGAGGGCTTTTCAGTCCCACGCAACAAGGAACTGATGCGGATTTTTAAGGATGTGGAACTCGTAGAGCAATTAGGTTCTGGCATCCCTCGTATTTTGGAACACTATGGCAAAGAGAGTTTTAGTTTTTCAGATAACTTCCTTAGAATGACTTTTACTGCTAAAGAATCTGCTGTTGAAGAAAGTGGTCAAATAGGTGGTGTAATGGGTGGTCTAAAAGGTGGTCAAATAGGTGGTCAAAAGGATGCTGTAATTGACGATATTAAAGGATTGACTCATAGACAAAAGGAAGTTCTAAAATTAATTGCTTCAGATAACCGAATAAGCCGTTCAGGAATAGCAGAGGTTTTACACATAAACGAATCTGCAATTCAGAAGCATCTTAACAATTTGAAAGATGCCGGCTTTATAGAGCGTGTAGGTGGTACGCGAGGTTACTGGGAAATCAAATTATCAAAATAAAAAATATATGAAAGATTTTAGAATATTAGTATTGATTTGTACAATTGTGTTAATGGGTTGCAATACAGATAAATCAAAATCAAAAGTAGAAAATCCAGAATTCACTACTACCGAAAAGAAATCTGACACGCTTACCAAACATCTGAAACCCTTCAAATCGGAATTGCCTACAATCGGCCTTTTGATGTATAACGGTGTTTTACAAAGCGAAGTCATCGCAACATCTGATGTTTTTACAAAACCTACGGAAGATGGAAGGCAACTTTTTAACGTCGTTACCATAGCAGAAACCGAAAATCCAATTACCACGGAAGAAGGAATGCGATTTGTCCCTGATTACACATTCGATGATTGCCCAAAGCTAACAGCCCTTTTCGTTCCGAGTGCTTACGATATGTATGCACAAGTCCACAATGAGAAAATCGTAAATTTTATTAAGGAAAAAAATAAGGAAACAGAATATACCGTGAGCAATTGCGCTGGTGCACAATTAATTGGAAAATCTGGGATTGCAGATGGTCATAAAATTGTAACGTGGATTGGTGGTGGCGAACAGTTGCAAAAGGACTACCCGAACTTGAAAGTTCAGAACGATAGTTTAGTAACGTATATTAAAGACGGTAAGTTCCTTTCTTCAAACGGGAATTTAGCAAGCTACATTCCTGCATTGGAATTGGTCGAAATAATGACAAGTATTGAGCACAGGAAGTTTGTGGAAAGTTACTTGTATCTCGATAGACTTCAAAACTGGAAGCAATAATCTTAGTATTTAGGCAGAAGATTCAAAATGGCGCTTTATCCTTTGAACCTCTTGCGGTAGCCAGCCACTTGCCGTCCTGTTTGACCAGCTTAAAAACACCAGGCGTTTTATCGTAAGCGGTGGTATATTTTACCCAAGCCACGTCGCCCATTATCGTGTCCTGTAACACCTTAAAATCTGAGTCCTTCTTTTTGGTCGCATTGAACATATTTATGATGTTCATATAATTGGCATAGCCTTCCGGTGTGGAATTTGCCTTTAAAGTTTCTTCATCTTTTTCATAAAAGCTTTCAATAACAATTTGGGCTGTGGTGCTTGGCCCCGAGATTTTAGTTTCAGAATCAGCACAAGAAAGAAACAGTACTATGAGCGAGAAAACAACAATTTTTTTCATAACAATATTAATTTGGGTTATTAATATATCTATGTGATATTTTCAGTTCTATATTGCGTTCGCCATCTTTTTCATTCAATTCCAAAATTGCTCGACGGTCATCGGATAATGAAAACTTGGGCAACACATAAACAAAGCGAGCCGTTTCATTTTCCTTAATCTTAGACGGGAGATTATGTCTATATATCGGTTCTTGATAGAGCCGTTGCAACGATTTTCTTTTCCCTTTTTGCCGAGTTTCAATCGAAAGGTTCAAAAAATTCAAATCATAATCCAACGTAGAATTATTTTCAATGTGGATAACGAAATAGAGTTCATCCTTATCAAAAACAATATTCTCAACGGTCAAGATAACACCTTCGTTTCGTTTCTTGATCCGACCTATGCGCTGTTTTCTATTGAGAAGATACGAGCAGAATTTTTGGTAATAATACGTGCTATTATCTACGAGTTCTTCAGAGGATTCAGCAATAACCGAATCAGTTACAATCGGTTTTTCATTACCGATACTATTTGATAGCGGAATGAAATAATTGAGCTTAGATAGCTCTTTTTTATATCTTACAATATACGAAAAAATTGAACCATTTCTGTTGACTACCAGCAAATTACTTTCCTTTCCAGGCTTTGCTTGAAGAAGTCCGAAATATTGTTCTTTTTCACGGTTGTAGGTAAAAACAAAATTATCTGAACCGGTTATGCCTTGCCTTATAGGTTCTGGAAAGAATAGCGCAACATTTTTGGTGTCGTTAGCATAAATGGTGTCGAGTGGTACAGGTTGCTTTTGTGCTGTAGCCTGTGCCGAGCAAAGTCGAGGTGCGAAAGAAGAAATACATATGACTGCTATTATTAAGATTGAATTTTTCATAAGAGTGCGTTTTTAAATGCCCATTATGGGCCTCATAGTTTAGGTTTTAGAATTAATCTGTAATTGTTTAGTACGGTTACTTTTACATTGCGGTTGCTACGCCTAAGTACCTTTGTAACCCCACCTACTTGCGGAACAGTTGGAATATTGATGTCGCTAATAATATCGTCCAGAACTTCGGTGGTGGCTTCTGCCCGAAAATTGTTTTGTACGTAAATACCTTCACTTCCATCAGATAAATCAAAAGCTTTGAGTTTGGTAGGATGATGCTGTATGTTTTCAATTTCGATTAAAGCCCGGTTTGGCTGAAAGCTGATAAATCCAAAAACGGGTGTGTTCTTTGGCATTAGCTTACCATTGATGGTTGCAGCTTTGGTCAGGCGCATTCGCAATCTGGTATTTGCTTTTACTACCTGGTCGCCATCGACGACTACATATATAGTTTCATCTGTATTACCAAGGATTGAAACTTCATCGGGTTTGGGTGAAGCGGCAAAGAACAATTGATGTTCCAAGCCCAATTCTTTCGCTTGAATTTTTTGTTCCCGTTTTACTTCAGCAGAATCGATTTTTGAAACTGTTTTGCGAACAGTTCTTTTCTGTCCCAAGTTTTGGTATCGCTTTTCTGAATATTGAATTTTGCCAGCTTCATAGATGCTATCTACGATACGCTCTTTTTCTCGTTCTTGAAGGTCTGGGTCGTAAAATCCCAAGGAATCAATCAGTTTTTCATCATAGATGCTGGGCGCATTATTTTCACGCACTTCCTTTAAATCGTTGATGGCATCCAGTTTGGAATCGTACTCTTTTTGGTCTTCTTCTAAATCAGGAACTAAGGTCTGTTTAAGGTTTTCAGTTTCACTTTCATCATCACCCATTACCATTATGGAATAGGAAATCAGGAATATGAAAATCACGGCCAAAACCGCAGCAAATACTATTTTATTCTTTTCTACTTTCATAATCGTGTTTTTTTAAATGCCGATTACCTGCCCGAAGTCAGACGGGTCGGCTCAATTTTCATCGTTCAGTTTTTTTAGAGTGTTTTCGAAATAGTTGGTAATCAATAAGCCGTGTGGATTGTTAGGAAAGTTTCGGTCAACCATAATCAAGTTTCCGGTGGAAACCAATTCGTAAGTGTCGATGATTGAGCCTCTATTAATTTCAAAAATCGTTGTCGTCGTAAAGCTATACGAGCCTTCATTTTCAGATATTTTTGAATCGATGCTCAGTACTTTTTGAACCAATGAATACTGAAGCAATCTATTGTAAACACCATCCGCTTTTTTCTGGCGGTAGAGATTGTCCACGGAACTATTGCCCAACCATAATGCCTTTTCCAAGTTGCGTTCATAATTGCTGGCATCGATGTTATAAAAGTAATTATGGAACAGATCCAAATGAGCCAAAGCTTCGACCCGAAAATTCTCTTTTTGTGTAACGAGCTTCAGCGGAATAATGCTACCATCGGTATTGATGGCAAAGGCGCTATTGAGTGTTTTTTGATTGGTGTTGAATACCATCCAAACTGAAAATGTACTGGACAGCAACGCACACACAACAACTGCCAAAACGATAAACCGATTCAGTTTTAGGACGTTGTAAATATTCTTATATGGTGTTTTCATATTTTTATTTTTAATCTGCCTTAGGCAGTAAATAATCTGAGTGTAAAGGACGTGGCACGTTTATATAGTTTGAATTTCAAGAAAACAATAAATCCTACTGAACCCAATTGGACCACAGGCGCAAAAAAGCCCTGGCCCGTATCGGTTCCGAAAAGATTGACCCAGAAATTGGTGTTGATTTCCGTATAAATGGCATTGATAAATACATTGACCAGAAAGAAGGCTGGCACGAGCATATACACGGCAGCGTACAATTTAAAAAAGGTGTAGGCAAGCGAACGGAACTTTTCAAAAACGGCAAGGCTAATTACCAGAGGAAAAAAGGCTTGCATTATTCCGAGTAGAAAAAAGCGTTCTGCCAAGAATAAGGGATAGATGAACAGATCCAATATCCAAAGTATAGTGCTCAGTATGAAAGCCAATATCTTAAAACCGTACAATGGCGTGACCAATGCTTCGTACAAAAGCGTCATAGCAGAACTTGCGGCATCAAAAAGACTTACATCTTCCTCTAAAGGAATATCCTGCATTTGCAAAGGCAATAATGCTGGAGCAGTGCCACGATATTGCCCTTCAATAGCAACTAAGATACCATCAAAAAATCCCAATACCTGTGTTGAAAATATGACCAAAATGACAATAGCGAAATTCTTGACCAGTTCGCCAGGACTCAATCCCCAGGTGTAGCCGTCCTTATCTGCAATACCCTCGTTGTATTTTTTAAGGATGTTGACCAGAAAGAACAAGACAGCAAGGGTTTTCATTCCCGCAATAGTGTATTGCGAAAAGTCGCTGGCTTGTATGGTCTGGAAAACGGTATCGATATATTCCAGCCCAATTCCTAAGATAATGGTAGCAGTCATTTTTAGTATTCTGTTTCTCGGTTATTGATTTTATCCTGCATTTTTCTGAAGGAAATAATGTCACGGTAGCGTTTGGTTTTGGTAGTGATGTTGGAAACCATCTGCTTTGATTCCAGCTCTTTTGCTTTAAGAATTTCGGCACGTTCAGCATCGCTCATTTTAAAATAATCGCTGGAAAGGACTTCATCAATAAAATCTACCGTGTCCAATGAGTTTTGAACTATGGCATCGAACGATCCCACAACCCTTGAAACTTCATCTGGTTTGATGTAGGGCGAGTTCAAAATATCCTGTACATCATTTTGCATTACATTGATAAGGCGCTGATTGTTTTGTCCAATTTCCTGAACTGCTCTGAGTTGTTGTACCACGCTTGATACTTTCTCAATGTTCTCTTTTGCATCTTTTAAGAATTTTACAGACTTTATCATTTGAGCTGTCTGTTTACCTGATTCTACAAGTTGTTTTACCAAGCTGATAAAATTGGTATTGTCATAAGTGGGCATTCCCTGACACGCAGCGCGTGCGGGCAATAAAAAGATGAATGCCGTTGCGATAATTAAGATTTTTGTCTTCATAATATTATGTTTTAGATGTGAATTGAATTATTGCTTTTTGCATATCCTGATGCTCGTTGTAGAGCTTCATTATTTCCTCATTTTCCTGTCCATCGGTCAAGTAAGCTGCATAGACTTCCTTCGGAACTTCAAGCCGGAAAATGTTACTTTCCCTGCCTATCTTGATGAACATTTCGGTGTATTTTCGTGGACCGGAAAGATTGTTCTTGATGGATTTTAGTTGGTTCAGGTCGTGGCTTGATAGGTTCAGACGTTTTACCAGTTCAGCATAGCCCTTTTCATTGTTCAGGCTATAAATGACCTGTGTGTTTTCGAGGATGCTTGCCGAAGTGGAATTATTAGGTAGCTGATTAATGGATTGAAGAATAATCCCAATCGCCCCATTCTGTTTTCGGATGGCTTGATAGTAGAACTCTACGCTTTCCAATACATTGTCAAACTTGAGTTGCTTGGCAAACTCATCAAATAGGATAATTCCTTTTTCAGCACGGTTTTTCCAAATGGTTCTTTGGATGGCTGACTTTATCAGCTTGAGCATCACGGACAGGATTTCCTTATTGTCCTTGACTTCATCCAGTTCAAAAACGATCAATCGTTTGTCCTCGATTTTATAGGTTTGGTCTTCGCTAACCTCAAACAGAAAGCTATATAAACCATCACCGACATATTCGGACATTACGTGCAAAAAGCTCGTAACATTGAAGTAGTCGGGATGGATTTTTAGGGTGCTCAGAAGATCCTTTTGATTCCTTTCTATAAAGCTGTAAAAACCATCTAAAGAATGGTTTTCTGAAGTGCTATCGTAATAATGACGCAATATCTTTTTGACGGAAACCGATTGTGCTTTTGTAACCTTTAGGTCTGAAGCAAACAGTTCAAACAGGAAAACGGATAAGTCTTCCAAACGTTCGGGTGTGAGGTCATTTTGATTGCTGATGTAAAATGGATTGATGCCTAAGTTCTTTCCACTTTCGTAGCGAAGCACCGTATATTTTTCAGAATAGAGTTTAGCGAATTTGGTATAAGAGCCACCCAAATCTATGATAACCAAGCGAACACCACTTTCAAAATATTGGCGTAGAATGTTATTTGCCAAAAAGGACTTGCCTTCGCCTGTTGGTGCGAAAATGGCAAAGTTCCGTGCCTTAATTCGGTTCTTCTTTTCATCCCAAACATCCTTTAGAACAGGGATGTTATGTTCACGGTCATTAAAGATGATTCCGGTTGCATCGGACTTATAATTGGTGTTATTGATGAACAGGCATAAAGCGTGTTTCAAATCGGTTACGTATAAATCATTGTTCGAGAAGTTGGAAGAGAAACAGCAGTAACTGTTTAGGATATAATTCTTCCTTTCTTCGCCTCGTGGGTAATAAGGGATGATATCCAATTCTTTAAATTCAGTTTTGATTTTTGAGGTTATTTTGTCCAGCTCTTTGGCTTCCTTTGCCCAATAGACAATATTCAAATGACCACGAATAATCCGTGCATTATCATCAGCATTGATTTGGTCAAGGATGTGCTGGATTTTACTGAGTACCACCTTATTCTGGGAACCGAAGTTTGAGCTTTTGTTCAGTTCTTCTACTTTCTTGTCGAGCAGCTTTCGCCACTTTTGTTTATCATCCAGAAATAGGATTTGATTAACGATATGGTTCTCGTTAAGCGTAAGCCCTAAGCCATCAATAAACCCTTGATTAAATACAAAATCGTCTGAAGTGAATTTCTCATTGGTCTTGCTGCTCTGCACACTTTCGCCAAAGCACAGTTCGCTATTGATGGCCAGGGCATCAAAATGGTTTTCGCCAATATTGACGCTTTTCTTGTCCAGTAAAATATCGGTATCGTAGCCTTCATTAAAGCCATTGAAGTAGGCATTAGTAAGTTGCTGGATGTCGCCCGCTTTAAGCGAAACAAAATCCATCTTTCTGCTATTATTGATGAAGGAAACCGAATCACTTACCGAGTTGGCGAAACTCTTTATGTTGTCATCCATTTTCTGAACAATTCCTTTAGAAACCTTACGGAATGGATTCACATACTTAGGATTGTTGAGTGCCTTATTTTTGGTCAAGATGAAGAACAAATAACAACGGTGCTCAATATACCCACGACCTTTAAAATGCTCGTGGGTAGCCTTTTCCAGGAAAGTTGTATTTGGAAGTTTCTCTGAAGTATATGATTTTTTGAGATAGATATCCTGTTTATGAACTACTGTTCCAACTGGAAAAGATTTTAATGCTTGAAACCAAGCACTGTGCATATCCTCAAAATCCTTTTCAGACAATGAATATATTTCAGGTAGATTACCCTTATAGCAAAAGACAACGTTGCCATTATTGGCAAATACGATATTGTCCTGAATATCTGCAATGGGTTGATATGCCGAAAAATTAATCTTGTTCATAATCGAATCCAGAGTTTCTTTTGTTACTGATGATCTTTGGAAAAGCCTTTGCCATTTGAAATAGCTGTGGATTGATGGTTATTCGTGTCAAAACGATATACAAGACTGCATTAAGCACCAAAACACCTATGATAATTCCAAAGCTGAAAGAGAAAATGATGATTAAGAGGGATGCGAGTATCGCAACCATCATCAAGGCAAACAGGGAAATGGGCAGCCCGAAAATGACCGCCTTTTTTCTGATGTTTTTATAGACGTCGAATTTCTTCATAATTTAAGAGTATTAGAACTTAGACCACAATTGAAATCAGGTAGGTAAATATGCCCACTACCGCCCCTGCTATTAATACAAAGACAAGCACCCTGGTAATCCCTTTTTTGAGGTCGGCGTTTTCCCCAAAGAAATGTCCCGCATTGAACAGGAAACCAAGAAGGAAGATTACACCTAATATGATTGGGAAAATCGTCCTGATGGTATCGGAAACATCGTTTACTGAATTTTCAATCCCGCCAATCTGCGCGAAAAGCGGAAATGAAATCAGGAATAAAAAAAGTGTGGGATAGATTGATTTTTTCATAACGAACAGTTTAAATTTTTGAGTTGTTTTTGTTATAGGAAAAATACATATATTTGATTATAAATATCTGAAAATCAAATAATTGTGAATAAAATATTATTTAGTTTCGTTTGAATTCAGTTACTATTATTTGACATCAAATTCTATGGAATTTTGAGACCAAGCTGTTGATAAGCAGAAAATTGAAAATGAAAAACGTGCTCAAAAACGTCAGTTTTGTGATTTTGCTCTTAAAAATGTGCTTCATTTTTGGACAAGAAATGACTGCTCAAAAACGAATCGTGATTGACGTTGGACACGGTGGAAAAGATTCTGGTGCAATTGGCATAAATGGCATCCAAGAAAAGGATGTGGTTTTGTCCATTGCAAATGAGGTTTTAAGGTTGAACAAGGAATTGGGTAAACCTTTGGATATTTATTTGACTAGGTATAAAGACACTTCAATTTCGTTATCGGAGAGAACCGAATTGGGCAAAGCACTAAAGGCTGATTTATTTGTGTCCTTGCATTGCAATCATTCCGATAACCCGAATGCCAGAGGTGTGGAAGTTTATGTAGCTAACGCAATATCTAAATTCTCAGATGATTCTACTTGGTTTGCTTTTCAACTGCAAGATGACCTAAATAAAAGTTTGAGTTTTGAGAGTAGAGGAGTGAAGTTTGCAAATTTTCAGGTGTTGCGTGAAACAATTGACTATTGCACATCTGTTCTATTGGAATTGGGTTTTTTAAGTAATTGGGATGAAAGTGAGTATTATCAAGAGGAAGAATCATATCAAGTTTTAGCTTTAGTGATATGGAAAAGTTTAATTAAAAACATATATAAGCGATGAGAGAGTTGGGAATAGAAATTATTAAAATTATTAGGATCATTATTTCAGAGATATATAAATTACTATTTGCAAAAAGGGAATCATAGAACATCTTTTATCATTCCGACTACATCAAATGATTCTTCTTCAATCCACTCTTCTTTTTCAATTAGAGACTTGATGAGTATGAGTTCTTTTTTAGTGAAATCTTTCAATTCAAGTCCTGAGAGAGTTTTTGATAAATCCCAATGACTGTCGTGATATGGTATATAGGTGCTCACTCTTCTGTGGGGTTGGTTTGGGAATAAGAGTTGTATATCCGTGTTTCGTTCTTTGAGCTTATCCTTAATTCTCGTAAAAATTTGTAGCCCAGCTAAATCCCAATCACAAGAATAGTAGATTGGCTTTGATAGGGAAGCTTCATCTATGTCATCAATGATTGCAATATTGTTTCCGCCAACATACCATAATTTAGTTTGTGTTTCTTTAGCAATCCAGGGTTGCTTTAAATAGGACTTATTCTCACACATTATTACCGCCTTAGGGTATTTATTATCGATAACTATCCGCCATTGATTCTCTTTCTTATCCAGAGAAAACCTTTCAATATTCAATATTTTGAATACTGCATCTCTTACGCTTTTTTTATTTTTAAGATACTTTGAAATATCAAAAAATTCATTTGAGAAATCTTCTATTGTAGTTGGGTTGTTTCTTAGTTCTGCTTTGTTTTCAGCAATTAGCATTAGGATTTTTATGTCCTCAATTGTAAAAGCCTTGTTGGCTGTTGGCTTTATGTCATATTTTATTAAAAACTTCTTGGCTTCTTCATAGGGTTTTTTGAATTCCTTTTCATAGAAGGTCTCAAACCTCTCGGTGGAAACTATAACTTTTATATTGTCCGGTTTTAAATCCAGAATACCTCTTTCATGTATGAGATAGTTAATGTAAGGATGCCCTTGAATTACTGCTCTAGTTTTTTTCTTTCGATATAAATCATCGAGAGCCTTCAGTTCTTTCCAAGTAATATTCTTATTCATAATCGGATAGAGATTGTATGTATTGTTCAATATCTTCAGTTATTTCTTCAGAGAATATACCTAGAGGGGGTACAAAGCTATCTACATTGGCCAAGTTGTTCTCGTTCATAATGTAAATGTATTGACCGCTATCGGTTATTTCGCCTGCGGTTTCAATTGCCATTGTAATTATTTGGTATTTTTCTTTTTTTGCGAGTTCGTGTAACATATCATAATTGCTTCCTAAACCTTCTGCCTCATCAATTGGCATAATTTTTAGTCCCTTTTTATCCTCTTCTTCAATTAATGAAAGTCTGGCTAGGCACAATAAAGCATTTGCCGCATAGGTCTGACCATTACTACCAGAATTAACCTCTTCGTTTTCGAGTTTTAATTCAAATACTAAATCAAAATATGATTTTGGGTTCATTAAATCTTCAGGCTCAACTTTAGTGCTGCCACCAAGTTTTTGAAATGCTTTAATCATCATTTCATTGATGTCAATTTCTTCACGTAGTTCACTGAACAACCCTGTGTAGCTGAGTTGGTTATGCAACTGTTTCCTAAAAGTGGTAAGCCAATTCTCTGGGTAGTGAATTGATTTTTTGAATGTTAAAGACGCTTTATTGCCACCTGTTATGCCTCTGTTGCCTTTTTTAAGATAATTGTCAATGTCGTTAATCTTTGTCAAGTACCCGGAATAAATTTTATAAACTTCATTAAATATGCTTCCCAATATTTCCACTTTCCTGGAACCGATTTCCTGAATATCGTGAGTTAGTTTGCTTAACCTTTCAACAATATCATTTTCTATTAAATCTTCATCGACTTTCGTAGAAGGGAATACTGTAGGCAACAGAAAATTTGCCAGTTGTCCAATAGAGGCCGTTTCATCGTAAGGAAGATCTTTAGTTATTATTTTTAAATATTCGATGTAAGCCAGTTGTGCTTTGTTTGCTTTGTATTGAAACGAATTGCTTCCACCATCATCGGG
>PAZL01000069.1 GCA_002715485.1 Aequorivita sp. | reverse complement strand
TGTTTACCGTTAGACTGCAAACGGGCCATAAAGTTACAGAATAACGGTGAAGCTTATAATTTTTTCAAGCAATCTTATTGTGGCAAACTTCATTAATATTTAGGATATTTGCCTAATCAAATAAAAACCTGAAAGTCTTGTCCAAAAAACCATCCATACCAAAAGGAACGCGCGATTTCAACCCTGAGGAAGTTACGCGCCGCAATTATATTTTCAATGTAATCAAAG
Organism: Aequorivita sp.; assembly: GCA_002715485.1. Lineage (GTDB taxonomy): Bacteria > Bacteroidota > Bacteroidia > Flavobacteriales > Flavobacteriaceae > Aequorivita. The sequence goes on along the minus strand of PAZL01000069.1, from coordinate 20,963 downwards.
AAACCTTTTCGCTCTATGGTTTTCAACCTATTGAAACGCCTTCTTTTGAAAACAGCGAGACTTTGATGGGGAAATATGGCGAGGAGGGCGATAGGCTGATTTTTAAGATTTTAGAGTCTGGTGAATATTTAGATAACGTTCGTTCAGAGTTAAAAGAATTAGATTTTGCTATTGAAACTTTATTAGATAATATTAAAGCTCATATATCATATTTTGAAAATAAATATGATCTAAATAAAATGCGCATAGACCGAGAATTTTTAGAAATAGAAATTTTGAAAATTGTTAATAAAGATTCTATTATTACTTCTGCTTTTGCAACGTTTATATCTGATCTATTCAGATTTAGTAATAATACTTATTATTCTGGTTTGGAAAATATAATTAATGATTATAGAGAAGATGTTTTACGTGAGGCTTTTATGCCTATTGTTTATAAAAATTACAAATATCCAAAATTCAAAATTAGAAATTTATTTAATTCGATTTTTTATGAAAGTACAGATTCTATTTATATAACCAAAAACATTTCTAAAAAAGCACTTCGTTACGACCTCACAGTACCCTTTGCGCGCTATGTTGTGCAACACCAAAACGAGATTACCTTTCCTTTCAAACGCTACCAAATACAACCCGTTTGGAGGGCAGACAGACCCCAAAAAGGGCGTTTTCGTGAGTTTTTTCAGTGCGATGCCGATGTTGTGGGTTCCACTTCGCTTTGGCAGGAAGTTGAATTTGTGCAATTGTATGATGCTGTTTTCAGTAAGCTAGGTTTAAATGGCGTCACCATAAAAATCAACAATCGAAAAATATTGAGTGGCATAGCCGAAACCATTGGCGCAGAAGATAAATTGATAGATTTTACGGTTGCCTTAGATAAGCTCGATAAAATAGGGGAGGAAGGCGTGAAAAGGGAAATGCTTGAAAAGGGTATCTCAGAAGATGCACTGCAAAAGCTGCAACCGCTTTTCTCATTTAAAGGAAGTAATGACGAAAAGTTAAACTCTTTAAGTGAAATGCTTAAGACTTCCGAATTGGGTGTTAAAGGCGTGGAAGAACTGGATTTTATTACCAAGACTATAGAACAGCTCGGTTTGCAAACAGCTTCATTGCAAATTGACGTAACCCTTGCCCGAGGGTTGAATTATTATACAGGAGCTATTTTTGAGGTTTCTGCTCCTGCGGAAGTAAATATGGGCAGTATTGGCGGTGGCGGAAGGTATGATGATCTTACCGGTATTTTTGGATTGAAGGATATGAGTGGCGTGGGTATTTCGTTTGGATTGGACCGTATTTATTTGGTTTTGGAAGAATTGAATCTTTTCCCGGAAACTGTTTCTGAAAACAGTAAAGCACTTTTTATAAATTTTGGCGAAAAGGAAGCGCTGTACGCAATGAAGGCGATATCAAATTTACGCAAAGCAGGTATAAAGGCTGAATTGTATCCTGATGATACGAAGATGGGCAAGCAAATGGGCTATGCAGACAAACGGAATATTCCTTTTACAATTTTGGCGGGCGAAAAGGAAATGGAGACGCAACAATATACACTAAAGAACATGAAAAGTGGAGCACAGACATCTTTGAGTTATTCAGAAATGGAAAAAATACTGACTAAATAAATTTTCATTATTTCAAACAAAATTTATTTTAGCTACATTTTCTGAATACTCCTGTTTGCGTTTCTCCATTATTTTTTGCTCAGCTTCTCGTTGGGCCGCTTCAGAGAGCATACCTGCAATTCGCAGTTTAGTAAGGTTGGTCATTGTTTGCTTCATTCATCCCCAATTTCGTTAATAATCTTTTCATAGGAAATAACATAGTCAATCTGTTTTTCTTCAGAAACATGTTTGCGGGGAGTTTCAAGAATTATAAAATCAAAAAGTTTTGATATTATCTTTTTGAGGCGTTGTTCAGTTGTGATGGCTGCTCTATGCAAAAAGTGGGCAATAAAAGTTAAGAATATTGAAACTGCAATTAACACGCCATAATATGTAAATAATGAAAAGTCTTGGATTGATAAAAAGGTATAAGTCAAAAAGAAAAATCCTAGGAAAATTATTAGGTTAGATATATAAGTGATAGGTTTAATGAAATCTAACGGAATGTATTTGCTTAAAAACTTTAAGATTAAACCAAATGATAAAGCCATAACAGGTAGGCTTAGCGAATACAAAAAAGAGGACATATAGGCATAGCCAAAAATGCCCTCTTTGTCATTGTAAAGATAAAATAGATGTAAAAATGGTGATACTACTGCAGCTATTGTTAGCAGTAGTAAATATAGATTTACTTTTGTTTTTTTATTCTTTCCAATCTGGAATCCCATTACAGTTTTTGTCGCTGGGCGGACATATTTTGACTTTGTCGATTTGTTGCTCATCGCTAATTTGGTTTTCTGGGGTACAGCTAAAAGCTAGACCTGCTAGCATTACTAATGCAAATAAATAATTTTTCATAATAATAGGTTTTAAAAGTTCAAGAGTAAAATTAAACCTTTAAAGTGCCTATATAAAGCTGTCGCTCAATTATTTATTAACTAGATTTTAACAAATGTAAGAATTATAGGCGTACACTCAAGAAATTTTCGACCAACGGAAGATTTTTTCGTTTTCGAAAGACATTTCTTACACGAATAATTTTATTTTTTTTCGAATAATACTGTCAAATAAAAAATCCCCTTGGAATATTCCTTGGGGATTTATCGTAGCGAGAGCGAGACTTGAACTCGCGACCTCCGGGTTATGAATCCGACGCTCTAACCAGCTGAGCTACCTCGCCGTATTTGTTCTGCCCAAACTGTATGTTTAAGCGGCTGCAAAGATAGAAACAAAATTATCTGTCGCAAATATTAGGTTCTGTTTTTATTGAAATTATTTCTTCTTTTTGCAAATTCATTTGAAAGAAAAATTTTCAATCTTTCATTTGAGGTTAAAATTAATATATATATATTGGGCATCAACTAACAAAGAACTATGGAAGATAAAATAAAATATGAAATGGAATTCCCTATCCAGGTTTCCCCTTCACTTTTATATCAGTATATATCAACGCCTTCGGGGCTTTCCGAATGGTATGCAGATAACGTAAATTCACGTGGTGAATTTTATACATTTATATGGGCAGAAAGCGAAGAAAAGGCAAAACTGCTAAGCAAAAAAAGCCCTGAGCGCATTAAGTTTAGATGGGTAGAAGATGAAGGTGAGGATTTTTATTTTGAGCTCCGCATTCAGGTTGATGAGATTACGAAAGATGTTTCATTGATGGTTACGGACTTTGCTGAAGAAGACGAAATAGAAGAAGGGAAAATGCTTTGGGATAATATGATTTCCAATTTAAAGTCAATTTTGGGATCAGTCTAAAATCCTTTTAAAATATAATATCTTTGCGCCGTTCACTTAAAAGTGGGCGGTTTTTTTATGATAAACTTAAACGGAACCTTGCTGGAAAATTCCAAAGCAATAATTGCTTTGGACAATAGAGGCCTTAATTATGGCGATGCTGTTTTTGAAACACTTCGGTTTTCAGGAGGGAAAATATATTTTTGGGAAGACCATTATTTTCGATTGATGGCTTCCATGAGAATACTGCGAATGGAAATTCCGATGAATTTTACAATGGAATTTTTAGAAGAAGAAATTTTGCGAACGATCAATTCTTCTGAAAGGAAAGAGGTTGCTGTTCGTGTGAAAATTATCGTGTGGCGCAAAACCGGTGGAAAATATGCGCCAAAAACGAATGAAGTTGACTATGCCATTTCCTTTGAAAAATTAGAGCAACCTTTCTATACGTTAACAGAAACAGATTATGAAGTTGAACTATTCAAAGAGCATTTTATAAATTCTGGTTTGCTTTCAACCTTAAAAACAACCAATAGAATTGTAAATATTTTAGGGAGCATTTATGCAAAAGAAAATAACTATGACAATTGCCTATTACTGAATGAAAATAAACAAGTAGTAGAAGCACTTAACGGAAATATGTTTTTGATTTCGGGAAATATTGTTAAAACCCCGCCACTTTTAGATGGCTGCTTAAACGGAATTATGCGCAAACGGCTTATTTCTATTATAAATACGATACCAGAATTTGTGATGCAGGAAGCCTCAATTTCTCCCTTTGAACTTCAAAAAGCGGACGAAATTTTCATAACAAATACGATTCAAGGAATAGTTTCCATTACAAAATATAGAAAAAAGGAATTTGTGAATTCTACTGCTAAGATGTTGCTTCCAAAACTGAATCTAAAAGCTAGAATGGATTAATTGAAACTTGGATTTTCTGGAGCATTTGACCATAAAATATAGTCCCCTCCAAACTCAATCATTTTTTCTTTCCAAAAATTAATATTTGTTTTGCCGATAATTGCATTATTGTAATTATTTGGGACTACCACCCAACTGTTTACTTCCAGTTCCTGCTCCAATTGCTCACTTTCCCAACCTGAATAACCGAGAAAAAAACGTATTTGGTTTTTATTTAATTTGTCTTCCTTGAGTAAATCGATTATTGCGCTAAAATCGCCACCCCAATAAATACCATTAGAGATTTCAATGCTATCTGGAATAATTTCTGGAATGCAATGAATAAAATAAAGATTGTCTTGTTCTACCGGCCCCCCATTAAATACAGGAAGTTTTGAGTTTATTTCAGGAACGAAGTCGCGAAGCTTGTATTGAAGGGGCTTGTTTAAAATAAACCCCACAGATCCACTTTCATTATATTCAGCCAGAAGCACAACAGAGCGGTTAAAGGATACATCCCCAATAATAGAGGGTTCCGCGACCAATAATAGTCCCTTGGCTGGTTTTAAAGTGGTCATATAGTTTTTTTGGTAATTTAAATCTAAGTAATAATTTTAGAAATACCAAAATTTTACTAATATGCTTGTTTGACCGTTATGGTATGAGTCAAATATATTTTTTAGCAAAAACCTGTAACCGCCTATAAATCAGAGATATAAAAAAGTCCTTCTTTTCATTTAAATGAAAAGAAGGACTAACAAGGTTTTAAAATATTTTACAATTTAGTTTACACTGTTTTGTAAATCTGAACCAGCTTTGAATTTAACTACTTTTTTAGCAGCAATTTTAATGGTTTTACCAGTTTGAGGGTTTCTACCTTCTCTAGCAGCTCTTTTTGATACTGACCAAGATCCGAATCCTACAAGTGATACTCTGTTACCTTTTTTAAGGGACTTTTGAACGTTGCCCAAGAAAGACTCTAATGATTTCTTAGCAGCAGCTTTTGTAATTCCGGCATCAGCTGCCATTGCATCGATTAAATCTGATTTGTTCATAATTTTTTTAAATTAAATTGTTGGTTAAACTTCGATTAATTGCCCTACAAATTTAACAGGAATATCCGTTCAGGCAAGTAACCACGCAGGAAATCGTTGTTTTTGTTGATAACTTAGGGTGTTTGTTAATAAACTTGGGGCGTTTTTTTGTGTTTTTAATAGTATCAGTACTGACAAGGGTTTACGATAGTTTGGAATCTTCACCAAATGAATAACCATTTAAAAGTGAAGAAATGTCCATCTTGCGTTTTCCGGGAAGTTGTATTTCATTAATAATAATGAATCCATCTGCACAGGATACTTTTACCTCTTTTTTGGAAGTTAGAATCCTGCCAGGTTTTAAATTTTGCTCACTTCTCTCAAAGCTTGCGCTATAAATTTTTGTCTTCAATTCCTCATTATTATTATGAAGAATAGCCCATGCAGCTGGATAGGGGGAAAGCCCTCGAATAAAAGCATCAATTTCCTCTCCTTTTTTTGTCCAGTCAATGCGCGTGTTTTCTGGAGTGAGTTTTGGTGCTTCTTTCAGATTGCTTGTCTCGGGCTGCGGTACTGGGTTTGCTTTTCCTTTCTCAATCAATTCAAGTGTTTCCAAAACCAGCTCGCTTCCTTTGTCCATTAGTTTATCGTGAAGCGTTTCCGCGGTTTCATTCTCTTCTATAGTTACTTCCTTGTTGGCAATAATGGAACCCGTGTCAATCTTTTCATCAATAAAGAAAGTGGTAACGCCCGTCTTCTTTTCATTATTAATAATGGCCCAATTTATAGGTGCCGCACCTCTATATTGAGGAAGTAGCGATGCGTGAAGATTAAAAGTGCCCAATTCCGGCATCTGCCAAACTACTTTGGGAAGCATTCTAAAAGCTACGACCACCTGAAGATTGGCATTCAATTTTTTTAATTCCTTTATAAATGACGCGTTTTTTAAATTTGTGGGCTGCAATACTTTTAAATTTTTGGAAATTGCATATTCCTTCACTGCAGAGGCCATCAGTTTTCTGCCACGGCCGGCTGGTCTATCTGGTGCTGTGATTACTCCCACAATATTTTTGCCGGCTCCCATCATTTCTTTTAAAACCCCCACTGCAAACTCAGGGGTTCCCATAAATACTATTCTTAAATCGTTCTGCATTTTATCAGTTTAAATAATACTGTTTTTTTGGATTGGCACTGATTTTCTCGGTGTCCATAAGTAAACGGAGTACTTTCAGAATATCAGTTTCGGCAAAAGTAAGTTTTTCTGAAATCTCTCGCGAAGTTAATTCCGATTCTTCAAGCAAGGCCAAAATCTGTCCTGCCAGTTGTTGCATATCCGTTTTTGAAAATTTTGAAGTTTGCTTTTTGCACACCGAACAAATGCCGCATTTTGAAGCGGTAGTTTCACCAAAATAGGAAACAAGCTGCACGCTTCGACAGGTTTTTGTATTCGTAATATAATTGAGAACGGAATTAACCTGTGCCTTTTTCTTGCGATTTAGCGCTTCTACCTCGCGTGAAATTACGTTAATAGTTTTATCATCTTCTCTCGGAACCAAAAAAGTGAGTGTGGCGTCGGTTACTTGCAGCATCATTTCTACAACCTGGTCGCGCTCCATTTTTTTTAGGACTGAAATTACGGTTTCAATGGTTTGTCCCGTTTTGGTCACGATTAAATCCAGATTGATAGCTGTGGGCATTTCAAAAATTCCTCCGTATAGGCGAAGTATTGTTTTGCCAATGACAGAAACCGTTGTGTCCTGTTCAAAATATTGAAGCACTTTTTCAGAAGAAATCAAAAACTGGACAATGGATTTTCGTCCAAACTCCTGCGAAAGTTGAATAATTCCCAAGCGGTCCAAACTGTTGAGTGCATTGTATGCCAATAGAGTATTCAGGTTGTAAGTTTTGCAAAATTCTGAAAAACCAAAATTGTGTTTTGTGAATTCCCCTTCGCCGTAGGGAATTTGAAAATAATTGCTCAGCGTTCGGTAAATATTTTTCAGATCTGAAGTTGTTGGCAACGATTCCACAAACTGCTGCTTTACATATATTTTGTCGTACTCATTATATAGAAGCACCGCAGCGGCATATTCACCATCGCGTCCCGCGCGTCCTGCTTCCTGAAAATAACTCTCCAGGCTTTCGGGAATTTGAAGATGGATAACAAAGCGCACATTGGCATGATCAATGCCCATTCCAAAAGCGTTGGTGGCGACCATTGTGGAAACAGTACCGTTGCGCCATGCTTGCAGTTTTTGTGCTTTTTCCTTTGCGGAAATTCCCCCGTGATAAAATGTAGCCGAAATGCCTAAACTATTCAGTTGTTCGCTTATTTCAATGGTTCCTTTTCTATTCCGTACATATACAATTGCAGCACCTTTGTTTGTTTTTAGCAATTGTTCGGTTTTGTAGAGTTTGTCTTCTTCCTTATAAACTTGGTATGATAGATTTTCGCGAACGAAGGAATTTCTGAAAACCGCCGGAAGCTCCATTTTTAATTCTGAAATGGTATCTTCCAAAACCTCGGGTGTAGCTGTAGCGGTAAGTGCAATGATTGGAACTAAGGGGTGTATTTCCCGAAGTAATGGAATGTTTTTGTAGGCTGGTCGAAAATCATTTCCCCATTGCGAAATACAGTGCGCTTCATCAACTGCGATTAAATTTACGTTCATCTGCTTGATGTAATTCTGGACTATTTCCTGCTGAAGTCGTTCCGGAGAGAGGTAAAGGAATTTATAATTTCCGTAGAGCGCGTTGTCCAAAAGTGTGTTCAGTTCTTCAAAAGAAATTCCGCCAGTTAATTTAAGCGCCTTTATTCCGCGCTCCTTCAATGCATTTACTTGATCGCCCATTAATGCCACTAAAGGAGAAACAACTATACAAAGGCCATCAGTTGCTAAAGCAGGAACTTGAAAGCACAACGATTTTCCGCCGCCTGTGGGTAAAAGTGCCACAGTATCCTTCCCGTCAATTACCGACGCAATTATTTCTTCCTGCATTGGTTTGAAGGAAGTATAACCCCAGTATTTGGTTAGGATGTCACTGACATTTATCAAGGCGTATTTTTAAGGTGATTCAGAATATTTTCAACTCTATCTTTAATAGTGCCCACGGGTACTTCGTGAATTTTATAACCATAATTTTCATAACCGTTTTTAAGGAAATGAAATATCTTCTCGGCCTGTTCAAAAGATTCGTAACGTTCGTTGTCCTGTTCATATATTTCTTCCCAGGGGGGGAGCACAAATATTTCATCATATCTGTACTTATTGCAAGTTTCACAAAAGTTTTCTGGATAATGGGTAGCCACAAAGTCCATATAGGCAGTAACATCGGGCATTCCGCGATCATAAAAAAGTACGGGGGCTGCGCAATTTTTTCCTTCGTGAAACTGCTTCAATCTGCCTTCCAATAATTTTTCGCTGAATAAAATAGGATTCTCCAAAAACAATTGTTCAATCCCTTCTTTTTGTGCTTCAAGAATTACATCCCTTGAAATTTCATGCATTACAGGATAACCTTCTTTTTCCAAATAATTAATAAGTGCCGTTTTTCCTGAGCCGGGCCCGCCGGTAATTACAATTCTTTTTGTGTCCAAAAGTTACAATTTTCTACAAAGTAAGTAAATAAATATTTGTGGTGAAAGTGTATCTTTGTTACCCACAGAGCAAAATAATTTCATGGATCAAGAAAAAAATACTGAAGAATTTTACGATAGATTAAGAAAACAACTTGAAGAGGATACCACCTGGCCTTCCCCTTATCTGTTTAAATTTATAGTACCCGCCAGCTTGGAAAAAATAGCAGAAATAGAAGCTATTTATGACGGTACCGACGCCGAAATAACAACCCGCGATTCATCAAAAGGAACCTATTCCAGTATTTCAATAAAAGTTACTATGGATTCACCCGATGACGTAGTAAAAAAATATCTTGAAGTTTCCAACGTTGAAGGTGTTATTTCACTTTAATTTTTAGTATTTTGCGAGAGAAATGATTTTCAATCTTTCCGAATACACAAATATTCTTCCCTTAATTAAAACATTTTGATACAAGAAGTAGCACAAATAGAATATAATACAGAGCGCCCAAAATTGATTATTCCTGAGTACGGCCGCCACATTCAAAAGATGGTAGACCACGCCATCGCCACCGAAGACAAAGAAGAGCGAAATAAAATTGCCAAAAGCATAATAGCGGTCATGGGTAACCTTAACCCACACCTTCGCGATGTGCCGGACTTTCAACCGATGCTTTGGGATCAACTTTTTATAATCTCAGATTTTAAACTTGATGTAGATTCTCCTTTCCCAATTCCTTCACGTGAAGAACTTATGGAAAGGCCCGAACCTTTAAGCTATCCGCAAAACCACCCTAAATATCGTTTTTATGGAAACAATATAAAGCGAATGATTGATGTGGCAAACAGTTGGGAGGATGGCGATAAAAAAGAAGGTCTTATCCTTACCATCGCCAATCACATGAAAAAGTGTTTTCTAAACTGGAACAAGGACACAGTAGAGGACGAGGTTATCTTTGAACATCTTTTTGAACTTTCCGGCGGTAAGATAAATCTTAAAAACAGCGATGAAGATCTGAGCAACGCTTCCGATTTGATGAAAAACAAAAAGCGTTTCAACACCAACTCTTCCAACAAGAAAAATTACAAATCAAATAACCGCAACCGCAAGCGTTATTAAAATTCCAACCATTATCTATGGGAACTTTCCAAATAGAGGGCGGGCATAAACTAAAGGGCGAAATAACGCCTCAGGGTGCCAAAAATGAAGCCTTACAAATTCTTTGTGCAGTATTGTTAACGCCTGAGAAGGTAATCATTGAAAATATTCCGGACATTCTGGACGTGAATAAACTCATAAAAATTCTAGAAAATCTAGGGGTTAAAATCCAGAAATTGGCAAAAGGTAAATATGCCTTTATCGCTGATGAAATTAATCTGGAATATTTAGAATCAGAGCTTTTTAAGCAGGAGGGAAGCTCCCTACGGGGCTCTATTATGATTGTTGGTCCTTTGTTGGCCAGATTTGGAAAAGGATACATTCCGCGTCCCGGAGGCGATAAAATTGGCAGAAGAAGACTCGACACCCACTTTGAAGGTTTTATAAATCTTGGAGCTAAGTTTCGCTACAATAAAGAAGAACGGTTTTATGGGGTTGAAGCCCCAAAAGGTTTAAAGGGCACTTATATGCTTTTAGACCAAGCTTCGGTTACTGGAACGGCCAACATTATTATGGCTGCTGTTTTAGCCAAAGGCACCACCACCATTTATAACGCAGCATGCGAGCCTTACATCCAGCAGCTTTGTAAAATGTTGAATGCCATGGGCGCCAATATTTCAGGCGTTGGCTCAAATTTATTGATTATTGAAGGTGTAAAAAGTTTAGGTGGCTGTACACACCGTATTCTGCCCGATATGATAGAGATTGGTAGCTGGATTGGCCTGGCGGCAATGACGCAAAGTGAAATAACCATTAAAAATGTAAGTTGGGAAAACTTGGGATTGATTCCAGAAACATTTAGAAAGCTTGGAATCAAACTGAATAAAAAAGGTGATGATATTCACATTCCATCTCAAAAGGAATACGAAATTCAAGGCTATATTGATGGCTCGATACTTACAGTTGCAGATGCGCCTTGGCCCGGCTTTACTCCAGATTTGCTTAGTATTGTGCTGGTAGTTTGTACCCAAGCAAAAGGCAGCGTGCTCATTCACCAAAAAATGTTTGAAAGTCGCCTTTTCTTTGTGGATAAATTGATAGATATGGGTGCCAAAATCATTCTTTGCGACCCACATCGCGCAACGGTAATTGGCCATAATTTCCAATCAAATTTGAAGGCTACCACTATGGTTTCACCAGATATTCGGGCGGGAATTTCACTATTGATTGCTGCGCTCTCGGCTCAAGGAACAAGCACGATTCACAATATTGAACAAATAGATAGGGGCTACGAAAACATTGATGAAAGACTTCGAGCCATTGGGGCAAAAATTACGAGAACAGAGCCTTAAATGTTAAGCCTTTCGGTTTTTGTTAATCTCGTCCTGAAGCTTTCTGCGAAGCTTTTGTTCGCGCTCTAGACTGTTTCTTCGGTAATCTTCCAGTTCAATTTCCATCTCAGCCATTTTAAGTTGAGCGGCGTTGGTAATTTTATGGCTGTTCAAAAATCTGTAAAACAAAAATCCGCTAATCAGTAATAGAATAAAGATAATACTCCACATAATAATATTATATGTGGCTTTGGAAGTGAGAATACCAAAAATTTCAATCCCATCTTCTTTCTCTTTAGCAATAGCCAAATTTTGTTTGGTGTTCTGAAGATTTTGTCGAAGCGAATCAATTTCGCTTTTTTGAAGGGTTACTTCAGTCTCTTGAGCATTTATTTTATTTTCTAATGAAGAAACGGAATCTAAAATATTTCGCTTTAAAGTAGCGAGCTGTGTTTTCTTGATTACTTTGTATTCTTGATAGCTGTTGCTCTTATCAAAGGCATCCGTCATCTGCTCATTCAGGGTGTTTTTTCGAACTTGGATTGAATCTTGCGCAGCTAATTGTAGTGTAAATAGAAATAGGGGGAGGGTTAGTACTAAAATCTTCTTCATGTTTTCAGGTTTGTTTGCAATGCTTTATTTAACAGTGCAAGAGTAGAAAAATTGTGTACAACCACCCAAATTTTTTCTCAAATTACAAAATCTTTAACAAACTGCTTTGGTCTTATTTTGGTGCAATTTAAAGCTCCAGAAGGGCATTTTTTAACTTGTGAGATAATTTTCTTGGTACTAGCACCGTCTAAATCTATCCACGGAATTACAGATGTTTTAAAAACTTCAGAAAGACCCTTAGCACAAGCTTCGGCGTGAATGCAACGGCTAGGTTCATAGGTAACGATAACTTCACCGTTACTATATACATTTTTGTAGGTTTCCATAAGTTTACAATTTGGGTTTGTAAATACTAATGTTAAATTATCGATAAAACTACATATTTTATCGATATAATACACAAAATAAGAATAATCGTACAGAAATTAACAAATTTTAAGAGACCGCCTTTTTATAAATTTGTAAACATCTTTCTCTCGCTTCTTTGTGATCTACAATTTTTTCGGGATAATCTTCAGACCCAAATTCGGGCACATATTTTTTGATGTATTTGTAGTCTTTGTCAAATTTTTCAATTTGTGTGGTGGGATTGAAGATTCTAAAATATGGCGCTGCATCTACGCCACTGCCTGCAGCCCATTGCCAGTTTCCCACGTTACTGGACATTTCGTAATCTAGTAGTTTTTCAGCGAAACAGGCCTCGCCCCAGCGCCAATCTACCAATAGATGTTTACATAAAAAGCTGGCAACTACCATGCGTACGCGGTTATGCATATATCCAGTTTCATTCAGTTGGCGCATTCCCGCATCAACTAATGGGTAACCTGTTTTACCTTCTTTCCATCTTTTGAATTCTTCTTCATTGTTTCTCCATTCAATACGGTCATATTTCTTTTTAAAGGCATTTTCTACCGTTTCTGGAAAATGCCAAAGAATCTGCATAAAGAATTCACGCCAAATAAGTTCCTGCCAAAACACTTCGTTTTTTTCCGCAGTTGCTTTTTTAATCATTTTGCGAATACTTACCGTACCGAAACGAAGGTGAGGCCCCAAATGCGAAGTAGCATCTTCTGCGGGGAAATTTCGTCTTTTTTCATATTCCTGAATAGTCGTTGGGGTTACATCATATTCTGGAATTTCAATTTTAGATTTTTTAAAACCAATATCACGTAGTGATAGATTTGGCAATCGTGAATTTTGGTACAGATTATTTAAAAATTCATTTGTGTAATAAATCTTTTCCACATATTCCTTTTTAAACTTTGCTTTCCAAGTTTTCATATAAGGTGTATAGACAATGTATGGATCGCCATCATCTTTAACTACTTCATCCTTTTCAAAAATAACCTGATCCTTAAAAGTGTAAAAACCTATTTCTTTTTCTGTAAGTAGCTTTTCAATAGCTGCATCACGCTTCTTTGCATAGGGTTCGTAGTCGTGATTGGTAATTACGTTTTGCACTTCAAATTCTGAAATTACTTTTTTGAAAATCTCTTCCGGCTTGCCAAAGTATACCGCTAGACTGCTTCCCTGCTTCTGCAATTCATTGCGCATTTTTTGGAGCGTTTCGAAAATAAAAGTAACACGGGCATCGTCTTTGGGAAGCTCGTTGAGTATTTCTGTATCAAATATAAATAGAGGAAGTACCGGAAATTTTCCGTGAAGTGCTTTGTAAAATCCCACATTGTCATCCAGTCGAAGATCTCTTCGGAACCAGAATATATTTACTTTTTCTGCCAACTTAATTTACGTTTAAGGTTGAAAGTCCGCCGTCTACCCCAAAAATTTGACCCGTAATCCATTTTGACCCGTAATCCATTTTGAATCGTCATTCAGCAGAAATGTTGCCATTGCAGCAATATCTTCAGTGTTGCCTACTTTTTTCAGTGGGTGACGCTCCGCCATCTTTTCTTTTTTTGCGTCGTTATTCAAAAGTTTTGAAGCCAAAGGCGAATCGGTTAATGATGGTGCAATTACGTTCACTCGAAAATTTGGGGCGTATTCCGCAGCAAGAGCTTTTGCAAATCCTTCAATAGCACCTTTTGCTGCAGCCACGCTGGTATGGAAAGGCATCCCTACCTTAACCGCAACGGTGCTGAAAAAAACAAGACTTGCTTGCTCTGTATCTTTCAGTTTTGGCAACAAACCGTGAACCACCCGCATCAGCGAGTGGAAATTAAGTTCCATATCTTGGCTAAATGTTTCAGGGCTCATCATTTTAAAAGGTTTCAGATTGATACTACCGGGACAGTATACAAAACCATCAATTCTTTCGGGCAAATCCAATGTTGTAATATCATCCTTCAACGCATCAAAAGAAAAGTGTGTTATGCCCTTTGGAATATCTTCACTGCTTCGCGATGCGATGATCACATTATGATTTTCTTTCAATTTTGCAGCAATAGCAGCTCCAATTCCATAAGAACCTCCTATTAATAATATGTTTTTTTGCATAATTCTTATGTTGTGAATTATAAGGTACCGAAAAGTTCCACTAATTTATTTTTTCGATATTCAAATATTTCGTCGAGTTTGGGTTTCACCAAAAAAGGATGCGCCAATTGGCCCAAAAAACCAAAAGGCAGCTTATAGTGAAGCAAATCCTCCATTTCAATCCCGCCATCAATTTCTTTTATAAAATGTTTATGGTGCCATAGCGCATAAGGCCCAAAGCGTTGCTCATCAACAAAATATTCCTTATCTACAACGTGGGTAATTTCTGTAACCCATTTAGTTTTTATTCCCAGAATTGGGGTGACTAAATATTCAATAATTTGCCCTGCAAACATAGGTCTGTCTGCTCCGGACTGGATATTGAAACCCATATAATCTGGCGTAATTATTTTCAGGTTTTTAGGATCTGATAAGAACCTCCAAGCCTCCTCCATTGTGATGGGGAGGTTCTGTTTTGCCTGTAATGTATAAATTTTCATTCACTGACTATTTGCCTTGTTTGAATGAAAGCTTCCGGTTCATGCGTAAAAGTCTGTAGGTATTGGTTTCTACTGCGCTGTTTCGAAAGCGTATCTTAAATAATCTTTTTAAAAACTTTAACATAGCTTCAATTTTTTTCTTAAAAATAGTTTGTTTTATCATATATAGAAAAGTTTAAACAAAAGATTAACAATTCCGCTGTGTTTAAACTATAATCGTAGATTCCATAATTTCTTTTCATTACAAAAACCTAAGATTTTAGGTTTTCCTTAACTATTTAAAAATTTCCAAACAGTAACTTCGTGTAAATTATAATCACCTTAAAACCATTACGATGAAAAAAATTATTTTACTTTTTTCCGCTTTAATGTTTACCGTTGGCATTCATGCGCAAATAGAGACCCCGCAGCCCAGTCCATTCCAAAAAATTGAACAAAAAGTAGGGCTTACAGATGTTACTTTGGAATATTCAAGACCTTCAATGAAAGGAAGAACTATTTTTGGAGGTTTGGTTCCTTATGATGCTATATGGCGTACAGGGGCAAATGCAAATACTAAAATTACCTTTAGTGATGATGTAGAAATTGGAGGCGAAACACTTAAAGCTGGCAGTTATGCTATCTATACAAAGCCTGGAGCTTCTAACTGGGATGTCTATTTCTACACCGATACAAACAACTGGGGAACTCCCGAAAATTGGGATGACAGTAAAGTTGCTGCAAAGGTATCTGCCCAGGCGTATCCAATGCCTATGAATATAGAAACATTTACAATGTCTTTTGACGAATTAAAAAATGATTCAGTAATGTTAGGCATGCTTTGGGAAAAAACCTATGTTGGGGTGCCAATTAAGTTCAATACAGATAAAACTGTAACTTCAAGTATTCAGAGAGTTATGAATGGGCCTTCCGCGAATGATTATTACTCAGCCGCAGTTTATTATTTGGAAGCTGGAAAAGATATCAATCAAGCTAAAACCTGGATTGACAAGTCTATTGAAATGAATAAGGATCCAAAATTTTGGCAATTACGCCAAAAATCTTTGATTTATGCGAAAGCGGGTGATAAAAAGGGTGCGATTGAAGCAGCTAAAAAATCCTTGGAAATGGCTAAAGCCGCAGGTAATAACGATTATGTGGCTTTAAATCAAAAGTCCTTAAAAGAGTGGGGGGCAATGTAATTATTAAGATTTATTAAATAAGAAAGCCCCGATATTCTTGGGGCTTTTTTTATTTTGGTCCTTTTGGTCCCTTTTCACCTTTTTCACCTTTGCTCTGCCTGTAGCGATTTAAAAGTTCTCTCTTAAAATCATCTTCCGTTTTTTTGAGGATGATTATTTTTTTTGGCGAAATAACCTTTCTTAATTCAGCGGTCATCTGCTTGCGCAGCTCCAGCTCGCCGGATTCAATGGAAAGATTTTTGTCTATCAATTCATTGGCTTCTGCATCGGTAAGATTTTCCAGTCCATCCCGTAACTTTTTAAAAATTTCAGTTCGCTCTTTTTTCCGAAGCTCGTGGAATTTTTCATCGTATTTATTATAAATAGGCCAAAATTTTTCTGCCTCGGCCGAGGTAAGTGAAAGCTTTTCGGTAATATAAGCTGTTTTCCAAGCCTTTATTTTTTCGTGTTTCCCATCTTGTGCCTGCATGGTTGCTGCCAAAAGGAAAAGTAGCATAACTAATTTATTCATTGCTCATTAATTAAAGTTTCTGTGTCTATATTTTCCAAAAGATATTCTTTTAGAGAACCGTCGGTAAAATACTTGCCGTCCAAGTCTATGTTGGCAATATCTTCATTTTCTATATATGAAGTAACGTCGTAAAGGTCTAGGTTTAAATTCCCTTCTTCAATATAAGTGTCAATAGCAGCCAATTGAAGCGAATCAAGGTTGGATATTTCACCTTTGGTATTGAAAAGAGTAAAACCAATTACCAATGAAGCAGCGATTGCGGCAGCATACCCAAAATATTTCCGAGGGAAAAGTGGGATTACTTTTTTTGGTTTTTCTGATAGTGAAACTTCTTTCAAAATTCTTACGTCCAAGTTTTCAAAATACTGCTTTGGTATTTTAAATCCTGTACTTTTGGGGAAGTTTTCTTCGGCTATTTTACTAAAAAGACGCTCCTCAAAATCCTCAAAATAGTTTTCGGGAGTTTTAAAATTAGGTATGTTTTTATTTTTTTCCATTACTTAACTCTGACTTTAAAAACCTCAAAGAGTTTCATCGTGATTTTTTATGAATTCGGTAATTTTCTTTACGGCTATGTGATAACTGCTTTTCAACCCACCTACTGAGGTTTCCAATATTTCAGAAAGTTCCTCAAAAGTGTGATCTTCAAAATATTTCATCGTAAAAATCAATCTTTGCCTTTCGGGCAGCGTTGCAATTGCTTTCTGAAACTGAAGTTGCAGTTGGTCGCCTTCAAAATATACGTCTGTTTCCAGTTTGCGCACTGCATTGTTTTTTACATTGTCTATTGAAACATTATTGCGTTTTGCCTTTTTGTTGAGAAACGTGATAGATTCATTGGCGGCAATGCGGTACATCCACGTATGCAACTTGCTTTCGCCTTTGAATGAATTAATGTTTCTGAAAATTTTTATAAATGTGTTTTGAAGCACATCGTCTGCATCATCATGGTCCAAAACCATGTTTCTGATTTGCCAATAAAGCCGTTCTTTATATCTCGCAACAAGCTCTCGAAAGGCAGATTCTTTTTCCGCTTCGTTCTGTAATGCTGCTACCAGTTCTTGCTCTTCAACCATTTTTAAGTATGCAACTTATTTATATGACTAAGTTACAGAACAATGGTTTAATTAAAGCTATTGAATTAAGCAAGCGATTGCATTTCCACCAAGCTGTAGTAAACGCCCTTTTTCTCCAAAAGTTCTTGATGCTTGCCCTGTTCTACGATTTTTCCTTTGGAAAGTACCACAATATTATCGGCATTTTGAATGGTGGACAATCTATGGGCAATGACTATGGAAGTTCTGTTTTTCATCATCTTTTCAAGGGCATCCTGTACCAAACGCTCGCTTTCTGTATCCAATGCTGAAGTTGCCTCGTCCAAAATCATAATTGGCGGATTTTTCAAAACGGCGCGGGCAATACTCAACCGCTGTTTTTGGCCGCCACTTAGTTTGTTTCCACTGTCACCAATATTGGTTTCAAAACCATCGGGAAGATTTTTTATGAATTCATAACTATTACTAATCTCCGAAGCCTCTATCAATTCTGTTTCGGAAGCATTTGGTTTTCCTATTTTTAAATTGTTTGCAACAGAATCATTGAAGAGAATGGAATCCTGTGATACTATGCCCATCAATCCGCGCAGTGATTTTTTTGAAATATTCTTTATATCTACACCGTCAATTTCGATACTTCCTTTGTTTACATCGTAAAAACGTGTCAATAGGTTGGCTATCGTACTTTTTCCGCTTCCGGATTGGCCCACAAGCGCAACGGTTTTTCCCTTGGGAATTTCAAGTGAAAAATCTTTTAAAACGTATTGGTCCTCATATTTAAAGGAAATATTTTTTATAGAAATCACACTATCAAAACCTTCTTTTTGCACAGGATTTTTAATATCTACAATAGTATTTTCAGCTTCAAGCAATTCCAAAATACGATGTGCCGAACCATCAGCGCGTTTAAGAGAATAACTAGCTTTTGCAATAGCTTTGGCGGGAGTTAAGATATTATATGCCAACATAATATAACCAATAAAAAAACTGGCCTCCAGCGTTCTATCCACAAAAACCAAATAACCCCCGTACACCAAAAGAACCCCAATGGTTATGATGCCCAACAGTTCACTCAGCGGTGAGGCAAGGTTTTGGCGGTTAAGCACAGAGTTTGAATATTTATAAAATCGTTCGTTGCTGTCCTCAAATTTTTTCTGAAAGAGGTTTTCGGCGTGAAATGCTTTAATTATTCTCAATCCGCCCATAGTTTCTTCTAAAATTGAAAGAAATACACCCTGCTCTTGTTGCACTTTTAACGAGCCTCTTTTTAACGATTTTCCCACTTTCGAAATTAAAAAACCGGAAATAGGTAGAAAAAGAAACACAAATAATGTAAGTTTTGCACTAATAAAAAGCATTGTAACCAAAGAAAAGATAATGGTCAACGGCTCACGAACAATCATTTCCAAAACCGAAAGCACCGAATTTTTTACTTCGTCTACGTCACCGCTAAGTCGGGAAATCGTATCTCCTTTTCTCTTTTCGGAATAGAACGCCAGTGGAAACTGTATTACCTTGCTGTAAAGATCGTTCCGAAGATCCTTCAATACTCCATTACGAAGAAAGGTAGAGTAGAACATCGCCAAATAATTGCTCAAATTTTTCAACAAAAACAACGCAATGATTATTCCCACCATATACATCAAAATCTTGAACTCCCCGTATTTGTTGATGTTTTCAATGATAAAGTAATTGAGGTAATCCTGTGAAAAATCTTTGATATTTGAAAATCCTTCATAAACCGGGCGTGGCCCGAGCGTGCGCTGATCGCTAAATATAATTTCCAAAACCGGTATGAGCGCCACAAAGGATAGCGTGCTGAACAAAGCGTAAAGCACGTTAAAAAAGATGTTTAAAAAAGCAAATCTTTTATAGGGATACGCATAGCGCAGTATTTTTCTGAAATAATTCATTAACTCACGTTTAGTTGTGCAGCAATGGCGTCAATTTTTTTCTGAAGTATTTCTTCAAAATTATCCTTTTCGGAAGTATTCACGCTAATGTAGAACTTTATTTTCGGTTCGGTGCCGCTGGGTCGTGCTGCAATTTTACTGCCATCTTCGGTGTAATATAGTAATACGTTACTTTTTGGCAGGTTTAATGACAAAGTTTCCTGCATTATAAAATCTGTAGTTTCACTTTTTGAAACATCGTCCATTCTAATTACCTTACTACCTGCAATTTCCTTGAAAGGATTCTCTCGAAGTGTTTTCATAATCGCTGAAATTTCCTCAGCACCTTTTTTCCCTTTTTTTGTAATTGAAATAAGATGTTCGCGGTAGTTGCCGTATGTATTATAAATTTCATTCAAATATTGAAACATACTGCTGCCAGCGTGTTTTTTCTGCGCGGCAATCTCGCAAGCGAGTAGGGTGGCGGTAACGGCATCTTTATCACGAACAAAATCGCCCACCAAATACCCGAAGCTTTCTTCGCCGCCACCAATAAACTCAAGCTGGGGATGGTCTTTAATCATTTTGGCAATCCACTTAAAGCCCGTGAGCCCTTCCATATATTTTACGTTGAAATGTTCCGCAACTTTTTCAACCATTGGTGTTGAAACAATTGTGGAAGCCACAAACTGCTTTTCGTTCAACTTTCCAGCTTTTTTCCATTGTTCCAATAAAAAGTGCGTCATCAAAACCATAGCTTGGTTTCCGTTTAGCAAAACCATTTCGTTTCTATCATTACGAACGGCAATACCCAATCGATCACAATCAGGGTCGGTACCAATTACGATATCTGCATTTTCTTTTTCTGCAAGTTCCAATGCCATTTTTAAGGCTGCTGGTTCTTCAGGGTTTGGCGATTTTACGGTTGGGAAATCACCATTGGGGGATGCCTGTTCTTCAACAATTGAAACATTTTTGTAGCCTGCTTGCTCCAAAACCTTGGGTACCATCGTAATTGAAGTACCGTGAAGGGAAGTAAATACGATTTTTAAATTGTCTTTCGCTACTTGAAGTGTATTAAATGTGCCATTTTCAATCGACGTTTTTGCAAAAGCCTCATCAACTTCGGTATTTATATACTGAATTAAGCTCTCATTTGCTTCAAAGTTGGTGTCTTCATAATTTAGAGAATTTATTTCAGCAATAATTTCACCATCCTGCGGCGGAACAAGCTGTCCCCCGTCTTCCCAATACACTTTGTAGCCATTGTATTCTGGCGGATTGTGTGAAGCCGTCAATACAATTCCAGCTTGGCAATCTAAATATTTTACTGCGAAGGAAAGCTCGGGAGTGGGCCTTAAGTCTGAAAAAAGAAAAACCTTTATTCCGTTTGCCGAAAAGACATCGGACACCACTTTTGCAAATTCTTTGCTATTGTGGCGACAATCATAGGCGATTGCGACCTTAATTTCTTTATTTGGAAATTGTTTC
>PAZL01000068.1 GCA_002715485.1 Aequorivita sp. | reverse complement strand
TGGGGTCTGGGATTTGTGTAATTTGTGCAAAAGCTGTTGTGCTAAGGGCCAATATGAGTATGGTTATAAAGGTTTTCATTGCTTTAAGAAAATTCAATGACTGTACGTGAAGCCTTGTGGCGTTTGGGGCGTGTGGGCGTGTGGGCGTGTGGGCGTGTTTATTCATAAGTTAGCCGTTTAAAGTTAGTTGAATTCTTAAAGTTATCCTAAACCTTTTAAATACCAAACAGGTTTTTTCCTGTTTTTTATTGGGGGATTTCCCCCTTTTTGGCGGAGGCTTTTCCTACAATTCTTTAAAGAATTTAGCTATTAAAAAGATTTTAATCTCCCCTATTTCCTTAAAACCTGTATTTTTGCACCATTATAAAAATCAATTCTTTTCACCTAAAAAAAGTATAGCATGCAACTGTACAACAAATTAAGTGCAAAAGAGAGGGAAGCATTATTGGAACAGGCCGGCGAGGAACGGCTTACCCTTTCTTTTTATCAGTACGCCAAGATTGGCAATCCACATCTTTTCCGTAACCATCTTTTTGTAACCTGGTATGAGCAGGATGTTTTGGGCCGAATTTATGTGGCCCATGAAGGCATTAATGCGCAGCTCTCGGTACCGGCGAAACGTTTTAAGGAATTTAAGGAGTTTCTTGACGGTATTTATTTTCTGAAAGATGTGCGTTTGAACATTGCGATTGAGCAGGATTTAAAATCGTTTTTAAAACTAAAAGTAAAAGTGCGCGACAAGATTGTGGCGGATGGCCTTAACGATGATACGTTTGACGTAACCAACAAGGGCGTACACGTAGATGCCAAAACCTTTAACGAGCTTATTGAAGATCCGGACGTGGTTTTGGTAGATATGCGCAACCATTACGAAAGTGAAATAGGCCATTTTAAAAATGCTGTAACTCCTGATGTGGACACGTTTCGGGATTCGCTGGACATTATAGAAGCAGATTTAAAAGACCATAAAGAAGACAAGAAGCTGGTTATGTACTGCACCGGCGGCATACGTTGTGAAAAGGCCAGCGCATACTATAAGCACAAGGGTTTTAAAAATGTGTTTCAGCTTGAGGGCGGTATTATTGAATATGCCAGACAGGTTGATAATTTAGGTTTGGAAAATAAATTTTTGGGGAAGAATTTTGTTTTTGACCATCGCCGTGGCGAACGTATTACCGACGTGGTAATAAGCCACTGCCACCAATGCGGCGAACCTTGCGATACCCACACAAACTGTGCAAACGAAGCTTGCCATTTGCTGTTTATACAATGTGAGAAATGTGCCGTGGCCATGGAAAACTGCTGTAGCGAGGAGTGTATTGAAATAATCCACTTGCCATATGAAGAGCAGAAGCGCCTGCGCCAAGGCATTCCGAACAGTAATAAAATTTTTAAGAAAGGGCGTTCGGAGAAGCTTAAGTTTAAAAAATAGGCCTCCCCCAACTCCTCCAAAGGAGGGGAGCGATAACCATATCGTTTCCACACCTTTGGGAAGCGTTTAAGGAGGGGACTTCAAAAATCTGAAATCGTAAATCATCAATCGTCAATTTTATTGGTATCTTTACTGATTAAATTATTTGTTTAATTTTCGTCCCTCTTCAATTGGAAAAGGGCTTTATATATAAAAATATGGGCTGTACCAGCTGTGCCACTGGCGCCAACGGACAGCCAAAGGGATGCAAGAACAATGGTACTTGCGGAACTGATGGCTGTAATAAACTGACGGTGTTTGACTGGCTTTCAAATATGCAACTTCCTGCCAATATGGAACCCTTTAATGCGGTGGAAGTGCGCTTTAAAAACGGAAGGAAAGAATACTTCCAAAACCCAGAAAATCTTACTTTAAGCATTGGTGATACGGTTGCTACCGAGGCTTCGCCAGGCCACGATATTGGGATGGTTACCTTAACCGGAGAGCTGGTTAGGGTACAAATGAAGAAGAAAAAAATTCCATTAAAAATTGAGGCCCTGCCAAAAATTTACCGAAAAGCTTCACAAAAAGATATAGACGTTTGGCAAGGCGTGCGCGATAAGGAAGCCGACGTGCAAAAACGCTCGCGTGAAATTGCCATTCGCCACGGATTGCAGATGAAGATTAGCGATGTGGAATTTCAGGGTGATGCATCAAAAGTTATTTTTTACTACACTGCCGAAGAAAGGGTGGATTTTCGTGAATTGATTAAGGAGTTTGCACGTACTTTCAATACACGAATTGAAATGAAACAAGTGGGTTTCCGCCAGGAAGCCGCACGTTTGGGCGGTATTGGTAGCTGTGGGCGCGAGCTTTGTTGCTCTACTTGGTTGACTGATTTTCGTTCTGTGAATACTTCTGCGGCGCGCTATCAGCAACTTTCGCTAAACCCGCAAAAACTTGCTGGGCAATGTGGCAAGCTGAAGTGCTGTTTAAATTACGAACTGGATACTTATCTGGAAGCATTGGAGTCTTTTCCAAACACAGAAACCAAACTACAGACCGAAAAGGGTACCGCAACATGCCAAAAGATAGATATTTTTAAAGGTTTGCTGTGGTACGCTTACGAAAAGGAATTTGCAAATTGGCACGAGCTTACCGTAGAAAAAGCGAATGAAATTATAGAGCTGAACAAAAAAGGTAAAAAGCCTATGGCGCTGGAGGAATTTATAATGGAAGCGCCAAAAGCCGAAAAAGAACCGTTTAGCAATGTAGTGGGCCAAGATAGTTTAACGCGTTTTGACCAACCGAAGCAAAAAAGCAAAAAGCGTAGAAATAAAAATAGAAACAAAAAACGCGGCAAAGCAGAAGCATCGGTAGCAGGAAATACGCCGAAAGACGGCCAACGCAAAAAATCTGGCGGGAAGCCCAGAAATAAATCAGGAAACCAAAACAGAAACAGAAAGCCTTCTAAAAATGAATAAGCTATTGGCACTTTTTTTGACTGCAGTGTTGCTCGTTTCTTGTGAGTCGGACACTGTGTTCAGTGAAGTTAAAGCCATGGAGGGGCATTGGGGTGCTGAAGAAGTGGTTGAATTTAAAATTCCGCAACTGGATTCACTTAAAAAGTATAATCTCTTTTTAAATGTCAGAAATACAAACGATTATAAATACAACAATTTATTTTTGATAGTAAATATGAATTTTCCAAACGGCAAAACCGTAACCGATACGCTGGAATACCGAATGGCCAATCCCGATGGCTCCTGGATGGGGCAAGGCATTGGGGCTGTTAAGGAAAACAAGCTTTGGTATAAAGAGAATGTTCAGTTTTTTGAAGAAGGCACTTATACGGTAGACATAGCCCAAGCAATGCGCAATAATGGCGATGTGGAGGGCGTTACAAAACTCGAAGGCATTACAGATGTTGGCATCAGTATTGAAGAAGCCTCCAAACAGTAAAAAATATGGCAACGAAAAAAAAGACATCCCCGAAAAAGAAAACACAAGCTGATGTGAGCCATCACATCAGAACATTTTGGAAGCTATTTGCTGGCTTCATTTTATTAATTATATTATTCTTTCTTTTAGCTTCGTGGGGCGTATTTGGAAGCCTTCCCGACGAAACCAGCCTTGAGAATCCTGAAAAAAATCTTGCAACGGAGATTATTTCTTCCGATGGAAAAACCATTGGGAAATTTTATAAAGAAAACAGAACACCCGTTCCCTTTGACAGTCTACCCGACCATTTAGTTAATGCTTTGATAGCAACAGAAGATGTGCGCTTTTATGACCACTCGGGTATTGATGGAAGAGGAACCATACGCGCTGTCGCATTTTTGGGTAGCCGCGGGGGCGCCAGTACCATAACCCAACAGTTGGCGAAATTATTCTTTACAGACCAGAGGGCATCAAACAAATTAGAGCGAGTTATTCAAAAAGTAAAAGAGTGGATTATTGCCACCCGTTTGGAACGTCGTTACACCAAAGAGGAAATAATCACGATGTACTTTAACGAGTACGACTTTCTAAATCAGGCCGTAGGGATTGAGAGTGCCGCAAATATATATTTTGACAAGTCACCTTCGCAATTGACAACTGCTGAAGCCGCCATGCTTGTGGGTATGTTCAAAAATTCTTCGCTTTTTAATCCCAACCGAAGACCGGAATTGGTTTTGGAAAGGAGAAATGTGGTCTTGGCCCAAATGGAAAAGTATGATTTCATTTCAGAAAAAGTAATGGATTCGCTTCAAGCCTTACCGTTGAATTTAAAATTCACTCCACAAGGTCATGATGAAGGGAGCGCCACTTATTTCCGTGAATATGCACGCCATTTTATGGAAGATTGGATTAAGGAACATCCTAAACCGGACGGGAGCAAATACAATATTTATCAAGATGGTTTAAAGGTATATGTAACCATAGATAGTAAAATGCAGGAATATGCCGAAGAAGCAGTAAAAAAACATATAGCCCATTTACAGGAAGCATTTGACGAACAGAACAAAAACAATAAAACAGCACCATTTCGTGATATCACTGAAAAAGAGACGGAAGGAATATTAAACTCAGCCATGCGCAAAAGTGACCGTTGGCGCGAAATGACAAAACAGGGAAAAAGCGAGGAAGAAATTATTAAAAGCTTTAAAAAGAAAATTCCTATGCGTGTTTTTTCTTGGAAAGGTGAAATAGATACTGTAATGACCCCTATGGACTCCATTCGTTATCACAAATCTTTTTTACAGGCAGCAATGATGTCCATGACCCCTCAAACAGGAGAAGTAAAAGCTTGGGTAGGCGGCATTGACTACAAACGCTTTAAATATGATATGGTAAAAAAAGGAAGGCGTCAGATAGGCTCCACCTTTAAACCTTTTGTATATGCCACCGCCATAGACCAAATGCATATGTCGCCTTGTGATACCTTACCCAATACTATGTATACCATTCCGGCGGGTAAACATAATTTGTTAAAACCTTGGGCACCTAAAAATGCTGGAGGCGGTTATGGCGGCATGGTAACTTTAAAGTATGCATTGGCAAATTCCATAAATACCATTACAGCACGATTAATAGATCGTGTGGGGCCAGAACCTGTTATAGACTTAGTTGCTAAGATGGGCGTAGATACTGAAAATATGCCCGCAGTACCTTCCATAGCGTTGGGTACCCCCGATGTTTCCGTATATGAAATGGTTGGTGCTTATAGCACTTTCGCAAATGAAGGGGTGTATGTAGAGCCCATTTTAATTCAGCGAATAGAAGATAAAAACGGCACCGTTCTTTATCAAAATGTTCCAAAAACCAAAGACGTTATCAGCAATGAAACTGCTTATGTAACGGTAAGTTTGATGGAAGGGGTAACACAGTCAGGTTCGGGAGCTAGATTGAGAGGCACTTGGGCCACAGGCTCTCCAGTTTATAAAAAAGCGGTTACAGGCTACCCATACGATTTCAAAAACCCTATTGCCGGTAAAACAGGAACTACCCAGAACAACAGTGATGGTTGGTTTATGGGCATGGTTCCAAACTTGGTTACTGGCGTTTGGGTGGGAGGCGATGATCGCGCCACCCACTTTGGGTCAACTGCCTACGGACAGGGTGCTACAATGGCGTTGCCCATTTGGGCTATGTACATGAAGAGTTGTTATGCCGATGAAGATCTTGACGTTTCCACTGGAAATTTTAAACGCCCGGCAAATCTTTCCATTGAAACTGATTGTTCCAAATGGCGTGAAGGAAATCCTGATGTAGAGGAAATTCCGGATGAATTTGATTTTTAAAAACCTTCTTTGATTAAAAGCAAACCTCACAAGTTTTCAAAACCTGTGAGGTTTTTTTATAGGTTGAAATTTTGTAATTTTCAGAAAATTTAAAAAATGATAAAAAAGACAGTTGCAAACGTCCGCGAAGCTTGCGAAGGCATTGAAGACGGAATGACTTTTATGCTCGGCGGCTTTGGTCTCTGCGGCATCCCAGAAAATATTATTTCAGAATTGGTAAGACGAAATGTTCAGAACGTAACCTGTATTTCAAACAACGCCGGGGTTGACGATTTTGGGCTTGGCCTTCTGCTGAAAAAACATCAAATTAAGAAAATGATTTCTTCTTATGTAGGTGAAAATGCAGAGTTTGAACGCCAAATGCTAAGTGGTGAAATGGAGGTTGAACTCATTCCCCAAGGCACCTTGGCACAACGCTGCGAAGCTGCCCGAAGTGGCATTCCTGCCTTTTATACGCCTGCCGGTTATGGAACCGAGGTAGCCGAAGGAAAGGAAACCCGGGAATTCCACGGAAAAATGCACGTTATGGAAAAAGCTTTTGAGGCAGATTTCTCGTTTGTAAAAGCTTGGAAAGGTGATGAAGCAGGAAACCTTATCTTTAAAGGAACCGCAAGAAACTTCAACCCAGCTATGTGCGGTGCCGGAAAAATTACCGTTGCCGAAGTGGAAGAATTAGTTCCCGCTGGGGAATTAGATCCAAATCAAATCCATATCCCAGGAATCTTTGTCCAGCGGATATTTCAAGGAGAGAAGTATGAAAAAAGAATTGAGCAACTAACGGTAAGAAAAAGAAACTAATGGCACTTTCAAAAGAACAAATAGCACAACGCATTGCAAAAGAGGTAAAGGACGGTTACTACGTGAATTTAGGAATTGGTATCCCAACATTAGTTGCAAACTTTGTACGCGACGATATAAGTGTGGAATTCCAAAGTGAGAACGGAGTTCTCGGGATGGGTCCTTTTCCTTTTGAGGGCGAAGAAGATCCAGATTTGATAAATGCGGGAAAGCAAACCATTACGGCATTACCCGGTGCATCCTTTTTTGATTCGGCAATGAGTTTCGGGATGATTCGCGGCCAACACGTAGATTTAACGATATTGGGAGCGATGGAGGTTTCACAAAACGGCGACATTGCGAATTGGAAAATACCAGGGAAGATGGTTAAAGGAATGGGCGGAGCCATGGACCTCGTAGCATCTGCCGAAAATATTATTGTAGCGATGATGCACACCAACCGCGAAGGCGAATCAAAACTATTAAAAGAGTGCACTTTGCCACTTACGGGTGTAAATTGTGTAAAAAAGATAGTGACAAATCTTGCGGTCTTGGAAATTAAGGATGGAAAATTTCATTTACTTGAGCGCGCTCCAGGGGTTTCAGTTGAAGAAATTCAAAAAGCTACAGAAGGTAATTTGATAGTGAATGGAGAAATTAAAGAGATGAAATTTTAATATTTGCTCAACTTTTATGATTCAAAAACCATGCGCTGACATGGTTTTTTTATGTTAAAAAAGGGAATAAAAGAGGGTAAATGTTAAATTTTAGTGCATTTCATCGAATTTATATGCTTTTTATCGCTTTATTTGAAAATTGTTTTCATCTTAGCAGACCCAAATCTTACCAACTTAACCTCATATGGAAAAAGTAATTAGATCATTTAAAAGCACAAAAGAATTGGTACTAAATGTGCTTTTCATTTTTAAAAAAGTGTTTTTATTGGTCTGATCTTTTTTTATGGTTGTTTATGCCCCAAATCTGTCATTAACACAGATAAATTATTAAACCCGTTCTTAGTGAGGTTAGAACGGGTTTTTTTATTCTATATTTTAAATTTCTAAATTCCCTTGGGTATCGCTTCAATAAGTTTTTTTGAATAATTTGTTTGGGGATTTTCATAAATTTCATCGGCATCGCCCAATTCCTCAATTTTTCCCTTGTTCATAACCAAGAGTTGGTCCGACATATATTTTACCACTGCCAAATCATGGGATATAAATATATAGGTAAAGCCAAAATCATTTTTCAGTTCGTTGAGTAAGTTCAAAACCTGCGCCTGCACCGAAATATCCAAAGCCGAAACAGACTCGTCACAAATTACCAGCTTAGGCTCTACCACAATCGTTCGTGCAATGCCCACCCGCTGGCGTTGCCCACCCGAAAGTTCGTGCGGATAGCGGTAAAAATAACTTGCATTAAGTCCTACCCTTTCAAGTAGTGACAATACCCTTTCTTTTCTTTCTTTTGTTGATTTACACAAACCGTGCACTTCCATCGGTTCTATGAGGGCCTGTCCTATCATCAAACGCGGGTTGAGGGATGAATAAGGATCTTGAAATATAATCTGTATTTCTTTGCGAAGGCTTCGTATTTCGCTCGTTGAAAGTTTCGTGAGTTCCTTTTCTCTATATTTTATACTTCCGCCAGTAGCTTTTTCAAGCTGAAGAATGGTTCTCCCCAAGGTAGATTTTCCACAGCCCGATTCGCCCACAAGACCTAGGGTTTCGCCTTCAAAAACAGTGAAGCTAATATCGTCTACTGCCTTAACAATTTCTTTTTTTCCAAATAATCCTACATTGCTGAAATAATATTTTTCCAAATTGGAAATCTCCAAAATTGGTTTTTTTGTATAAATATTTTTATGTCTTTTCGCCCGCTCCGCTGGTTTTACTTCTCGGGGTTTAAAACTTTTATCGGCAATTGAAGCAATGGTGGGTAATTTTGCCAAACGTACATTCAGAGAAGGCCGTGATGCCAAAAGTGCTTTGGTATATTCTGCCTTTGCTTTTTTGAATATCTCTTCAGTAGTTGCATTTTCAACAATATCGCCTTTATACATTACAACAACCCTATCGGCAATCTCAGAAACGAGACTCAAATCGTGCGAGATGAAAATCATGGCCATTTTTTTTTCTTGCTGAATAGATCTCAAAAGCGAAAGAATTTCCTTTTGAACGGTTACGTCGAGAGCTGTTGTTGGCTCGTCGGCAATAAGCAATTTGGGCTTGCAGGCAATAGCCATTGCTATCATAACCCGCTGCATCTGCCCGCCGCTTATCTGGTGCGGATAACTGTTGTAAATTTCTGCTGGACGGGGCAATTTCACTTTTTCAAATAATGAAATGGTTTCCTTTTTTGCTTCTGAAGCATTCATCCTTAAATGAAGCCGAAGTATTTCGGAAACCTGAAAACCACACTTGAGGGAAGGATTTAAAGCACTCATGGGTTCTTGAAAAATCATTGCTATTTCCTTTCCTCTTATACCTCGAAACTCTTTTTCGGTAATTTTTAGTAATTCTTTTTCTTCAAAAAGGAGATTTCCAGAAAGATTTGCTTGCTTTTTTGGCAATAACCCCATGATGGAAAGTGATGTGACCGATTTGCCGGATCCAGATTCGCCAACTATCCCCACTATTTCATTTTCGAAAACATTAAAGGTAATACTATGCAATACTTCAATAAGCTTCTTCTTATTTCCAAAGGAAACTGTAAGTTCCTTCACTGATAACAACGGTGTTCTATTCATAATTTCAAAGATATGATAAAAGGGAATATCAAAACTTTAACTGTATTTCATCGAATAAAATTTCATTTTATCTAAAATAATCGTTCATTTAAGAGTTGTTTAACATAACAACAAATCTATTTATTCACTAAATCTTATTTATTATGAAAAAAATTAACAAGTTCGTTTTTCTATTCACACTTTTAATTTTTGCTTTTTCGGCAGTGGTTTCTGCCCAAAACAAAAATGATGAAAAGAGAAACGTAAAGCAACCACCACGTCTAATGGTTTTTGATGCCTCACAATCGTATTCGCTTCAAAACTCTACTCAAATTTTCAAGGAAGTTTTAAATCCATCCCCACAAACCTCCTTCACTACGCTAAAACAAGAACAAGACCCATTAGGGTTTATACACCAAAAAATGCAACAGTATTTTAAGGGTTTAAAAGTAGAATTTGCAACCGTTACGCTGAGCAGCAAAAATGGTATGGTACAAACTTTAAATTCAGCATACTCCCCCATTGCTGATGACTTTAACGTTACACCTTCCATAAATGGCCCACAGGCTTTAAACAGTGCCTTGGCACATGTGGGCGCTACAAAATATATGTGGCAAAATACTTCGGAAGCAGCATTGGCAGATTATCAAAAACCCACCGGTGAATTGGTAATTTTCCCTGCAATGAAAAATATTTCTGAAACAAACCGACTTGCTTATAAGTTTGATATTTATGCAACGGCACCGCTTTATAGAGCCGATGTTTATATTGATGCAAATACGGGGCAATTTATTTTTGAAAATAAGCGTATTCACCATGCAAATGTACCCGCTACAGGAACCAGTCTATATAATGGTACCGTTTCCTTTACTGCCGATAATGCTTCTGGCCCATACCGTCTGCGTCAAACCGCTGACGGTAATGGAATACAAACATTTGATTTGAACAATAGTACTAATTACAACAATGCAGTTGATGTAACTAGTAATTCGACCAATTTTACCTCCAATCCAACTGGTGTTCAAGCGCATTTTGGAGCAGAGCGTACACACAAATATTACAGCCAAAAACACGGAAGAAATTCCTATAATAATGCTGGAGCAGTAATAAAATCATACGTTAGTTATTCCTCAAATTATGTAAATGCATTTTGGGACGGTAGCCGAATGACCTATGGCGATGGTGATGGCGTAAACTATGGCCCATTGGTATCCTTGGATATTTGCGGCCACGAGATTACCCACGGAGTTACCGAATATTCAGCAAACCTTGTTTACAGCTACCAGTCTGGAGCTTTGAATGAATCCTTTTCAGACATTTTTGGCGAATCCATTGAAAAGTTTGCTTCTGGCACAAATGATTGGCTAATGGGTGATGACATTGGCGCTGGCGGAAGTGGTGGAGCACTTCGCTCCATGAGCAATCCTAATGCGTATGGCGATCCCGACACATATTTGGGAACCAACTGGTATTCCGGATCAGGTGATAATGGAGGGGTACATATTAATTCTGGAGTACAGAACTTCTGGTTTTATATTTTAACCGTAGGTAAAAGCGGTACGAACGATTTAGGAAACAGCTATAATGTTACAGGAATCGGGATGGACAAAGCAGCTGCAATTGCCTATAGGAACCTTACAGTTTATTTAAATTCAAACTCACAGTACAGCGATGCCAGAAATGGCGCTATTCAAGCGGCGAGAGATCTTTATGGGGCAGATAGTCCAGAGGAAATTGCAACTACAAACGCTTGGTATGCAGTAGGCGTTGGCGCTCCTTACGGCGGCGGTGGCGGAAGCAGCTATTGTGCTTCACAGGGTAACAATGTAAACGATGAATACATAAGCCGTGTACAGCTAAACACTATCAACAATGCCTCTGGCGCACAATTCTATTCAGACTTTACGAGTATTTCTACAACTTTGAATGAAGGGGCAACTTATACCATTACCGTTACGCCTACTTGGACTGGAACTATCTACAATGAAGGTTATGCCGTGTGGATTGATTATAACGGGGATGAAGATTTTGGTGATGCTGGAGAATTGGTTTGGTCAAAAGCCGCTTCAAAAGACACTCCAAACAGTGGAACGTTTACAGTACCATCTGGCACGGTTGGTGGAGAAACAAGAATGAGGGTTTCGATGAAATACAACGGAATTCCAACATCTTGTGAAACTTTCAGCTATGGTGAAGTAGAAGATTATACCATCAATTTGGGTGCGGGTGCTCCAGATACGCAAGCTCCTACAGCGCCTTCAAGTTTAGCAGCTTCAAATGTAACCCAAACCACACTTACACTTTCGTGGAATGCTTCCACAGACAATGTGGGGGTAACAGGCTATGATGTTTTCCAGGGCAGTACAAACTTAGGAAGCGTTACAGGCACATCTACAAGCATTACTGGACTTTCTCCGGCTACAGCTTATTCCTTTAAAGTTCGCGCCCATGATGCGGCCGGTAATAATTCGGGTTTCAGTAACACTGTAAACGTTACTACGCTTTCAAATACAGTTACGTATTGTGCATCAAAAGGAAACAACTCGAGCTATGAGTGGATTGACCTAGTAAAATTAAACAATATGAATAATCCTTCGGGCAATGATGGAGGTTATAAGGACAATACCAATATTTCAGCAAACTTGCCCTATGGTTCAAACACTATTCAGATAAGTGCAGGTTTTTCAGGTAGTAGCTATCGGGAATATTGGAGGATTTGGGTAGATTTTAACCAAAACGGTACATTTGATTCAAATGAATTGGTAGTAAGCGGTTCATCTTCGAGCAGTGCAACATTGAGTGCAACATTCAATGTTCCCACATCTGCCCTAACAGGTGCTACCAGGATGAGGGTCTCTATGAAATATAACGCTTCTCAGTCTCCTTGTGAAACTTTCAGCTATGGAGAAGTGGAGGATTATACAGTAATAATCAGTAATTCTTTTAACCAAGGTATCACTGGAGGTACAGATTTCAACAGTACTGCTATGTCTATTTACCCAAACCCTGCTAAGCATACGCTAAATATTTCCTTAGTAGAAGGAACAGGAAAAGATTACGTAATCTATAATGTTATGGGTCAAATTGTGGGCAAAGGTACCTATACTGAAAGTTTGGATGTTTCTACATTGCAAAGCGGTGTTTATATGCTTGAAATAAATACTGATAGCAACAAAATGATGAAACGTTTTATAAAAGAATAGTTAGTTAATATTGATAATTAAATCGGCCCATTTCAAAATTGAAATGGGCCGATTTTCTTTTAAAAAAATATTTTTATAGCGGATCACCCACTTTTATATCACATCTATGGCCTGGCTGCCCGTGGGGCGGGTTTACACCTTTACCAGAAATAGATGCCGGCACGGCATTCGCTTTATTGGTCGTGGGGGTGGCATTGGTGCTTCCCGAGGCTCCGTTCAAAGGCGCACCAACAGGAATGGCACAATCGTGGCCCGGCTGTCCGTGGGGCGGATTTACGGCGCCTCCGTTATTGCTAGCATTGATTGTGGTAGTGGAAGTAGGTGCAACATTCTGTAAAGCCTGTTTCTTTTGCTCAAGCGTTGCCTCCTGTGTTACTGCTGGATCCTTCTCTTCTACCTTTTTCTCATCCTTACAAGATATAAAAAGAGGAAGTGCAGCTAAGATAGGTATCAAAAATGATTTTGGGATAAATTTTGAAATAGTCATAAAAGTATATTTTGAATGTGGTAGGTAAAGCTACTAAAATTTATAATGAAAACCTTAATGGTGTAACACTTCAATAATCAACATATTAAACGGAAAGTATTTCACTTTCATGCAACATATTTTCATTACGAAGCCTAAGGAAAATTTGTGCTACCGTAACAGTATCTTTTTCACAATAAGTGATTATTCTGTCGATATCTTTTTCCTCATAATAAACACTGCGAACCTGGCTACCGTCTATATCATCTTTTGGCGAAGGAATGCCCAAAACGTGTGCCATCAATTTAAGAGAAGTAAATGTTTTATAATCACCGAACTTCCAAAGTTCCAACGTATCCAAGTGCGGAACCTCCCAAGGTTTTTTTCCGAAAAGGTCCAATTTGAATGGGATGTCCATACCATTGATAATCATCCGTCGAGCAATGTAAGGAAAGTCAAATTCTTTCCCGTTGTGCGCACAGAGTAAATGTTGCGGTCTGTTGAAATGGGTTTCCAAAAGACTTTTAAAATCCTTCAAAATCTTAACTTCATCACCGTGAAAACTGGTAACCCGAAAGTTGCGGACATCTCCCTTTAAAACAAAATAACCGACGGATATGCAGACAATTTTTCCAAACTCTGCCCAAATACCGGCACGTTCGTAAAAGTCTTCCGCAGAAACCTCATCTTTTCTTTGATACTGACTTTTCAGTTCCCAAAGCGTTTTGGCGGTATCATCCAATTCATCAAAATTTTCGTGCTGCGGAACGGTCTCAATATCCAAAAAAAGGATATGCTCCAGGTTTATTCGCTTTATCATAAATAGAAAATTTCAATCGGGGAGAAATTTAAAGCTACAAAATTTATTGATTTTGACCAAGCATTTTATATACCTCATCTACATAAACATAAAAATCTGAGCTAAAAGGCATGCCGGTTTTATTTCCACGCTGATGTCCCAATCGAACTATTATCAAATCATCCTCTGGAATCACAATTACGTACTGCCCAAGGATACCACGCATCACAAATATTTTCTTGTCTAAAAAATCGCTCAACCAAAACCCATAACCGTATTCAGGACTGTCGGAAAATCTCGGCGTAATGGATTTTGCCACAAATGCAGAGTCTAAAATTTGTTCGCCATTCCATTTTCCATAATCTTTATACAATTTCCCGAAACGTGCAAAGTCCCGTGCATTGCTTCCGATGCAGCAATACGCTTTTACCAACCTGTTTTCTTCATCATCAATTTGCCACAGTGCAGAATTTTCGGCCCCCATAGGTTGCCAAAAGCTTTCATATAAATAAGCTGCCAACTGTTTTTTTGCAGCTTTTTGAATTACCATCGCCAAAAGTTCAGTATTCCCACTTAAATAGGTGAATTTCTTACCAGGGGTATCCACCACTTTCAGCTTCAAAATAATTTCCGCCAAATCATCATCGTAATATGCCTGTGCAGTCATACCGAAAGGGTTAAAATATGACTCGTCCCAATTTAACCCAGAGGCCATAGATGAAAGGTCGCCAACCGTCATATCCGTACCCGAAAATTGTGGATAGAAGTCGCCCACGGGTTGCTCCAAACTTTTTATATAGCCATCATTTATCGCCTTTCCCAGCAAAGCGGAAGTAATACTTTTAGCCATGGAAAAGGAATTGGTTTGGGAGTTCTTTCCGAAGCCGTCAAAATACTTTTCAAACCAAATACTATCGTTTTTTATCACCAAAAAGGCAATTGTCCCGAGCGTATCATTTATTTCTGAAAGTGCTTGGGTAGGCTCAACAGTATTATACATTTTATGAATAGGCCATGGCTGCGGAATGGTGCTTGCAGGAATTTCTTCTGTTTCAAAAAATTTAAAATCATCTATATAGGCAGTGGTGTGGCCGTGCAAATAAACTACCCAAATTCCCTTTAAGATATATCCATATCCTGTGATGTAAAGCCCTAAAACTGCTATCAATAGCAACATTAGAATCCACTTTACAAACTTTAAAAACCGTTTCATTTAAAAAAGGGATTGTTGCGCACTAGGGTTTTCGTGTTCCAGTAACCATTTTTTTCGGTGCAGACCGCCGGCATAACCCGTAAGCGAACCGTCGCTACCAATAACCCGATGACACGGAATAACAATGGATATAGGGTTTTTACCATTTGCCGAAGCCGCAGCGCGAATCACTTTTGGATCACCTAATGTATTGGCCATTTGTTGATAGGTTGCAGTTTTGCCATACGGAATGTTTAAAAGTTCACTCCAGACCTTTTTTTGGAACTCTGTTCCCTCGGGTGAAAGTTTCATATTAAAGCTTTTTCGGGTGCCGTTGAAGTATTCCTCAAACTGTTTCTTTATCTGTTGTATTTCCTCAGTCCCAAAACCATTGGCTACGGGCAGTGTTATTTCTTCTTCGGGAAAGATGGCAGAGACCAAATCAAACTTTTCATTAAAAGATAACATGAGTATGCCTATTGGGGTATCCACATAATCTTCATATTTAATCGCCTTCATCGTCACGCTCTATTTCAAGGTCCTTATTAATTTCTATCCCCATGCGTTTTGCACGGCGCTCCCAGTTTTTCCGAGCTTGTAATTGCATATCTTCAATGCTATCGCTCTCGTCCATAATTTCAAGCCCCAGTAGGGTTTCAATAATATCTTCCATAGTCACCACTCCTATAGTGTTTCCAAAATCATCCACTACAGATGCTATGTGCACGCGCTGTTTGATAAATGTTTCAAAAAGTTCTGGAATTGGTTTTTCTGCTGAAACAACAAAAATCTCCCTTTTTAAATCACTTAAAAGTTTATCGCCACGTTCTTCCACAATTTCCTCCAATACATCATCCCGAAGTACAAAACCTGTAATATTATGGGTCTTGTTTTTATACACTGGAATTCTTGAAAACCGAAGACTTTTATGATTTTGATGAAACTCGTCTAAGCTCGTGGTCTCATCTTCTAGCGTAACAACAGTGAAGGGCGTCATTACATCCTTTGCGTGAACGCTCTTAAAAACAAGCAGGTTTTTTATAACGGTAGTCTCACTTTCCTCAAAAACGCCTTCTTCCTCGGCGGCATCGGTTATGGCCATAAACTCTTCACGACTCATCGTACTCACGTGTGCTGATTTACCTACCAAACGTGTAATTAACATTAGCAACCAAAGGATTCCCGTATATTTTAAGGGAAAGATTATAAAGTTTAAAAACATGGCGGTAAAGGGACCCAACTTTTTCCAATAGGTGGCGCCAATGGTTTTTGGAATAATTTCAGAAACTATCAAAATAAGCATCGTCATGATTGCTGAAACAATTCCCACGATGTTCATTCCCCATAGCTCAACTTTATAAGGTAATTTTTCGGCTTGAACGCCTACCAAGATTGCACCCACGGTGTGCGCAATAGTGTTTAGGGTAAGTATGGCTATTAAAGGCTTGTCAATATCTTTTTTAAAATTGGTAAGCGTGGTGGCATACGCTTTTCCAGCTTTGGTCTTCATCCGCAAATATGTGGGCGTAAAGCTGAGCAGTGCGGCTTCCAGTATAGAGCATAAAAAGGAAAAGAATATGGAAAGCAGCGCATAAACAATCAGTAAGGTCATAGTTGGTTTTCGAAATTTTCATCTAAAATAAAGATTTAAAAACTCATTTCTCCGTAACACTTTGTTAATTGCATAAAAAAACCGCCATTTCGGCGGTTTCTTTATCAAAAATCAACTAAGAGGCTTTTAAAAGCGGCCTTAATGTTGTCTCCCAACGCTTTGCGTCCTGAAGACATACAAACGGATCTTTTGTATAGCCTTCCTCATCGTTTTCCATATAAAAAGGAATATCTACTCTGCCCGTTTTTTCAACTAGCTCCAAGCCTACCCAATCAAGGGTTTTGTCAGTCTGCTTTATACTCTTGGCACGGCAATCGCGAACTTCAGTCATATCAATAATCTTAAAATCCCCGCTCGGGTTTGTTTTTGAAGAGTATACAAGTTTTTTTGAAGCCTCATCAACAGCAATTACACAATTGCCTATTACTTCTAAATTGTTTACTTGTAAGCCCTTGCTTTTTGAAAGTTGTGATACGGTCTTCTTTGCCTTTTTGTTTTCACTAGTAGTGTTCAAGATTAGATAGCCCACAGGCACAAATATTAATAACAATATAATTACCCCAACTAGGGTGGTGTTAAATTCCATAATGATTAATTTTTAGATGAATAAATTTGAATAAGAAAATGCTTGGAAACGAATCCAAACAAAACGGAACAAACTCAACAGATCACCAAAAAAAATGGAATGGAAACAAGTGCCTGAAGATAAGCTTCCGTTTGTCCTTTATGGAATAAGAAGCATTAACTGAAGAAGAGGCGCGAGCATATGAAAAATCTTGATTGGAATAAAAAGTTCCAAACAATCCGAGTCCCAAATATTCATTCTGAGAAACTATTTGCGAAACCTCGCCAACGGAAATTTCATTAAAAAGTAATGGCTTTTGATTATCATTCTGAAACTCAGAAATAACAGCATTCCTGTTACTATCAGCAATCGCTTTACTCGCAAAAGCTACATTCCCGAATACCAAAGTAATGGCAATCGAAAATAATAATCTGCCTATATGTTTTTCAACATGTTTCACGCCGCAAATGTATGTGAAAATTGAATTCGGAAAGATAAAATTTTGCTAATTAATCAGTTTTACAACATCCTTGGCAAAGTAACTGGCAATAAGTGAAGCGCCTGCCCTTTTAATAGCAGTAATTTGTTCCAACATTACAGCATCGTGGTCAAGCCAACCTTTTTCCGCTGCGGCTTTTAGCATCGCATACTCGCCGCTGACTTGATAAACAGCTACAGGAACATTTACTGCGTCCTTTATTTCACGAACAATATCCAAATAGCAAAGTCCCGGTTTTACCATCACAATATCTGCACCTTCATCAATATCCATTAAAGTTTCTCGGATGGCTTCCTCACGGTTGCCGTAATCCATTTGGTAAGTTTTCTTATCCTTTGGAATATCTTTTACATCCACAGGTGCAGAATCCAAAGCATCGCGGAATGGACCATAAAACGCCGAGGCATATTTGGCGCTGTACGCCATAATTCCCGTATCGCAGAAACCTTCATCTTCAAGCAAGGTTCTTATTTCAAAAATACGGCCATCCATCATATCGCTAGGTGCAACTATATCGGCTCCAGCTTTGGCGTGGCTAAGGGCCATTTCTGCCAAAACAGCATTTGTATCGTCATTGATTATTTTTCCTTCCGAAATAATTCCGTCGTGTCCATAAACAGAAAAAGGATCCAAAGCCACATCGGTCATTACAATCATTTCAGGAACTGCACCCCTCACCGTTTTAATGGCGCGCTGCATCAGTCCGTCAGGGTTTAAAGCCTCTTTTCCGCTATTATCCTTCAATTTATCATCCACTTTCACAAAAAGTAAAACCGATTTCAGGCCAAGGCTCCAAAGATTTTTTACTTCTTTTTCAAGCAAATCCAAACTCAATCTGTAGTAATTCGGCATCGAGGCTATTTCCTCCTTTATACCTTTCCCTTCTACAACAAATAATGGCACGATAAAATCATTTGGGCTTATAATTGTTTCACGAACGAGGCTTCGCATGCTTTCATTGGTTCGCAATCTTCGGTTTCTTCTTAGTGGGTACATAAGTATAGTTTAAAGTTTACAGCTTAAAGCGAAAAGTTTTAAAGCTGTTTTTTAATTGTTTGAATCAATGCATAAAGCATTTTCTTTATTTCTGAAATTTCAGCTAACAATTTTTTTGATAAATCATTTTCAATAAAGTTAAGTTCTGTTGCTGCATATATTAAATATTCTAATTCGTGAACTGAGCCCGAGGAGATATATAAAAATCGAATCAACTCTTTCTACGTTTCACGCCCACAACCTTCTACAATGTTTGCTGGCACAGAGAGTGCTGCCCGGTTTATTTGTGATACAAAATTGAACTGTTCGCTTTTTGGAAATAAAGCTGTGGCTTTATATATATCAATCACTAACCGATGAGATTTTTGCCAAACTAAATAATTTCTATAATCAACCATATTTTAAGCTTTTAACTTTAAGCTTTTAACTTTGAAACCAATTTCGTGGATGTTTCAATACTTCAATTAATTTTTCTTCTTCACTTCCTGATTCAGGATGATAATCATAGCGCCATTGCACATGGGGTGGCAAACTCATCAAAATACTTTCAATCCGACCATTGGTTTTTAAGCCGAAAAGCGTGCCTTTATCGTGTACAAGATTAAATTCTACATAGCGTCCGCGGCGTATTTCCTGCCAATTTCTATTCGTATCGGAATAATGAATGTCCTTTCTCTTTTGAACAATTGGAATATAACACTCCAAAAAGCTATCACCAACTTCGGTTACAAAATTGTACCAGTCCTCCATTGTCATTTCCTCGGAAGCTTTCAGATAATCAAAAAATAGACCGCCAATGCCGCGGGCCTCATTACGATGTGCGTTCCAAAAGTACTCATCACAACGCTTTTTATAAGTTTCGTAAAACTCAGGATTGTGTTTATCACAAGCGGTTTTACAAACCCAGTGAAAGTGCTTTGCATCTTCCTCAAACAGATAATACGGCGTTAAATCCTGTCCGCCGCCAAACCAGCTGTCTACAAGTTCTCCTTCGGAATTGTACATTTCAAAATAACGCCAATTTGCATGAACCGTTGGCACCATCGGGTTTTTTGGATGAAGGACTAAACTGAGTCCACAAGCAAAAAAATTAGCATCCTTTACTCCAAAATACTGTTGCATGCTTTCGGGCAATTTCCCATGCACTTCGCTGATATTTACGCCGCCTTTTTCAAAAACCGCACCGTTTTCAATCACACGGGTTTGCCCGCCACCGCCTTCTTTACGAATCCATTTGTCTTCTTTGAATTTTGCTTTTCCGTCGATGGATTCCAGAGCAGAAGTAATCTCGTTCTGTAAGTTTTTGATATATGCTACAAACTTTTCTTTCATCATATCTTTTTCTGAAGCGATTTTGTACTTTCCAAAACCTTTAAAGTTTCAGTACTGGCAGCCGTTACCGAAAGTGGCAGTACTAAAATAATTCCAATTACCGGAATCAACAGCATCAGCATAAAAACCATTCCGTTTCCAACAGCCAAACCTTTATTTTTGCTTACAAATTGAATACTTTCCGAATATTTAAAATGCCTTTCCAAAGTATAATCCATATTTCCGAAACCTGCATAATAGCTTTGGACGAGAAACAAAAGTACCGAAGAAATTATTCCTACAACAGGAATAAAACCTATTAAAATTATGGGGATTGTCAGTAATAGCTCCATCACTAAATTTCGAACGTTTATGCGAATGCCGCGCCAAAGTTGCTCAGCATTTGATGTATTTCGATGAGAATGATCTGTTCCGAAGAGATGCTTTTCTATTTTTTCTGAAACTGGACTCATAAATGGCGCACTAAGAGCCATCACGATATGCCGATACAGTATTATGCCCAAGGTAATGATTATCAATGCTCCGATGAAATCACTGATAGTTCTGAAAGTTACAGCGCCCCATTCCCAAAACCAGATTTTTGAAATAAAAGCGCCCAGATTATCGCTTAAACCCCAAGCGGAAAAACCAATTATCGCAGCAGTTAAAAAACTAATGGCCATAGGTATGCCGAAGTACTTCCAAAGCCTGAGTTTACTGATAAGCTTGAAAGTTCCCGCGTATGCTTTTATGCCTTTTAAAATGTTTTTAATCATAATATTGAATTCAAACACAACAGATTTTGAAAATCTGTTAGGCTCTTTGTCAATCGATATAAACTAGTTTATCTTCAAAATTTTCAACTTCATCAGTGGTTAAAATCTTTACCGCTTCGGAAGCTTTTTGTTTCAAGAATGAAACGATTTCAACTTCATTTTTATCTTTTAATTCATTAAAATAAAGAATTCCCATTGCATTATTGTGCAAATCCATTACTCGTTCCAAAGCTTGGTTGGGTGAAAAATCCTCATGCCAATCTGTAAATTTCTTTGCCCAAGTTTTCGCTTTTTGCTCATTGCTTTGCCACTTTAAACAGTTTTTTATAATCAAAATAACCCAAAGCGCATGCCGAAATGCATTTGCTGGATTTCCTAAATGATGTTTACTGCCGTACTCCTTATACGCAATGTTCATACAGCGTTTTGTGGCGAAAATAGTGGGAAAGGCATATTTTGGATTTTTAAGAAATAACCACGACAAAGCAAAAAGTTGCATGAAATCCAGTTTCTTAAAAATCCGCCACAGCATCTATTCCTGTTTGTATTCTTTTACCGCTTCAATAAAAGCAGCTGCGTTCTCCAAAGGAATATTTGGCAGAATTCCGTGACCTAAGTTTACGATATAACGATCTTTTCCAAATTCATCAATCATTTGTTTTACCATCTTTTTTATTTCTGAAGGTGGGCTAAAAAGGCGCGTTGGATCAAAATTTCCTTGCAACGTAATTTTTCCGCCTGTTAAATAACGTGCGTTTTTTGGCGAACAAGTCCAATCTACACCCAAAGCAGAAGCGCCACTTTTCGCCATAGTATCAAGTGCAAACCAACAACCTTTTCCGAAAGCAATTACGGGTGTTTCGTCTTTAAGTGCATCAATAATCTGCTGCATATATTGCCAGCTAAATTCCTGATAATCGGTTGGCGAAAGCATGCCTCCCCAACTGTCAAAAACCTGTACAGCGTTTACGCCAGCTTTTACTTTTTCCTTTAAATATAAAATGGTGGTATCGGTTATTTTTTGAAGAAGTTGGTGAGCCACAACAGGTTGCGTAAAACAGAATTCCTTTGCTTTATCAAAATTTTTGGAGCCCTGCCCCTGCACGCAATAACAAAGAATGGTCCATGGACTTCCGGCAAAGCCAATCAACGGAATTTCATCGTTCAATTTTTCCTTTGTCATCTTTATGGCTTCCATAACGTAGCCGAGGGTTTCGTTTATATCTGGCACAATCACACGTTCCAAATCTTTCGCAGAACGGATGGGGTCTGGCAGCCACGGTCCCACGCCTGGTTTCATTTCTACGTGAATGTTCATTGCCTGCGGAATCACTAAAATATCACTGAACAAAATGGCGGCGTCCATTCCGTATCTTCGGATTGGTTGCACTGTAATTTCACTGGCTAGTTCGGGGGTTTGGCAACGCGTGAAAAAATCGTATTTGGCTTTTATTTCCTGAAATTCTGGCAAATATCTTCCGGCTTGACGCATCATCCAAACGGGCGGGCGTTCAACTGTTTCGCCGTGCAGGGCTTTTAAGAATAAATCGTT
Organism: Aequorivita sp.; assembly: GCA_002715485.1. Lineage (GTDB taxonomy): Bacteria > Bacteroidota > Bacteroidia > Flavobacteriales > Flavobacteriaceae > Aequorivita. Next base: position 16,696 of record PAZL01000068.1, on the reverse strand, counting down.
TTTAATCATAATTTTTTAATGAATTAACCGCTTTTGCAATTACGCTTTCAACGGTTGTGGCGTTAGCGATTACCACGTTTTCTGTATATATTTTTGCTTCGGAAGCGGTTGTATTTCCGATGCAAATTGCTTTCGAATTATTTATTTTATTTTCTGAAACAAAGCTTCTTACCCCGCTTGGGCTAAAAAAAAGAACCGCATCAAACTGTCGTTCAAATTTCTTTGGGTTTAGTGTTGTTTTATAGACTTCAACTTCTTTAAAATTAATATTGTTTTCTTTCAATTTTGAGGGAATTTCATCGCTTCGGATGTTTCCGCAAAAAAATTGAAATGAATCATTTTTATGGTTTTTTACTAAATAATCCGCCAGTTCTGAAGCATATTCGGTCATTTTTACCACATTTTGACCATTTTCTTCCAACATTGATTTTGTTTTTTTGCCTACGCAAAAACAGTTATCGATTGCCCTTGAAGATACATTTTCAAAAAATGCCTTTACGGCGTTTTGGCTTGTGAAAATAGCATTTTCGATATTGGTAGGGCATTCAATGGGCAAATAATCAATTTTTATGGCAGCGTATTGCACTAACGAAATTCCAGCATTAAGTAAGAGCAGCTTTTGATTCTCTTTTAAGTTTTTAGTTGATAGGACCGTTGGCATTATTTTTTAAATATTTTTTTATATCTGCATCCTTTCCGAAAACCACCAAAATATCTCCATCTTTAAAATTCATATCGGGGCTGGGCAGGCCAACAACGTCTCGCTTATTTATAGAGCGCCCCAAAAAATTGGTATGCTCCTTTTTTCTGATAATCGTAATTATATTTAGGTTAAAGGTTTGGCGAAACTCAGATTGCTGAAGTGTTTTGCCAACCAAAGATTTGTATACCTCAACTTCAGAGACTAGATATTCATCGTCAATTTCAAAATTATCGATACTCCCTTTCAGGTTTATTTTTTTGGTAAATCTTTCAGCATATTCCTGTTCAGGATGTATTATTTGTTCTACTCCCATGGCTTCTAGAATAGTATCTTCCAATGCTGAAGTAGAACGGGCAATTATTTTTGCTGAAGTCAATTTTTTTACAATTGCGGTGCTCATTATCGCAGCGCCATTGCGTTCTCCTATGGCAATAATTGCAAGATCTGCGTTGTTGAGTGGTAAGGAATGGTAGGCATTTTCATTTGTGGCATCAATAGCGACGGCGTGGGCTACTTTATCTTTTATTTGTTCAATTTTTTGTAGATCGCGGTCGGCCACAATTACTTCATTACCTGTATTGGAAAGATGAATTGCCAAAGACATTCCAAAATTACCCAGCCCTATTACTACTACCTTCATATAGCTTTGACTTTAAAACGGTTCATTATTTAGTTTATCAAGATATTTTCTTCTGGATAAGTATATTCTGCTTTGCCTACACTTTTCAATAACCCAATCATAAGATTGAGCAACCCAATTCTACCGAAAAACATTACAAAGATAATTACATATTTACTGTATTCTGAAAGATGTGGTGTTATTCCCAAAGAAAGCCCTACGGTTGAAAAGGCCGAAAATACCTCGAATGCAATTTGAATTAGAGAAAATTCTGGGTTAAAAATTAGCAACAGTAAAATACCCGTGCCTATTGCGGCCAGAGATATAGAAATTATGGCAAAGGCGCGTTGTACGGCTTCGGTTGCTATTCTACGGGTACCAATTTCAATATATTTTTTATCCCTGGCAATCGCAAAAATATTTAATGTTGCCAAAGCAAAGGTTGATGTTTTAATTCCACCACCCGTAGAAGCTGGAGAAGCCCCAATCCACATTAAAAACATCATAAACAATACCCCTGGAATTGTATAGCTGGCCATATCTACTGTATTAAAGCCTGCAGTACGTGCTGTTACCGAAGAGAACATTGCTGTAGTAAATTTACCGAAAGCTGAATGGTGGTTCAGCAGATTTGTTTGCTGTTCTGAAACAAGAAAAAATATTGTTCCTGCCGTAATGAGAATTAGTGTGGTATAAAGAACAATCTTCGTGTTTAGGTTAATCACTCTTGATATAAAAAGTCGATCCTTTTTTTTGCTGAATAAATTTGTTGTCAGCTTTTTTAAATACTGGATTACATTATAGGCAATATGGTAGCCCAATCCACCAAAAATAATAAGTGCCATGATTACCCACTGCATATAATAATTGAATCGTAGACCGGTATCATATAGCCCATTTGAAGCCAGCGAAAATCCAGCATTGCAATAAGCGGAGATGGCATGAAAGACTGCAAAAAATCCTCTATCCTTAAATGACTCTATATTCGCCAGTGAATGATATACCAGCAAGGCGCCTATGCCCTCAAGGATAAGGGAAAATAAAACAATCTGCATTACAGTTCGCATAACACTATTAAGCTTGTCGTGCCCTAAAATATCTTTCATATAAAGACTTTCTTTAAATGAGGCCCCACTTTTAAAAAAATAGGCAAAAAATGAAGTGAAAGTCAACATTCCCAATCCGCCCAATTGAAACAAAATCATAATAATAGTTTGACCAAAGGGTGTAAAATCTTTAGCGGTATCTACCACAATCAAACCAGTAACTGCAGTGGCGCTTGTAGCAGTAAAAAGCGCATCGGTAAAAGTAATACCGTGTGTGGTCGCACTAGGAAGCATTAACAGAAACGTTCCTGCCAAGGCAATAATCGCAAAACTACCCACAAATAAGATGGCGGGATTAAAATAGATACTGTAAATCTTTCTAAGCAAAAATGTTAATCGAATAAAGAAATAAAAGAGCAGGCCATATTCTATAACATAGCGCGCATTAAAGAAAGTTTCTATAAGTGATGTTTCATAATTGGCGAGAATCATTATCACTTCCAGTACAATAAGCAATATTAAAATCAATAGATTTATTCTACTGCTTTTATTTACATCTGCGTCTTTTCGGAATCTGTTGTATTTGTAGAAGTTGAATGCTATCAATGCAAATAACAAACTTGGCAATACAATTAGTTTGTATTGTCTGAAATCTTTAAAATTTTCAAAACCAAAGTCAAAAATCAAAAATGCGAGTAGGCCAAGATCCAAAAACCAAACGACTAAATTGGTCAAGCTAGTTTTTTTCCAAAGACTCATTTCATTTGTTTTTTTATAGAAAGCATGAGTTCAGCCCCACCATTATTGAGAATAAATTTAGCACAATCCTTTCCAAAATTTTTGTGCTTTGATGTTAAAACTTTCTTTTCTATTTCAAGCTTTGTTTGCCCATCCAATGAAAACAGACAGCCCTTAAAGAGAACCTCATCGTCAATAATTTCAGCAAAGGCACCAATTGGCGCAGTACAACCACCTTCAAGGGTTCTTAAAAATTCACGTTCTATATGTGTGCATATTTCGGAAGCGGAATCATTCAATTTTGAAGTAGCTTTTTTACAAAACTCATCATTCTCCAACGCCACAACAACCATTGCACCCTGTGCTGGCGCGGGAAGCATCCAATTTAACTCAATAAAGTTTTCTGGTAAAAGATTGATTCTTTGGAGACCGGCTTTGGCGAAAATTGCACCTTGCCAATCATTATCATTTAATTTTTGAAGTCGGGTATTTACATTTCCCCGTAAGTCCACAACTTTATGATGTGGATATCGGTTCAGCCATTGTGCCTGACGGCGTAAGCTTCCCGTTGCAATCGTACAGGGTTTTTCAAAATCTATCTCAGTTTTTGTTACTAAAATATCTTCGGAAGAAGCACGTTCCAAAACGGCGGTTTGCACAATGCCGGTAGGCAATTGTGTAGGCACATCCTTCATACTGTGTACGGCGATATCTACAGTACCTTTAATCATAGCAACATCGAGTGTCTTGGTGAAAATACCAGTGATGCCCATTTCATAAAGGGGCGTGTCCAACACCAAGTCGCCTTCGGATTTTACGGGAACCAACTGGGTGGTGTACCCTAAATTTTCAAGTTTCGATTTTACGGTCTTGGCTTGCCAAAGTGCAAGTTCACTGTCGCGAGTGCCAATGCGGATTGTTTTTTTCAAGATTAGGCAGTTTCAAGTTGGAAAACCCTTTTTATGAGTTCTATACTTTCGGCAGAGCCTTCTTCACCTTTAAGGTGGTTGGCGAAATGTGTAGTTATTTTTTGGATAAGCCGGTCACTGATTATCTCAGCCTGCTCTTCATTGAAGCCGTCAATCTTTTTGCGCTGATAATCTATTTCACCTGCCTTTATTTCAGCAAGCTTATTTTTTAGGGCCTTGATAGTAGGTGCAAATCTCCGGTTATCTGCCCACTGGTTGAATTCCTTTTCTATTTCAACGATAATCATTTTTGCCAAAGGAAGTTGCGCAGCCCTTTGTTCCAAAGTTTGGTCTGTAACCGCAGACAGGTGGTCCATATGTACTAAGGTTACCAATTCGTTTTCCAATACATCATCAGAAACATTTTTCGGAATGGAAAGATCCAAAATCAATAAAGGCCTCTTAAGGTATAGCAACTCTTTTGAAATGGTTGGTTGCTGCGCGCCCGTTGCTACGATTAAAACATCGGCTTGGGCAATTTCACTTTGGATATCGGCATAATCCTTAACAATCAAATTAAACTTACCTGCTACTTTTTCAGCTTTTTCTTTAGTGCGGTTTATAAGGGTAATATGGTCGTTTTTGGTATGCTTTATAAGGTTTTCGCAAGTATTTCTACCTATTTTTCCAGTTCCAAAAAGCAGAATATTCTTTTCGGAAATATAGGGCACGCGTGCCATAATGTATTGTACTGCAGCAAAGCTTACCGATGTAGCGCCCGAAGAAATACCAGTTTCATTCTTTATACGTTTGCTGGCCTGAATAACAGCGTTTGCGAGGCGCTCCATAAACGGATTCATTATATCATGCTTTTTTGCTTCGCGAAATGCGTTGCGCAATTGGCTGATGATTTCAAAATCGCCCAAAATCTGGCTGTCCAAACCTGTACCCACGTTAAAAAGATGTGAGACTGCATCGTGATTTTTATAAATATAAGCCACTTTTTCAAATTCCTCAACGGTACCATTGGTATGCTCGCATAACAATTTTATAAGCTGGTACGGATGCTGCGCAAAACCATAAAGTTCGGTACGGTTGCAAGTAGAAATAACTGCTAGGGATGGAATATGCTCGGCTTTGGCCTGAACCAATATTTTTTCTTTTGCAGTATCACTAATACTGAAGTGGCCCCGAATTTCTGCATCTGCCTTTTTGTAGTTGAGGCCAATGGCGTAAAAATTACCTTCGAGTGACTCGCCAGAATATGTTTTTAAGTTTTCCATATAAAACAGGAGCAAATGTAAACGCATTGTTTTTAAAAAAATAACGCAAGCGGTATCTTTTATGTCGATGGCTGTTAAAAATGCCCTAAATATGATATTTGTCATATTTTTACCACTAAATTAGCGGTGTCACATCAAATTTTTGATTTTTAATTTAGAACTATTCTAAATAGAATTCATTCAGAAACGATATGGAAGTCCAAAAAAATGTCGCTCAAAGTTTTTACGAAGAAACTACCATTACGCCTGGTTTTTTCATCTTGAAATTCAACAACGAAACCAATGAAAACCAAACCTTTAAGCGGGAGGTTAGTTCCACATTTATACAGTTTCACTTTTGCATAAAAGGAGCTGGTGCCTTTCTTTTTAACGAAGGAAATTATACGCTGCCCATAAAAGAGGAAAACTCTTTATTGCTTTACAATCCGCAACGCGATTTGCCCATACACTTGGTGCTTGAAAAGCATTCGTGGGTGCTTTCAGTATTATTGCCCATTACCAAATTCCACAGTCTTTTTTCAACGGAAGCCAACTACATCACTTTTTTGAGTGAAGAAAACAAAGACCGAAAATATTATAAAGATGGAAGTATTTCACCATCCATGGCCGTGGTGCTGAACCAATTGATGAATTATAACCTACACCCCACCATAAAACCGCTTTATTTTAAGGCTAAGGCATATGAACTGATAAGCCTATACTTTAATCGCCCAGCAGATGCCGATGTGGAACAATGCCCATTTTTGGCAGATGAAGACAATGTTTCAAAAATAAAAAAGGCCAAGCAGATTATGGTAGCTCGCATGGCTGAACCCCCCACCCTCCAGCAATTGGCGGACGAGATAAACCTGCCGCTAAACAAATTGAAAGAGGGGTTTAAACAAGTTTATGGCGACTCGGTTTTTAGTTTTTTGTTTGATTATAAAATGGAGGTTGCCCGCCAACTATTAGCTACAGGTTCGCACAATGTGAACGAAGTAGGATTAAAAGTGGGATACAGCACATCAAGTCATTTTATTGCAGCTTTTAAGAAAAGATTTGGCACAACGCCCAAAAAGTTTTTAATGGGGCTAAACGCTTAAGCAAAAAAAATAGTGTCATTGTTTTTAAATATAGCCCTTCTTGAGGATTGTATTATAAAAGAGTAATTTTGCCTAAAATTTTCAAAAGTTATGAAAGGAGTCCTCCTTGTAAATCTTGGCTCGCCAGACAGCACCGACCCAAAAGATGTAAAAAAGTACCTCGATGAGTTTTTGATGGATCCACGCGTTATTGATGTGCCGTTTTGGTTACGTTCCTTTATCGTAAGAGGAATTATTTTGAACACCCGCCCCAAAAAATCTGCAGAAGCTTATCAAAAAATCTGGTGGGACGAGGGTTCGCCTTTAATTGTTATTTCAGAAAGACTTCAGAAAAAAATACAGGAAAAAACAACAGTTCCCGTTGCTTTGGCAATGCGCTACGGAAGTATGACCTTAAAAAAAGGACTACAGGAATTGGTAGATCAAGGTGTTGATGAAATCCTTACCATTCCGCTCTATCCGCAGTTTGCAATGGCAACCACCGAGACTATCGATGTAAAGGTGGAAGAGCTCAAAAATCAATTCTTTCCACAACTAGAAATTACTTCACTCCCAGCATTTTACAACAAGCCAGAATATATTGAAGTACTTTCAAGAAGTATTTCGGAGAAACTTGAAAATGTAGATTATGAACACCTCTTATTTAGTTATCACGGTGTTCCCGAAAGACATATATATAAGCGCGACATCACAAAAAATCATTGCAAAATAGATGGTAGTTGCTGTATAACGCCCTCACCTGCACACGAGTTTTGCTATCGCCACCAATGTTTGAAAAGCACTGCTTTGGTTGCTGAAAAGTTAAATTTAAAACCTGGAACTTATTCAACATCTTTTCAATCTCGATTGGGTTTTGACCCGTGGTTAAAACCCCCAACAGACAGAACCATAGAGCGTTTAGGACTTGAAGGAACTAAAAAAATGGCAATCGTTACTCCTGCTTTTGTAAGTGATTGTTTGGAAACTTTGGAAGAAATTGCAATGGAAGGCCAAGAAATTTTCCATGAAGCTGGAGGAAAGGAATTCACCGTAATTCCATGTTTAAACGACCGCGAGGATTGGGCCGAAGTCTTAACTGGATGGATTGACCACTGGCGTATAGTAAATGTAAAAACCGCCATTGCCTAATGAAACCTAACCAAAGTGCCGCCCTTGGCACCGAGTCCATAGGAAGCCTATTGATAAAACAGGCTGTTCCCGCATCTATTGGTATTTTAGTGATGTCGCTAAATATTCTAGTAGACACCATTTTTGTAGGTAACTGGATTGGTTCTATAGCCATTGCAGCCATTAATGTAGTACTTCCCGTTTCGTTTTTTATTGCTGCTCTCGGAATGGCTATTGGTATTGGAGGGTCTTCCATTATTTCGCGTGCTTTGGGAGCAGATAACAAAGAGCGTGCATTAAAAACTTTTGGAAATCAAATTACCCTAACGCTACTCCTCACTACCCTTATGGTAGTTTTTGGGTTAATTTTTATAAATGAGTTAATACCAGCATTTGGCGGCAAGGGAGATATCTTTGAACCGGCTAAAATTTATTATCGAATCGTTCTTTACGGCGTACCCCTTTTGGCGTTATGTATGATGGGAAACAACGTAATCCGTGCCGAGGGGAAACCCAAGTTCGCCATGATTGCAATGATTATCCCTTCCGTAGGAAATCTTGTTTTAGACTATATTCTCATAAATCTTTTGGATATGGGGATGGAAGGTGCGGCCTGGGCTACTACTGTTTCCTATGGGCTGTGCTTTCTGTATGTGCTGTGGTTTTTCTTAAGTGACAAATCAGAATTAAAAATAAATTGGTCCCACTTTGGGCTAAATACTTCTATCATCAAAGAAATGTCGGCACTTGGTTTTGTTACCTTGGCAAGACAGGCTGTAGTAAGCGTTACCTACCTTTTAATGAACAATATTCTTTTCAATTTGGGAGGCGAAGCCTCTGTTGCGGCGTATGGAATTATTGGTAGAATGTTAATGTTTGCACTCTTTCCCGTTTTAGGGGTTACTCAAGGGTTTCTTCCCATTGCGGGTTATAATTATGGCGCCCATAAATTTCCACGGGTCCGTGAAAGCATCAACAAAGCAATTTTATATGCCGGCGGTTTAGGACTGTTAATTTTCGCCGCTATAATGATCTTTCCTGAAGAAATTGTTTCAGTATTTACCACAAATGCCGAAATACTTTCCGGAACGCCCCATTATATGCGCTGGGTTTTTGCGGCAACGCCCATTATCGCAATACAATTAATTGGCTCAGCCTATTTTCAAGCAATAGGGAAAGCTGTTCCTGCATTGTTGCTTACGTTAACGCGGCAAGGATTTTTCTTTATCCCGTTAATTTTTATACTGCCACATTACTTTGGCGAACTGGGTGTTTGGATTTCCTTTCCAGCGGCCGATGTGCTTTCAACCATTGTGACTGGGTATTTTTTGAATAGGGAAATAAGGAAGACTATAACAGAATAAATTTTAAAACCATAGTTTTATAAAAAATTAAATGAATTGATGGAACAATACTATCCATACATAAAATCCCTTCACCTAATATTTATAATCACTTGGTTTGCGGGGCTTTTTTACATTGTCCGTTTGTTTGTGTACCAAATCGAAGCTTCACAAAAACCTTCACCTGAAAAGGAAATCCTGGGCAAGCAGTTAAAAATTATGGCCTCGCGCCTGTGGACCATCATTACCTGGCCTAGTATGATATTGGCTGTTTTTTTTGGAATCTGGTTGCTGTTAATGCGCACCTTTTTCTTAGCAGATGCCTGGATGCAAGTGAAATTAGCATTTGTAATCCTCTTGCTGATCTACCACCTTAAGTGTCACAAAATTTATAAACAGTTGCAAAACGGGGTGGTAAAACATTCCTCAAACTATATGCGCCTTTTTAACGAAGCGCCCACTATTATTCTGTTTGCCGTAGTGTTTTTAGTTATTCTGAAAAGTGCCGTCAACTGGATTTATGGAACCGTTGGCATCATAATCTTTGCTATTTTATTGATGATGGGTTATAAAATTTATAAACGCATTCGGGAGAAATAGCTTCGGCTTTTGGAATTTGGGATTTGTTATTTGTAATTTTCTGTTTAGGTTCGATTATTGCTATCTTTCATTTCTCAAACTAAAGTGAATGTACTTTTACAAAAAATCGCTTCGCACCCGTATCTTTCTTTCTATGTTCCTGTTGGTTTTGGGAGCTTCGGTACTTATCGCCATTGTTACGGTATTTCAGTATAAGGAAGAGGCTCAGGATTACCATCGCGATCGTCTTTTACGCAAGGAAGCCGCCATTCGCGAAAACATCAATTACATTTTAAAAACCACCACTTATCCTGTTGAAACCGCTCAAATTCCACTGATATTTAAGGATAAAATCTATGAAATAAAAGACATTCACAGCCTCGAGATTTTTCTGTATGATTTGGAAGGAAACCTTTTAAAATCTTCAAAACCTTCTTTTTTTAAGGATACCGTTTCCCCAAAAATGCCAGAATATGCGCTGGAAATGCTTCAAAATTCACCTACTAAAAGTTACATAAAGGAATTTGAAGAAGGCGGACAAAAATACCAATCATCGTACACCTATATCACTGACAGCTACTTTAAACCTTTAGCGATTCTTAATTTGCCTTATATTGAAGACGATGGTTTTATAACCAAAGAGCTTACTGAATATCTCTATCGATTGGGGATAGCCTACTTTTTTATGTTGGGGGCAGCTATTGCCATTTCTTATTTTCTTTCAAAATACATCACCCGTTCCCTAAAGGAAATAAGTGAAAAGCTTTCCGAAACCCGATTTGATACGCGAAACAAAAAAATTCATATCAGTGACACACCTCAGGAAATTTCCCTACTTGTGAATTCGTACAACGGAATGATTGATGAGTTGGAGAACAGTGCCGCCCAATTGGCAGCCAGTGAGCGTGAAACCGCTTGGCGCGAAATGGCAAAACAAGTTGCTCACGAGATTAAAAATCCTCTTACGCCAATGAGACTAACCGTACAAAGTTTTCAAAGGAAGTTTGACTGCAACGATCCCGATATAGACAAGAAAATGGCGGAATATACCAACACTTTGCTGCAACAAATTGATACTTTGAGCTCCATTTCTTCAGCATTTTCTACTTATGCAAAAATGCCCGCGCAGCAAGACGAAACCCTGAATGTGGTAAAAATAAGCAAGCTGGCGTTGGATATTTTTAATGAGGATTATATCTATTTCTTTTCGGAAGAAGAGGAAGTGCGCGCACGTTTTGACAGAACACAACTTATTCGCGTAGTTACCAATTTAGTAAAAAACAGTATTCAATCCATAGCCCAAAAAAATCCTGCTGAACCGCGGATTGACGTAATTGTACAGCTTGAAAATACATTTGTAAATATATTGGTTTCTGACAATGGAATAGGCGTTCCCGAAGAAAACAAGACCATAATCTTTGAACCCCAGTTTACTACCAAAACCAGTGGCATGGGGCTTGGTCTCGGAATGGTTAAAAATATTGTAGAAACTTACGGCGGAACTATAACACTATATTCTTCTGAAGAAAAAACCACTTTTAAAGTTTCGTTTCCCGCAATGCTTTAAGGTTTTTAGTAGCTTTGTATTTCGCCTAAAAATTTAAAAATCCTATGAAATTTCAAAACATAATTTCCGAAACCGCAAACGGCATTACAACCATTACCATTAACCGTCCCTCAAAACTTAATGCACTGAACCGCGAAACGATACAGGAATTACACGATGCTTTAGAGCAGGCCGAAGAAGACTCCAAAACCAAGGTTGTAATAATTACCGGGGCTGGAGAAAAGGCCTTTGTAGCTGGCGCTGATATTAGCGAGTTCGCAGATTTTTCGGTGGAAGAAGGGGGGAATTTGGCCGCAAAAGGGCAGGAACTCCTTTTTGATTTTGTGGCCAATTTTTCCAAACCTGTAATTGCTGCGGTAAATGGTTTTGCACTTGGCGGCGGACTCGAGCTGGCAATGGCAGCACATTTCAGAATTGCTTCCGACAACGCAAAAATGGGATTGCCCGAAGTTTCATTGGGAGTAATTCCAGGTTACGGAGGCACGCAGCGTTTACCACAACTTGTTGGTAAAGGTCGTGCCATGGAAATGATCATGACCGCCGGAATGATTGATGCCAACCAAGCGCTTCAATACGGTCTTGTAAACCACGTAACTACTCTTGAGGAATTGATTGAATTCACTAACAAAATTTCAGGAAAAATTATGAAAAATTCTTCTGTGGCCATCGCTTCGGCCATTCGTGCCATAAATGCCAATTATGAGGATGGTGAAAACGGTTTTGAAGTGGAAATTGAAGAGTTCGGCAACTGCTTTGGTACTGAGGATTTTAAAGAAGGTACCCAAGCGTTTCTTGAAAAGAGAAAAGCTGATTTTCCTGGGAAATAATTAATTCAATAATAGTATGAAAAAATTTATTCTTTTAAGCTTCGCATTAGCCTTCACATTTTCTGTGATTGCCCAAGAAAAAGCAGAACCATGGTTTAAAGATGGCGAGGCACAAATTGTTCCCGCTTTTGAAAACCAAAATGACTGGATTAGAACAGATTTGTGGGTGGAAACTACTTTTGATACCGATGGAGACGGCAAACCAGACCGCATGCACGTTGACGTTACTAGACCCAAACAAACTGAGGATGGCTTGAAACTTCCTGTTGTTTATGAATCCAGCCCGTACTTTGCAGGGGTTGCCCCAGAAGTTGAAGGTGCGTTTCACGATGTTAAACACGAAATAGGAGCTGATGAAAAAGAAATTGTACATCCCTATGTAAAAAGACTTGGGGAACGCCCCATTATTTCAAATTCACAAATTAAAACTTGGGTGCCGCGCGGTTATATTGTTGTGCATTCCTCCTCTCCCGGAACAGGACTTTCGCAAGGTTCCCCGACCGTTGGCGGCGATAATGAATCGCTGGCTCCAAAAGCCGTTATCGATTGGTTGAATGGTCGCGCAAAAGGATATACCACTCCCGACGGGACTGAAGAGGTAAAAGCATATTGGACCACCGGAAAAGTTGGAATGACAGGAACTTCGTATAACGGAACCATTCCACTGGCAGCTGCAACTACGGGTGTGGAAGGCTTAGAAGCTATTATTCCCATTGCGCCAAACACTTCCTATTATCACTATTACAGGAGCAACGGATTGGTACGTTCGCCAGGTGGGTATTTAGGAGAAGATGTTGACGTACTTTACGATTTCATCAATAGTGGCGACGAATCAAAAAGGGCCCATAACAATAAAATCTATCGCGATACCGAAATTAAAAATGGAATAGACCGAAAAACGGGTGATTATAATGAATTTTGGGCTGGCCGGGATTATTTGAATGATATGAAACCGATGAAAGCCGCGCTTTTTATGTCGCACGGTTTTAATGATTGGAACGTAATGCCCGAGCACAGCTATAGAATTTATAAAAAGGCAGAGGAAATGGGACTTCCCGTAAAAATCTATTATCACCAATACGGGCACGGCGGGCCGCCACCACTATCTATGATGAATAAATGGTTTACGAAATATCTCTTCGGAATTGATAACGGTATTGAAAAAGGCCCTAAAGCGTGGATTGTTCGCGAAAACGATAAAAACGACAACCCTACACCATACGCAGACTACCCAAATCCAGATGCTCAAAAAGTTACGCTTCACTTAAAAGCAACTTCAAAAAACGAAGGGATGTTAACACTCGAAAAAAGCAAAAAACAAGGCACACAAACCTTAATTGATAATTATAATTTTTCTGGGGATGACCTTGCGAAAAGTGAAAGCTCAAATCACAGATTGCTTTTTGTAACTTCTATTTTAAAAGAAGATTTGCATCTGTCTGGTCTTACAAAATTGAACATTAAATTGGCAAGTAGCAAACCCGCTGCAAATCTTTCCGTATGGATGGTTTCCTTACCTTGGAATAAAAATAAGAATGCCAAAATAACCGACAATATTATTACACGCGGTTGGGCAGACCCCCAGAATTATAAATCCATTTCTGAAAGTGAGCCATTAAAGCCCGGGAAGTTTTATGAAATGTCCTTTGATTTAATCCCCGACGATCAAGTAATTCCAGCTGGACAGCAGATTGGGTTAATGATTTTTTCAAGCGATAATCAATTCACCCTTTTGCCAGAACCGGGAACTGAACTTACTGTTGATCTTGATGAAACAACTATTGAAATTCCAGTGGTTGGCGGAAAAGAAAAATTTAAAAATGCAGCAAGTGATTAGGAATATTTCCAATTATAAAAGGAATATTTCCAAATAATAATTAACTTTGAAGCAACCCAATCTTCAAAGTTTTTTATGTCTGCAGATTTTTTAAAAGGCCGTGGCGCTCAGAAAAATGTACATAATCGTTTCTTCGAGAATAGTCACGAAGTATTGGACGAGTTTCTAAATTTCTGCGAAGCGGAAGGCGAGGAAGCAGACAAAAACAAAACCAATTACATTGAAGTTTTTCCAAAAACATTTGTAAATAAAGTGGAAAGCCCAGATGTGGGGATGGGTTTTTCGGCAAATCCATACCAAGGTTGCGAACACGGTTGCGTATATTGCTACGCACGAAACAGTCACGAATATTGGGGCTATGGCGCGGGCTTGGATTTTGAGCGAAATATTCTTTTCAAAAAAAATGCGCCGAAATTGTTGGAAGAAAAGATAACTTCAAAAAATTGGCAGGGCGACACTATTGTTTTTTCAGGAAATACGGATTGTTACCAACCGCTTGAACGCAAACTGGAAATTACTCGAAAATGTCTTGAAGTTATGTTGAAATGGAAACATCCAACGGGTATAATAACCAAAAATTCATTGATTCTCCGTGACCTCGACATTTTAAAGGAAATGGCGAAACTGAATATTATTTCAGCAAATATTTCTATAACCTCTCTTTCTGAAGATACGCGCAGATTGCTTGAACCGCGAACTGCAAGTATAAAACAACGACTAAAAACTGTGGAAACACTTTCAGAAAATGGCATTCCGGTTCGAGTAATGATGGCGCCGATTATTCCTTCATTAAACAGCCACGAAATACTTCCTTTGGTAAAAAAAGTGGCAGAACTCGGCGCGCATGATGTGGGTTATACCATTGTGAGATTGAACGGACAAATTGCTGAAATTTTCAAAGATTGGGCCCACAAAACCATTCCAGACAAGGCGGAACGGATTTTAAACCAAATAGCCGAATGTCATGGTGGAAATCTTAACGACAGCAATTGGGGACGACGGATGAAAGGCGATGGCACTATTAGCGAACAAGTAAAAAACACCATGGCACTTGCCAAAAAACGATATTTAAATGAAAGAATCGTGGAACCGTTAGATGTTTCCCATTTTCTACAACTTAAAAATCCGCAGATGCGTTTGTTTTAATTAGTAACTTTGGCGCTGCCTTTATTGGGCAAAATTCGACTAATTAAAATTATGGGGTTTCACAAAAAAATACTTCTTTACAGCTTCTTCTTGCATTTTTCTTTTGGTATTGGACAAGAAAAAGAAGTGCTTTCCCAACTTTCTTTTGAGGCTATAACTGATTCTATAAATACCTATATTTTTAGTGATCTTTCAAAAGCAGTAGCTGCATCGAATGCGTTTATAGTTAAAGCAAAGCGCGAAAAGAATAAGAAAAAAGAAGGGCAAGGCCTCCATGCGCTTGGCGTTTGTTATGAAAGGCATCGAGAGTTTGACAGGGCTCAAGAACAGTTTGAAAAAGCACTTCGTTTTGCAAAAGAAAACAAATTAGATGAAGAAATAGTGGCTTCCTATATGCTGGGGGCACAAATACAAATGGGTCGCTCAAACGCAAGCCAAGCCCTTGAGCTTTTAGATAAGGCACTTTTAAAAGCTGAAGAAATTGATAGCGAAGTATATAGGGAAAGTGTATTGCAATTTATTTCATACCTCCTTCAAATGTCGGGAGATACCCAAAAAGCTATTGATATCCGAAAAAAAACGATTGCAATTTATAAAAACAAACCGCTAGATTCTGTATATACGAGCACTGTAAAAAATACTGTGCTCGCAACAAGCTATTCACAACTTTCCGGTTCTTTTCTCAAACTAAAACAAGCAGATTCGGCCAAGCATTACGCAACCTTAATAGCTAAATTAGTAACCCCTACCGATAGCTGCAACCAACGAATTCTGTATGAAACAAATGCAGAAATTGATTTCTATGAAAAAAAATACCCAGAAGCTAAGAAAAAATTTAAAATAGCATCCAAACTTTGCGATCCAAACGCTCCATTAATGGATTTGCGAATGAATTATGACTTTGGAAAAGTAGAGCACGCACAAGGTAATTTTGAAGAAGCCAAACAAATTTTACAAAAAGCATTGGACACATATGAAGTAAAGCCCTCCGAAGAAGGTTATATGGACGATTTTTATAAATTGCTTGCGGATAGTTACAAGGAAACTGGAGATTTTCAAAAAGCAAATTATTATTTTGAGAAATACATAAATTCCACCTCTGAATTCGATAAAATTAAAAATGATCTTAAAGCTTCCACAAAGGCCCAGGAAATTAAAAAATTCCAAAACGAACTAAAGCTGCTCAAGGAGGAAAAAAACCAAAAACAGACCTACCTTAATTTTATTCTTCTAGGCGCTTCAGTTATTATATTAATATTATTGTTTTTTCTCTTGCGTTTTTACAAAAAGAAAAAAGAAAACGAGCTTAAGTTTGAGGCCTTACTTTCAAAAATGAATCGTTCCTCTGAAAGCGCACTTCCCATTATTGATACAAAAGATGAAGTTTTAGAAGAAAAAAACAGTACTGAGGTTCCCGAAGAAACAAAACAGCAAATTTTGGAAGGTCTCAAAAAGCTTGAAAAACAAGAATATTATCTTAAACAGGAATGCAACTCCTACAACGTTGCCAAGAAAATAAACACCAATACTTCGTACCTCTCAAAAGTAATAAACAGTCATTACGGGAAAAATTTTAATACCTATATTAACGATCTTCGTATAAACTATACAATTGTCCGGCTTAAAAACGATGTTATTTTTAGGTCGTATTCCATACAATCCATTGCCGAGGAAGTGGGATATAAATCTGCAGATTCCTTCACCAAATACTTCAAAAAAGATACGGGATTAAACCCTTCGTTCTACATTAAGGAAATTAAGAACATAGCCTAAAAAAAGCTTTTACACCCTAAATTTATAAATATGGGGTTGGTAGTTTTTTCCTTCTTCAAAATTGTAAAGAAAGCTTTAAACGCTAGTCTTTTCAATATGTTTCATTGTTTTTTAATCCCCTAATTTTCTAAATCTGGG
>PAZL01000067.1 GCA_002715485.1 Aequorivita sp. | reverse complement strand
TTGGACGACACGGTTGAAATCCTTCAACAGTTGGAAAACAATGGTGTAGATATGGTTGAAATCGGTTTGCCTTTCAGTGATCCATTGGCTGATGGCCCGACCATTCAAGCAAGCTCGCAAGCTGCTTTAAAAAATGGAATGACTACCGAATTGCTTTTTCAGCAATTAAAAGACATCCGAAAAAAGGTTTCCATTCCATTGATAATTATGGGATATTTTAATCCCGTACTCCAATTCGGTGTGGAAAATTTCTGCCGAAAATGTGCTGAAATTGGCATTGACGGTTTAATTCTCCCCGATCTTCCATTGGCAGAATATGAAGAACATTATGCTGAAATATTCAAAAAATATGGGCTGCTGAACATCTTTTTGATCACCCCGCAAACATCCGAAGAACGCATCCGAAAGATTGATGCAGCTTCTGGAGGGTTTATTTATATGGTGAGTAGCGCCAGCGTTACCGGTAGTTCATCCGGTTTTGGGGGCGAACAAGAAGTTTATTTTAAAAGAATTGAAGCACTTCAACTTAAAAACCCACAAATTGTAGGGTTCGGAATAAATAATCTGGAAACATTTCAGCAAGCAACAAATCATACTAAAGGTGCAATCATTGGCAGTGCATTTATAAAAATGCTTTCAGAAAAAGGAATAGCAGGAATTTCAGCGTTTGTGGGTTCACTTCGGAAGGTTTAACCATTCTTTAGCAAGGGTTTAAGGGAATTTGTGATTTGTATTTTTTATATTAGAAATTCAATTTTAATCGAATAAAGACAGAATTATGGATAAGAAATTTGAAAGAAATACAGAGCAAAAAAATCCCACAAACCCTACGGGAAATACCAACCAAAAAACCAATGAATTTGATATTGATAAAAAAACCATCAAAAAACAACAAAACAAAAAATAATGGGTAAAGGTGACAAGAAAACGAAACGTGGCAAGATTAGCATTGGCAGTTTTGGAAAATTACGCCCGAAACGAAAAAAATTTAATGTACGTCCAAAACCAACAAAGGATGCCCAGATAAAAGAAACTTAAAATAGATTTTCGTTTTAAGTTGAATGCAAAAGGTTTTTGAGAACAGATTTTAGTCCTCAAAAACCTTTTCTTTATTAAATGATCATAGAGAAACTATACCGAAACACTATCTTTGCAACTAAATGATATTTATATAAATGGACCAACCAGTTTCTGGATTTTCAAAAAAATCAAAGCAGGAAAAAATTAATTGGCTTGCAGAAAACTATTTACAAAACAATCCTGATTCCGTACAAATCTTAAAAAAGTATTGGAATGAAGATGTTCAACTGCAACAGCTTCACGATGATTTTATAGAAAATACACTTTCAAACTATTACTTGCCTTTCGGTATTGCACCTAATTTTTTGATAAACGAAAAACTTTTTGCCCTGCCTATGGTTACAGAGGAAAGCTCAGTCGTGGCAGCAGCCAGCAATGCAGCAAAATTTTGGCTGGAACGCGGCGGATTTAAAGCTGATGTTATTTCCACAGAAAAAAATGGGCAGATTCATTTCAATTTCTACGGAAGTGAAAAAAGCATCCATGCTTTTTTTGAAACTGTAAAACCAAAACTTCTTAAAAGCATCCAATCCATTGAAAAGAATATGAAAGCGAGGGGCGGTGGAATTTTGGAGCTTTCGCTAGTGGACAAATCCCATATCTTAGAGGGCTACTATTACCTTCATGCCACTTTTGAAACGCTGGATGCCATGGGCGCCAATTTCATCAACAGTTGTTTGGAACAAATGGCGCAAACATTTGAGGAAGAAGCCAAAAATTTTGAAACTTTTCAGCAAAAAGAAACTTACCCGGAAGTTGTGATGAGCATACTTTCCAACTACGTTCCCGAATGCTTGGTGCGTGCGGAAGTGAGCTGCAAAGTGGAAGAACTTACCACAAAACATTACGAAGGCAAGCAATTTGCCGAAAAATTTGTCCGCGCCATTGAAATTGCAAAAACCGAAACCCGACGGGCAGTAACACACAACAAGGGAATAATGAACGGAATAGATGCGGTTGTGTTGGCAACAGGCAACGATTTTCGTGCGGTGGAGGCCGGCGTTCACGCTTTTGCGGCCAGAAATAGTTATTATGGAAGTTTGACGCACGCCAAAATAGAAGACGATATTTTTACATTTTGGATTGAATTACCTTTGGCGATTGGTACGGTTGGTGGCTTGACCTCACTTCACCCTTTAACAAAACTTGCTTTTGAAGTTCTTCAAAAACCGAACGCAAAGGAATTAATGAAAATCATGGCCGTTGCCGGACTTGCACAAAATTTTGCCGCGGTACGCTCTTTGGTGACAACCGGAATACAAAAGGGTCATATGAAAATGCATTTGATGAACATTTTGAACCAACTGCACGCTACAAAAGAAGAAAAGGAAAAAGCGATGGAATATTTTATGAGAAAACCAGTTTCGCATAGCTCTGCCGCAGATTTTTTGAAACGATTGAGAGACCGATAGGTTTTGAATTTTAGAAATTTGAAGAAGAAATTTTACAGCAACGGAAAATTATTGCTCACGGGAGAATATGTAGTGCTCGATGGCGCTACAGCCCTAGCCATACCAACAAAATATGGGCAATCTTTAGAAGTCTCTGCTTCAAAAAAAGAAATAATTCATTGGAAAAGTCTTGATGAAAATGGGGCTCTTTGGTTTGAGGATTTTTTCGATTTAAAGAATTTTGAAAGCAAAAACCGAAATGAAATTTCCGAAACACTTTCCAAAATACTTAACGAAGCCAGAAAGCTTAACCCTGATTTTCTATGTGAAAATCAAGGAATGCATATCATCACCAAACTGGATTTTCCTAGAAATTGGGGCTTGGGCACTTCCTCAACTTTAATAAACAATATAGCTCAATGGGCAAAAGTGGATGGTTTCGCTTTGCTCGCTAACAGCTTTGGCGGAAGCGGTTATGATATCGCAGCGGCGCAAACCGATGCTCCTCTTTTATATGAAATTAAAAAAGGTATTCCTAAATTTAGAAAAGTACACCTTTCCTGGAGCTTTACAGACTCGTTATTTTTTGTGCATTTGAACCAAAAACAGGACAGTAAGGAAGGGATTGCGAAATACAAAAACTCTTCAGTATATGAAAAAACCCTTCAAAGAATTTCAGACATCAGCAATAAATTATTGATCTGTTATTCGCTTTCAGATTTTGAACAATTGATGAATGCACACGAGGAAATCATTTCAGAAACCATTAACCTACCAACTATAAAAAAACAATTATTTAGTGATTACCCTAATACTATTAAAAGCTTGGGTGCCTGGGGCGGCGATTTTATTTTGGCTTCAGGCGATAAAAATGAGATGGATTATTTCAGAAAAAAAGGATTTGAAACCATTATACCTTTTGATGAGATGATAAAGTAAGTTATTTAAAACAAAAATCCCCAAGCAATATGCTTAGGGATTTAATGTGGTGCCTCCAAGAATCGAACTAGGGACACACGGATTTTCAGTCCGTTGCTCTACCAACTGAGCTAAGGCACCATTATTGAGACGGCAAATATAAAGCTATTTTCGTTTTTGCAAAACAATAATTAAAAAAATAAACAGATAATCTGTGTTCAATTTAATAGAGCCTTAACAATTACTTCGTTAGGGTAGTTGTAATTTTAATGCCTTATTCAAAAAAATGAATCTTGTAATTGATGTTGGGAACACGCTTGTAAAGCTTGCGGTGTTTGATTCTGGAATCTTAAAACATAAAAAAACCTGTGTAAAAGCAGATTTTTTGACTACTCTGAGTGATTTTTTTGAAAATTTCCCTTCTATAAATAATTGCATCGTTTCCTCGGTTGCCCACTTTTCAGAGCAACAATTTTCAAAACTTAAAAAGCTCTGTAGTGTTTTACTGTTGGACCACACGACCAAAGTTCCATTCATCAATAAATACAAAACCCCCCAAACCTTGGGTATGGATCGCATTGCATTAGCGAGTGCAGCAACACATTTATATCCAAATAAAAATATGCTGGTGATCGATGCAGGAACTTGTATAACCTATGATTTTATTAGTTCAGAAAAAGAATATATGGGGGGTTCAATTTCACCTGGAATATCGTTGCGATATAAATCTTTACATACGTTTACGGACAAACTACCGTTATTGGAAGCAAACAATTCAAAATTATTAACAGGAAACAACACCGCAACATCTATACACACTGGAGTTGTGAACGGGGTTTTGTACGAAATAGATGGCTTTATTGAAGCTTATAAAAATAATTACGAGAATTTAACAGTTATTTTAACAGGAGGAGACGCACATTTTTTGCGAGATACCATAAAAAATGACATCTTTGCCAACTCAAATTTTTTATTGGAGGGCTTGAACCATATCCTAGAATATAACAAACATTGATGTTTAGACAAATAATAGTCGGTTTATTTATACTTATTGCAGGTGTAACAGTGGCCCAGGAAGGAACCACATCTCCATATTCCTATTATGGTATTGGTACCTTAAAATTTCGTGGAACAGTTGAAAACAGAACTATGGGAGGATTGGGTGTTTTCTCGGACAGCATCCACCTTAATCTTCAAAATCCAGCAGCATATTCAAGTTTGCGGTTGGTTAACTTTTCTGTAGGCGGAAGTCATAAAGCCTCGACACAAAAAAACGAAACAGACAGTCAAAATGTTTCCACAACCACTCTAGATTATATTGCTATGGGTATTCCGATGGGAAAATTTGGAATGGGCTTTGGAGTTATTCCTTATACTTCAGTGGGCTATAATTTTTATTCCGAGTTACCTGATGGCCTCACACAATATGAAGGCAGCGGTGGCTTAAACAGAGCTTATCTTTCTCTCGGTTATCAAGTAACGCCCGAACTTAGTATAGGTATTGACGCAAATTACAATTTTGGTAAAATAGAAAATACCGCTATTACCCAAAAAGGCGACCTTCAATATGGTACGCGTACATTTAACAGATCTGATATTCTTGGCTTCAGCTTCAATTTTGGAGCAATGTATAAAAGAATGGTAACTGAAAATCTAGAATTTACAGGCTCGGTAACGTTCACCCCGGGAACTAATTTTACTGCAGAAAACTATAGAAGAATTGCCACAGTATCTATTATACCTGCGGGTATTTTCACAGTTGATGAAAGAGAAGTCACCGTTTCAGATACAGATTTTACCTTTCCGTCCCAATTTACAATCGGCGCTGCTATTGGTGAGCCAAAACACTGGGCTTTAGGTGCAGAATATACCAACCAAAAAACAAGTAATTTTACAAACAGGTCTTTCACCATTGACAACATAACCTATGAAAATGCTTCTAAGTTTCGATTAGGAGGATATTATATTCCAAATTATAATTCTTTTGGAAATTACTTTAAAAGAGTTGTATACCGAGCAGGAGCTAGATATGAGCAAACAGGCTTAAACGTGAATGGACAAGACATAAACGAGTTTGGCATATCTTTTGGACTAGGTTTGCCCGTAGGCCGATTATTCTCAAACGCAAATTTAGGTTTTGAAATCGGAAGACGTGGAACCACTGACTTTAGTTTGATACAGGAAAACTTTTTTAATACCTTTTTAAGCTTCTCATTAAATGACCGTTGGTTCGAAAAAAGATTATATGATTAATACCAATAATTCTAATACCATGAAAACAAAATTTATTTTACTATTTACAATCCTTCTGCTTTCCTTCTCTGGAAATTCTTTTGCTCAAGCTCCCGATGATTGTGCAATATCCCTTTCTTATTTTACAGAACCGGCTAAAATAAAAAATTACGAGGCCGCTCTTCCATATTACGAAAAACTAATTAAGGAATGCCCAGGATACCATATTGCCATCTATCAATATGGAGTAAAAATGTTTGAATATTTTGTTGAAGAAAAAGGAGATAAAAGCAAAGTGAATGACCTTATCCACGCCTGGGAACTGAGATTGCAAAACTTTCCTGACCAAACAAAAGAAGGTGATGTGCTTTCAACCATCGCCCAAATTAAGTATGACAACAACATAGGCTCAAAAGCTGAACAATTCAAGGCATTTGACGAAGCATTTAAAAAAGATCCAGAAAACTTTACAAGTGGAAAAAGCCTATATGCCTATTTCTCATTGGCTGTAGATTTACATAACGAGGGCCAAAAAGATCTTCAGGATATTTTTAACCTATACGATATTGTAATCGATAAAATTGATGCCGAAAAGAACAGCCTTGCATCCAAGCTTACTCCTTTAATGGACAAAGAAGAAGCAGGTACAGCACTTACCAGTAAAGAGCAACGCGCAAAAGATGTTTATGAAAACAATCTTGGGGTATATGCAACTGTTGAAGGAAGTGTAAATGGAAAGTTAGGCCAATTGGCAGATTGCGATAACTTAATTCCACTGTACAATAAAGATTTTGAAAATAAGAAGACTGATGTAAACTGGCTTAAGAATGCAGCTGGCCGTTTAAGTGCTAAAGATTGTGATGATCCTTTGTTCTTTAAACTCGTTCAGGAATTGCACAATTTGGAGCCTTCCGCAGAATCTGCCTATTATTTAGGAAAACTTGCCGAAAAAGATGGCAAAGCTAGTACCGCCTTGGATTATTTTAATCAAGCAGCAGACCTGCAGACGGACAAAGGAAAAAAAGCTTCAATTTATTATAGTATAGCAGAAAACTACCGCAAAAAAGGCAGCTATGGAACTGCAAGAAATTATTACAACAAGATGCTGGAAGTAAAACCATCTGCTGGTATGGCTTATTACAAAATTGGCACAATGTATGCCGATAGCGCAAACAACTGTGGCACCACGGTATTTGAAAAAAGAGCTATGTACTGGCTTGCAGCAGATATGATGGATAAAGCAGCCCGTGTGGATGGAACCATTGCAGGCAATGCAAAAGCAGCAGCAAGTTCTTATAGAGCTCGTGCCCCTCAGGCAAGCGATATTTTTACTGAAGGTATGGCTGGAAAAACAGTTACCTTTAACTGTTGGGTTGGCGGAAGCGTAAGAGTTCCTAACTTATAAGAATGTACACCACTATAAATATGTTTAAAAGCGTGATGGTCCTGGTATTGGCCATCACGCTTTTTGCATGTGAAAGCAATTACCAAAATGTAAAAAAAATGGGGCTTTCTGATGGCGCTCCCATTGCCGAAGGCAAAGACATCAACTTTAAATATACTGACTCGGGGAAATTGGTGACCAACCTCTTAGCTGAAAAATTACTGGATTACTCAAACCTTGAATTTCCCTACAAAGAATTTCCAAATGGAATTGAAGTGCGGTTTTGGGATGAAAACGGCAAAAAAAACACTGTAACAGCAGACTATGCCATACAATTTGACGAAACCGGATTGGTGGATCTGCGAAGCAATGTTGTGGTTATAACCGCAGACAGCGTAGTCTTAAAGGCCAATCAGCTTTATTGGGACCAAAAAAACAAATGGGTCTTCACAGACCAACCCTATCAAATAAAATTTAAGGACGGCTCCTATAATGATGGTGCCGTTGGGTTTGACAGCAGTGAAGATTTCACTACCTTTCTATCCAGAAAAAACCAAGGAGTACAATTAGTTGACAAAACCAAAACCGAAGATGTTAAATAAAGTTTACCGTTTTTTTGAATATGCCTATCTTATCATCGCAGTATTTTTTACCTATGAAGCAATAAATAATTGGGAAAGCCAGCCCTATCGTGCATACTTGTTTTTATTTTTTGTAGTTCTTGCAATATTCATGTTTTTTTTCAAAAGAAATTTTCGGAAAAAAATGGAGGAAAGAAACAAATAGCTTCCAGGATTCCATCCACTTTTGAATCGTAACAATTGAACATTTAAATTTCTAAATGGATTACAGTATCCTAATTATAATAGCTATGTTACTTCTATCCGCCTTCTTTTCGGGTATGGAGATTGCATATGTTTCTTCAAATAAAATTCATATTGAAATTGAAAAGAAACAGAATACTTTTTTAGCAGGTGTTCTTAAAAAAATAACCAAACGCCCTTCAAAATTTATAGCAACTATGCTTGTGGGCAACAACATTGCCCTCGTTGTTTACGGTTTTTTTATGGGTGACCTTTTAATGGATTACATTCCTATTGCAGGGTTCACGGGACTGCTTCTACAGACTATAATTTCCACAATTATCATCTTGCTTACCGCAGAATTTCTGCCAAAGGTTTTCTTTCAAATTTACGCAAACAGCTTAGTCAAAATTTTTGCAGTACCCGCATATTTCTTTTACTTTCTTTTTTCACTTATTTCAGAATTTATTATTTGGATTTCAGACTTAGTATTGAAATTAATTTTTAAATCTGAAGGAGATACTGTGCAATTGACCTTCAGTAAACTGGAACTTGGAAATTATATTTCAGAACAAATGGAAATTGCCGAAACCAAGGAAGAAATGGATTCGGAAATACAGATATTCCAAAACGCTCTCGATTTTTCTGAAGTTAAATCGCGCGAAGCCATGATTCCGAGAACTGAAGTGGTAGCGGTAGATATTAACACTACACCTAAAGAACTCGCTAAAATTTTTACAGAAACAGGGCTTTCAAAAATACTGGTCTACAAAGAAAATATTGATGATATTTTGGGCTACGTGCATTCGTTTGAGCTTTTCAAAAAACCAACCAGCATTAAAAAGGTATTGATGCCAGTGGTATTTGTTCCAGAAACCATGCTGGTTAAAGATGTATTGGGCATTCTCAGCAAAAAAAGAAAAAGCATTGCGGTAGTAATTGACGAATATGGTGGGACCAGCGGTATTATTACCGTAGAAGATATTATCGAAGAGCTTTTTGGCGATATTGAGGACGAACACGACAGCATTGCCCTTATTGAAGAAGAACTTGGCGAAGGCCATTATAAATTTTCCGCACGTTTGGAAGTAGATTACCTCAATGAAACTTACAAACTGGATTTGGAAGAAAGTGAAAATTACGAGACTTTGGGCGGCCTAATCGTAAACCATACCGAAGAGATCCCAGAACAAGGCGAAACTGTTGAAATTGAAGATTATATATTTACAATTCTGGAAGTTTCAAGTACTAAAATTGAACTAGTGGAAGTGAAAAATATTTCTGAAAGTTAGATTTTCAATTATTCCTCACTTTTTTTAATATACTTTTTTATTAATGGTAGGAAAATGGTATTTTCGCCCCCTAAATAATAAAAGCAACAATTCTTAAAGAACCTTATAATTTATTAGGAACCAAAAGAAAATCACAACCAAACCCTTCCTGTTCGCAGATGCGGAAGTGAAGCAATATAAATTACGAACATCAAATGGCAATTTTAAACAGTATTAGAAAACGTGGGATATTTCTTATCCTCATTATTGCATTGGCGCTTTTCGCCTTTATTTTAAGTGATGTATTAACCAAAGGCGGCGGCACAAAGGTTCAGGATACAATTGCCACCATAAATGGCACTGACATTTCCCGACAAAGTTTTATGGAAGAGGTAGATGCCACCCAACGCAACATGGGGCCAAACTCAAACACTTCACAAGCCGTGAATATGGTTTGGGACAGAGAACTTCGCCGTGTTATTTTGGAAGAACAATATGAAAAAGCAGGTCTTTCTGTTGAAAAGGCACAGTTAGACGATGCACTTAAAACTTCTTTAGCAAACAATCCCACTTTTCTTAATGAAGCTGGACAGGTTGATGATGGTAAAATTCAGGAGTACATTGCAAGTATTAAAGCTTCATCACCAGCAATGTATCAGCAGTGGTTAGATTTTGAGCAAAACACAGCAGAAGGCGTACTTCAGCGCACCTATTTCAATATGATAAAAGGAGGTTTGCGCACCACAATTGCTGAAGGTGAGCAAGAATATCATTTTCAGAATGACAACTTGAACTTCAGTTATGTAATGATTCCATACAGCAAAATTGCCGATGAGGATGTAAATGTTTCAGACGATGAAATAAAGAAATATGTTGCTGCGCACCCAAGCGATTATGAAGTTGATGCACAGGCAGACATTCAATATGTTTTCTTTTCTGAAGAACCATCAGAAGCCGATATTGCAGAAGCTAAAACTGAAACAGCTGCACTGTTGAACAACAAAGTAGAATTTAACCAAGACACAAAGAGCAACGATACAATTCCTGGTTTTAGAAATACAAAAGACTACGAAGAATATGTAAATGCAAATTCCGATGTACCTTACTACGACACTTGGATGTTCAAGAGCCAGTTACCGGCAACTGTTGCAGACACGCTTATAAACCTAAATGATGGCGATATTTATGGCCCTTATAAAGTTGACAACGCTTTCTACCTTTCTAAGGTTCTAGAAACCAAGAAAATGCCGGATTCTGCTGAATCAAAACATATTTTAATAAGATACGCTGGAACTTTACGAGCTCCAGAAACTATTACAAAGACTAAGGAAGAAGCACAAAAACTTGCAGATAGCCTTTTGGGAGTTGTGAAAAAGGACAAATCCAAATTTGCGGAACTTGCAGCTGAATTTTCAGATGATAGCTCTAGCCAAAACGGAGGGGATCTCGGAAGTTCCACGCCTGGACGAATGGTTCCAGCCTTTGATAAATTCATTTTCAATAATCCAACCGGAACTATTGGTTTAGTAGAAACAGATTTTGGTTTTCACATTGTAGAGGTAGGAAAGCAGTCTGAACCTAAAAAAGCCGTTAAGCTTGCAACAGTTGTAAAGAATGTTGAGCCCTCCAAAAAAACAACTGACGATGTTTTCTTTAAGGCTTCAAAATTTGAGGTAGCCTTAAAAGATGGTGACTTTACAGAACTGGCACAAGCACAGAACCTTGAAGTAAAGCCAGTAAACAATCTTGGAAAAATGGATTCTAACATCCCTGGTATTGGCGCCAATCGTCCTATTGTTAACTGGGCGTTTAATGAAGATACTAAAGTTGGAGACATAAAAAGATTCAGTGTTCCTGAAGGATACATAATTGCCCAACTTACCCGTAAAAATGAAAAAGGCCTAATGAGTGTCGCACAAGCTACTGAAACTGTTAAGCCTATTTTAATGAACGAGAAAAAGGCTCAAAAAATACGTGAGTCGATCACTGGAAACACAATTGAAGATATAGCCAAAAACCAAGGCGTGAGTGTACAGAATGGTACGGGCGTCACAATGGCTAATCCTATGGTTGGCGCTAACAACGAACCAAAAGTTGTGGGCACGGCCTTCGGAACAAAACCAGGGGAGTCAACCGGTTTGATTGATGGTAAAAATGGGGTTTATAAAATAAGAACCACTGCTTTTAACCCAGCGCCCAAGTTGGAATCATACGTAAACTATGCAAACCAATTGAGTTCTAAGGCAGCTCCAGCATCTCAAAGCGCAGTTTATAACGCACTTAAAAAGAAAGCCGATATTGAGGACAATCGTGCTACTTTCTATTAATAGAATACATAAATAATTAAAAAGCCCTGTTGCACATTTTGCAACAGGGCTTTTTCTTTAAAACTGATTCATCAATCCTTTAGAAAAACCGAAAATAACCTTTATTTTTAAGGGATTTTTACCAAAAGAACAAAATGGACAATTCAGAAATAATAAAAGCACTGGAGGAAAAGTATAAAAATCTGGGCGAAAATCCCGAAACCTACCTTAAAGGGCTTTTACAGGCAAAACCAATAACCTATTGGGATTATATTCAAGTGGACACGTTGCTATCACTCCAAAAAACAAGAACCGATTTTAAGGATGAAGAAATATTTGTGATGTACCATCAGGTAACGGAACTTACCCTAAAAATGATGATCCACGAAATAAAACAACTTTCGGAAGGTGAAAACCTTGCGGAGGAAATCTGGCTAACAAAACTGGATAGATTAAAAAGATACACCCGAATGCTCATCACTTCTTTTGATATTATGAAAAACGGAATGAGCTATGAAGATTACAATACCTTCCGCTCCACCCTTACCCCTGCAAGTGGTTTTCAGAGCGCACAGTTCAGAATATTGGAACTTTACAGCACTCGGCTTGAAAATTTAATCAATTCCGAAGGAAGAGAAAGATTACCGCAAAGCCCAACTATTGACGATTATTTCAAGCATATTTATTGGAAAGATGCCGGTCTAAATAGAAAAACTGGTAAAATGACACTTACCCTTCAGCTTTTCATCGAAAAATATGAAGCAGATTTCAAAGCACTGGCTGAAAATGTAAATGGAAAAACGCTGGAAGAACGAGTGGCCCAAATGGAAAACCCTTCCGAAGAACTAAAAGAAAAACTGCAGCAGTTTGACCATTTTTACAACGTGGCTTGGCCTATGGTACATTTAGATACAGCACAGCATTATTTAAACAGCAAAGGAGAAAACAAAACTGCAACGGGTGGTTCGGAATGGAAAAAATACCTACATCCAAAATATCAACAACGTAAATTCTTCCCCACCCTCTGGACCGATGAAGAAATTGCCAACTGGGGCGAATAACCATTTGGAATTTGTGAAATTATGGACATTCAAACAAAACGTATTTACGAAAAACCAGCCAATCGTGATGGTACAAGGATTTTGATAGATCGTGTTTGGCCACGTGGCGTAAGCAAAGGAGATGCAAAACTGGACGAATGGATGAAGGAAATCGCCCCTTCAACGGAACTTCGAAAATGGTTTGACCACGAAGAAAAGCGATTTGATGATTTCTCAAAAAAATATAAAAAAGAACTGGAAAACCATTCAAAACTGGTACAACAACTGTTGGAAAAAGCAAAAGATAAACGCCTCACACTTCTATATGGGGCAAAGGATGAAAAACACAACCAAGCCATTGTTTTAAAAAATTATCTGGAAAACCAGTAAATTCTACTTATTTAAACCTTTTGATTATTTTTGGTTACTAACCAATTATTGAAAATTAGCATGAAATATTTAATTGCGCTTTTCTTTATATGCTTTTCATTTACTGTAAAATCCCAAATACTTAATGCCGAATCGCTTCGGAAAGTAACTGATACCTCTGGTTTTTCGGGCTCTGTGAGTCTTGGCTTTTCATTGAAACGCGATGTAAATGATTATTTCGCCTTTAGCAGCAGTACACACCTACAATACAAAATGAATAAGCATTTGGTCCTGTTGAAGAATGATATTGAATTAAAAAACATTGAAGGCAACAAATTTGAAAACGCGGGAATAACCCATCTTCGCTATAATTATAGGTTTCATCCTAGAATAGCATGGGAGGTTTTTGCGCAAGCGCAGTATAACAAAGTTTCAAAAATAGATTTTAGGGGACTCGTTGGAACGGGACCACGCTTTAAACTAACTAGTTCAGAAAATTATAAATTCTATTTGGGAACGCATATAATGTATGAACAAGAGGAGCTCAGCGATGGTGTAACCCCACTTCAACGTGATTTTAGGAGCACTTCCTATCTTTCCTTCAGTTTGTACCCAACCGAAACCATAAGCCTTGTAAGTACTACTTATTATCAACCTAAACTCAAAGACTTTGGAGATTATCGTGTATCAAACCAAAGTTCATTGCTGATTGATTTATTTAAAAACTTTGCCTTCAAAACCACTTACACCTTTATATATGATGAAACCCCCGCTCTTGGCATTCCAAACTCACAGTACAATCTGGAAAGCGGCTTTGTTTATTCTTTTGATTAAATTGTTAAACTTTCGTAAGCATGCTCCTTTTTGAAAGACTACTTGCCTATATTTACCTTTATTGAAAACCAAAACACCTAAAATTTCGTACTTATAAATAAAGCACTCCTATGGCCTCACAGAATTATTATGACCCAGCAGATTTAAAAAGATTTGGAAATATTACAGAATGGAGCAAAGAGCTCGGTGAAAAATTTTTTGAATATTATGGAAAAGTCTTTGAAGAAGGCGCACTATCTGCCCGTGAAAAATCACTCATTGCCCTTGCCGTTGCCCATACCGAAATGTGCCCTTATTGTATTGATGCCTATTCAAAGGACGGGTTACAGCGCGGGATCACTAAAGAAGAAATGATGGAAGCAGTTCACGTAGGAGCAGCTATTAAAAGTGGAGCCAGCTTGGTGCACGGCGTACAAATGATGAATAAAGTGAACAAACTTGAAATGTAAAATAGAACAGCTATGAAAAACAAAATCAATTTCACCCTTCTATCCCTAGGTCTGTTTGTAAATGCAGCAACATTTATACTTACACAATACATCAACCTTTCCGATTTTTTAAAGGGAGGTTTATTCGGAATTGGTATTGGTTTGATGCTCATGTCCTTTCTCAAGAAAAGGCAAACTGCTTAAAATCATTCTCCCGAATTTTCATTCGAAAAAAATTATATGCTTAAGGAAAAAAAGAAAAAACAACAATCTCTTCATAAACGTCACAGTGATCTTGCTATCGCAAATAAACAGTTGGAAAAACTCTCCAACGGCATATTTGCCAATGGCGAGCTTCCTACTTTTTCACAAAAAATAAAGGAAACCGATCAGTTTCCGCTGCGACCGAAGAAACTTGAAATTCTTCAAATTAACGTTGGCTATATGTGCAATCAGGTTTGCGAGCATTGCCACGTAGATGCTGGACCAGATCGAAAAGAGATAATGACGCGCGAAACAATGGAGCAGTGTTTAAAGGTTATCCGAAACACGGGCGCCCATACGTTAGACTTAACTGGAGGCGCTCCCGAAATGAACCCAGATTTCCGTTGGTTTGTAGATGAGGCAAGTAAAGCTGGTATTCAAGATTTTATCGTTCGAAGTAACTTGACGATTATCCGCGCCAATAAAAAATATTACGACCTTCCGGAGTTTTTCAAAAGTCACAACGTACACGTTGTTAGCAGCATGCCACATTGGACTCGTGGAAAAACTGATAAACAACGTGGTGAGGGTGTTTTTGACCAATCCATTAAAGCATTACAGGAATTGAATGCCGTCGGTTACGGAATGCCCGATAGCAATTTGCGGTTGGATTTGGTCTATAATCCAAGTGGTGCTTTTTTGCCGGGCGACCAGGCGAGCATGGAAAAAGATTTCAAGAAAGCGTTACTGGAAGATTTTGGGATTCATTTCCACAATCTTTTTGCAATAACCAATTTGCCAATTTCACGGTTCTTGGATTACCTGATTGCTTCCGAAAATTATGAGGATTATATGTATCAATTAGTTGAAGCATACAATCCCGCCGCAGTCAAGAACGTAATGTGTCGAAATACTATTTCAGTTAGTTGGGATGGTTATTTGTATGATTGCGATTTCAACCAAATGTTGGAATTGAAGGTTGCCAGTAAAATCCAGCACATTTCAGAATACAACGAAGATATTTTGAATGATAGAAAAATTGTTATTTCACAACATTGTTATGGTTGTACGGCAGGAGCAGGAAGCAGTTGCCAAGGCGCGACGGCAACATAAATACCGACTATTTTGGCTTAAACAATTTCATGAAAACATTTTTTACATTCTTAGTTTGCTTGCTTTTTTCAGGTATCATGGTGGGTCAAAAGCCACTTGATGAATTGTTGAAAAAATACAACACCCACAGTGTTCCATACATCTCTGTAGATGAATTGCGCATGTTTCAGATGAATGATACCGTCACAATTCTTGACGCCCGCGAGCCCGAGGAATTTGAAGTAAGTCACCTGAAATCCGCAATAAATGTTGGATATAACAATTTTTCTTTAGATGAAAAACAACTCAAGAAATTGAATAAAAATATTCCTGTAATTGTATATTGTTCAGTTGGAATCCGTTCCGAAAAAATAGCTGAAGAATTAAAAAATACTGGTTTTGCTACCGTAAAAAATCTTTACGGCGGCATCTTTGAGTGGAAAAATAAGGGTTATCCAGTTGTAGATACTTCAGGAGTTGAAACTGAAAATATTCATACGTTTTCAAAAATATGGAGCAAATATTTACACAGCGGAAATCCTGTTTATTGAAAAATAATTATTTATAACTGAAAACTTAAAAATGGGTCTACTTTCCTCAAAAGACACCGAAGGCGATAACGAAATGGCTTTCGACTTCCACTTTCCCACATCAAAAAAAGCATTGATAATTTTTACTCGAAACCCTGAACTGGGGAAGGTTAAAACACGTTTGGCAAAATCAGTCGGTGATGAAAGCGCCTTGAAAATTTATACGTTTTTACTGAAACATACTGTTGAAATTACCGAGAACTTAAATGTAGATAAATATGTTTTCTATTCTGAAAATATTCATAAAAACGATATTTGGAATAGTGATCTCTTCAGAAAGAAACTGCAAAATGGAAACGATCTTGGCGAGCGTATGCAAAATGCATTTTCGGAAATCTTTGGAATGGGATATGAAAAAGCTATTATCATAGGCAGCGATATGTTTGATTTGAGCAAAAAAGATTTGGAGGCTGCTTACGATGCCTTGCAAACAACCCAGTTCGTAATTGGTCCCGCAACCGATGGCGGCTACTATTTACTGGGAATGAAAGAGCTGAACGCGGAAGTATTTAAAAACAAAAACTGGGGCACGAGCACCGTTTTGGAAGAAACACTGGCCAATTTAAAAGAAAAAAAATACGTTTTATTGGAAGAACGGAACGACGTAGATTATTTTGAAGACATCAAAGAAATTGATGCTTTTCAGCAATTTTTACCACCCTATTTAGACAAAAACTTTTTATAAAATGAGCATTTTAAAATATATTGAAGAAGCAGTAGCCTATCTTAAGCAAAGAGGATTTGAAAAACCAGAGGTAGGAATCATTCTTGGTACTGGACTCGGAAAGATAATTGAAAATGTTTCAATTGAAGCAGAGGTAAGCTATAACCACATTCCATATTTTCCAACAGCAACCGTTGAATTTCACAAAGGAAAGCTTATTTATGGTACGTTGGAAGGGAAAAAAGTTGTGTTGATGCAGGGTCGTTTTCACGTTTATGAAGGCTATTCTTTAAGAGATGTTACATTTCCCGTGCGTGTAATGCACCTTTTGGGAATCAAGCATTTGCTTGTGAGCAATGCTTCCGGAGCAATAAACCTCAATTTCAAAAAAGGTGAAATCATGCTTATTGATGACCACATCAACTTACAGGGAGACTCACCCCTCGCCTTCCGTGGCGTCGAAAAAATGGGCGAGCGATTTGTGGATATGAGCGCACCATATGATTCCGAAATGAATAAAAAATTGGAACAGATTGCTTCAGAAAATGATATTAAAATTCACAAAGGTGTTTATGCAAGTGTTGTTGGGCCCCAACTGGAAACCCGAGCAGAATACAGATACTTAAAAATAATTGGGGCCGATGCAGTTGGCATGAGTACCGTTCCTGAAATAATTGTCGCAAACCATTTAAAACTTCCAGTTTCAGCAATTTCGGTTTTAACTGACGAGTGTGACCCAGATAACTTAAAACCAGTTGATATTGCCGATATTATTGCTTCTGCGGAAAAGGCGGAACCAAACATGATTACGCTTTTTACAGAATTGATAAAACAACTTTAAAAATATACTATGAGCTATCTAGATACCACCAACGATGTATATAAGCAAGCTGCATTAACCCCAGATGTTGGGTTATGCTGTACCACAAACCCCATTTGGGAGCTTCCAGGGCTTAAAATTCCTAAAATAATGCAGGAAATGAATTATGGTTGCGGTAGCACCGTAAATGCCCGAGATCTTACAAATAATCCCAAAATGCTGTATGTAGGTGTTGGCGGCGGCATGGAATTGTTGCAGTTTTCATATTTCAACAGACAAAAAGGTGGTGTGGTTGGAGTGGATACTGTAGATGAAATGCTTGAAGCTTCGCGTAAAAATTTCAAGGAAGCTGAATCTCTGAACCCTTGGTTTAAAAGTGAATTTGTGGAATTGAAAAAAGGAGATGCATTGAATCTACCAGTAGAAGACAATTCAATAGATGTTGCGGCACAGAACTGTCTTTTCAATATTTTTAAAGCCGAAGATCTCAAAAAAGCAATTGAGGAAATGTACCGCGTTTTAAAACCTCACGGCAGATTGGTAATGAGCGACCCTACCTGCGAACAACAAATGAATGAAACACTTCGTGAGGATGCGCGCCTACGTGCGCTTTGCCTAAGTGGTAGTTTACCCATTGCAGAATATGTAAAAGCTCTTACCGATGTTGGTTTCGGAACCATTGAAATTCGCGCGCGTAAACCTTACAGAATCCTAGACCCTAAAAACTACCCAACTAACGAATTAATATATATTGAATCTATAGAAGTTGCGGCTATAAAAGATCCCATGCCAGAGGATGGCCCATGTGTATTTACTGGGAAAGCGGCGATTTACTATGGTTCAGAAAATCATTTTGATGATAAAAATGGGCATATTCTATTGAAAAACCAACCTATTGCGATATGCGACAAAACAGCCGGGGCATTGGCAAGTTTAGGCCGAGATGATATTTTTATAAGTGAATCTACATTCCATTATGATGGTGGAGGGTGTTGTTAAGCAATCAATTTAAAAATATAAAAATGAAGAAATTTCTATTGGCATTGAGCATTCCCCTAATATTTAGTGCTTGCTCAAAAAACAACAAACAAGTAATAAATGCTTCGGGCTCTACAACGGTATTACCAGTAATATCCACAGCGGCAGAACAATTTATGAAAACACATTCAGATGTGAAAATTATAGTAAATGCAGGGGGATCTGGAGTTGGCATTAATCAAGTGGGAGCACAACAAATAGAAATTGGAATGATTTCTAGAAATATTACTGAAAAGGAAACCTCACAATATCCCAAAACAAAATTCACTATTACACCAATTGGAAGAGACGCAGTGGTGCCAGTAGTTTCTTCAGAAATTTACGATGCAGGTATAAGATCTCTTTCCATAAATCAACTTGCTAAAATTTATCGCGGTGAAATTTCTAACTGGAAAGAACTTAACGGGCCGGATAAGGAAATTTTGGTAATTGATAAAGAAGCAGCCCGAGGCACGCGCCACGTTTTTATGGAAATTGTTTTAGGAGATAAGGAGGCGCAAGCTGCTGGCGCAGATTTAGTATTGGGAGCAAACAATGAGGAACAAACAGCCATCGTTCAAAGTGACGCTGCTCTGGGGATTTTATCAAATGCCTGGATGAATAAAGACGTGAAAGGTCTTGCCATTATTATGGAAAATGGAGAAGTAATTGAACCCACACTTGAAAATATTGTTAACGGCAAGTTCCCTATTATTCGTGATTTAGATTTGGTAACAAATGGGGAACCCACCGGAATCACAAAAGAATTTATAGACTACATATTAAGCGATGAAGGACAAAAAATCGTTATAAAAAACGAGTATGTCAGCATCGCAAAATAATATAGGTAAGTGTTATGTATTGGTCAGTACTTATTTAAGTATTGCAATTGTAGCCATAATTTTCGTTGTGCTGTTTTTAAGCAGTTACGATGCTTTTGCAAATATTGGTTGGGATTTATTTTCTTTGGAATGGAACCCTTCCAAAGATAAGTTTGGAATTCTTTCAATGATATATGGAACCGTTTCGGTAACTTTTATTGCTTTAGGAATTTCCGTTCCATTGGGCATTTTAACTGCAATATTTATTTCAGAAATTATTCCGGAAAAATATAGATTATATATTAAATCTGCCATAGAATTATTAGCAGGCATCCCCTCAATTATTTATGGGCTTATTGGTATTGCATTTTTTAGCGCATGGGTTTCTTCATTTTTTGAGTTACCCACGGGAAGAACAATTTTAACTGCTGGAATTTTACTTTCGATAATGATTTTGCCCACAATTGTTACGCTTATAGAAGATGCATTGCACAATATTCCAAAAAAATATCGCGAAGCTTCAAAAGGTTTGGGGCTATATCAATTTGAAACAATTACCAAAACACTTTTGCCCATTGCAAAAAAAGATATTGCGGGAGCTGTTCTTTTGGCTTTGGGAAGAGCGTTGGGTGAAACAATGGCGGTAATGTTGCTGATTGGGAGTATTGACAGAATTCCTGAACCGTTTTACAATGTTCTTAATCCCGGACAGACAATGACTTCAAAATTGGGTCGGGAAATAGGTGAAAGTGCATTTGGCTCCTTGCACTTTAGCACACTTAACGCCATTGGATTTTTACTATTTCTAATAGTAATAACCGTAACTATCATCACTCAGTTATACTTCAAAAAAGAAAGACGTTTATAATGAGCAGAAAACTTCAAAACATTGCCTTTAAAACCTTTGTTTGTATAGCAGCTACCATTTCAATTGGCGTTTTGTTATTTTTAATTACTGTACTTTTTTGGAAAGGGTTCTCAGCTATTTCATTTGAGTTTTTAATTTCAGACTCCAGTAATTTTGGATCAGAGGGAGGAATTGCATACCAAATTATAGGAAGCGTTTTACTAACTGCGTGCGCTGCGATTATTAGTTTTCCATTGGCATTGGGGTTTGCCATCTATAAAAGTGAGTATATTAAGAATTCATATTTACAAAATCTTACAGATACAGTTATTTATAGCCTTAATGGAATACCTTCTATTATATTTGGCATCTTCGGTCTTATCTTCTTTGTGAATTTGCTACAGACAGGCGTTTCTTGGTTTGTTGGAGGGATTATTCTGGCAATAATGATTTTACCTACAATTATCCTTTCTTCCTATCAATCAATTAATAGCATTCCAAATTCATATCGCGAAAATGCTTTCGGGCTGGGTTTAACAAAATGGCAGGTGGTAAAAACAGTCATTTTTCCTCGCGCTGTTAATGGTGGGTTTACAGGTTTGCTGTTGGGCTTAGCACGCGCTATAGGCGAAACGGCCCCGATAATGTTTATTGCCACCGCATTTTCTGGTGTAACAATCCCCAATGGCCTTTTTGAGCCCGTAAGAAGTTTACCTACGCACATACTCTCGCTTGCGCAACAAGCAACAAACCCTAGTGCACTTGAAAATGCTTGGGGTACGAGCTTGGTCTTAATCTTATTGGTTTTCGTTTTTAGCATCAGCGCTTTTGTGAGAAGATTGCAATATTCAAAAAATAAACAATAATGATTACAGCAGAAAAAACTATTGAAAACAGCATTCATAATAAAGTATCAGAACATGATATTATTATTTCTAACCTGAATGTTTCTTTCGGAAATCAATTAGTGTTGAAAAATATTAACCTGAGCTTTCTTAAAAATAAAGTAAACTGCATTGTGGGGCCATCGGGGAGCGGAAAATCTACCCTTTTACGAAGCATTAATCGAATTAATAATGAGGAAATTAATTTAAAAGTCAGCGGCTCTATTTTTTTTGAAAAGGATAATATTCTAAAAAAGGAAAAAAATCTTACCCAACTCAGAAAAGACATTGGAATTGTTTTTCAAAGTCCCTGTATTTTTCCAAAATCCATTCAGGAAAATGTTCTTTTTGGGGTTCAACAACACAAAAAATTATCAAAAAAGGATAAAAATGCTATTGTTGAAGAAAATTTAAAAGCAGCTTCTCTTTGGAATGAAGTACATTTAAGACTCAGTGAACCAGCTTCAGCACTTTCAATAGGACAACAACAGCGATTATGCATAGCTCGTGCTCTAGCAGTAAAACCGAAAGTTTTATTGATGGATGAACCAACCTCTTCATTAGACCCCTTTTCCACTCGAGCTATTGAAGAATTGATGAATAAATTAAAAGAAAATTATACTATTATTCTTGTTACCCACAATTTAACCCAAGCAAAGCGCATTGCGGATGAGCTATTTTTTATGTGCAAAGGAGAATTGATTGAAAGTGGCTCAAAAGACAACCTCTTTTTAAAACCTAAAAAAGAAGAAACCAAAGCATATCTTTTTAACGAAAGCTGTAACTGTTAAAGTAATTTCTGCCTTAATAAAACGACTCTCTTTCTATAAAGATGGAAAAATACTTCTACATATTCAAAAATTCCTACCAAGGCTATTTCAACTATTTGTGGAATGAAATTACCCACTTCCATTGGGAAAACTATTTCTACGGACTGATCGTTGTTTCTTTAGTAGTCTGGGTGTTGGAGCTTTTATTCCCGTGGCGAAAAAACCAAAAAGTCTTCCGAAAAGATTTTTGGCTGGACACCTTTTATATGTTCTTCAATTTTTTTCTATTGAATTTAATCGTGCTCATTTTCCTCTCAAACGCCACAGCTGAATTATTTAATGATCTTTTAGCCATTGCAGGCTTGCAACTTTCAGATTTTCAGCTTCTCAATTTGGATGCGCTTCCTTTTGGATTGGGGCTTTTAATTTTCTTTCTGGTTACCGATTTTGTGCAGTGGAACACACATCGTTTGCTACACTACTCCCCTTTTCTTTGGAATTTTCACAAACTGCACCATTCGGTAAAAGAGATGGGGTTTGCGGCACATCTACGGTACCATTGGATGGAACCTGTCGTTTACAAATCGTTGCTTTACATTCCCCTTGCCATAATTGGAGGTTTTGATGTGGAATCGGTTGCAATTGTGCATTTCTCTGCGCTCGCCATCGGTCATTTAAATCACGCCAATCTGGGATGGGACTATGGTTTTTTGAAATACATTTTCAACAATCCAAAAATGCACATTTGGCATCACGCTAAAGTTTTGCCAAAACACGCCCAATACGGTGTTAATTTTGGGATTAGTTTAAGTGTGTGGGACTATCTTTTCAGAACGAACCATATTCCGCATGACGGAAGGGATATTGAGCTAGGCTTTGATGGGGATGAAAAATTTCCTTCCAGTTTTATCTCGCAGGAATTATATCCTATAAAAACCAAACGTCGAAATAGTTCGTAATTATTTCAATATAAAACCATACCTAAATGAAAACTGTGTTTAATCTTGCTACTATATTTTTTTTCGCATTTTTTTTACAAAGTTGCAATCTGCTTTCCGCAGCTGGCGTTAGCAGCCAAGGGCAACCAACTAAAGAAGTCCAGTCCGACCTCACCTCAACCACCGCAAACTCTGCAGTAAATATTGATCACTCACAATGGGACAAATTGCTGAAAAAATATGTAAACAGCAAAGGAATGGTAAATTACAAAGGTTTTAAAAAGGATGAAGCCAAACTGGATGGATATCTTAAAATGCTTGCAGAAAAGAATCCGAGCGATAATTGGAGCGTACAAGAATTATTGGCTTATTACATCAACCTTTACAATGCAGCGACTGTAAAATTGATTCTGGAAAACTACCCTATAAAAAGTATAAAAGATATAGACGGCGCTTGGACAAAAGGTCGTGTAGCCGTGGGCAATAAGAACCTTTCCCTCGGCGGAATTGAAAACGGAATTCTTCGAAAAATGAACGAGCCGCGTATCCATTTCGCTATAAACTGTGCTTCCATTTCCTGCCCAAAACTTTTGGATGAAGCGTACACAGCTGCAAAAATCAACGAACAATTGGATCGCGCCACCAAAGAATTCATCAATAGCGATAAAAACGATATTTCACCGCAAACCCCAGAAGTTTCCTCTATTTTTGATTGGTACCAAAAAGATTTCAAAGTAAACGGCAAACAGGATGTTATTGGGTTTATCAATAGATACGCAAACACAAAGATAAATTCCGAAGCAAGTTTAAGCTACAAGAATTATAATTGGGAATTGAACGAACAAAATTGATTTTGTAAAAATCAATAAATTGCAAACTGCAACCAAAAAAAATTGAATGCTTTCCATCATCATCCCGGTTTTAAACGAAGCCGAAAACATCACCAATTTACTTGAGCATTTAACCGAAAATATATCGGAAAAATGCAAAGTTGAATTGATTGTGGTAGACGGTGGAAGCAACGATGGCACTCCCAAGTTAATCAAAGACTTTACTGAAAGCCAAACTATACCAATTAGTTTAATCACTTCCGCGAGAGGCCGTGCAAAACAGATGAATGAAGGGTCGCGAAACGCTTCCGGAAAAATCCTTTACTTTCTGCACGCTGATTCTTTTCCCCCTAAAAATTTCGACAAATACATAATTTCTGAAGTTGAAAAAGGAAATCCAGCAGGCTGTTTCCGAATGAAATTTGATAACGACCATTGGTGGCTAAAACTGGCCGGTTGGCTTACGAAATTTAGCTGGCGTGCATGTCGTGGCGGCGATCAAAGCCAATTTATAACCAAAAAACTTTTTGATGAAATTGGCGGTTTTGATGAAAACTACACAATTTATGAAGACAATATTTTAATCAACGAGCTTTACAAGCGGAAGAAATTTGTGGTAATCCAAAAATGCATAACCACCTCAGCGCGCCTTTACAGACAAAAAGGCCTTTGGAACTTGCAATATCACTTTTGGGCAATTTATGTGAAACGGTGGTTTGGTGCAGATGCCGACGAATTGTACAAATATTATTTAAAGCATATAAAGCAAGTGAATAACTCGGAAATTTCAGAAGAAAAATTTTCCAATCAAGTTGCTGAGAATTGAATAAATTTAAAATCTTTCGATTTTCAAAATGGTTTCTTTCCAAAATTTTTAGGATATTGTAAAGAAAAACCAACAAAAACAACGCTATGAACATTTTTGAAGCAATTAGAAAAGACCACGACAAACAACGCGAACTCTGCCGTTTGGTAACCTCCACTTCGGGCGATTCAAAAGGCAGAAAGGAGATGTGGGAAAAATTGAAACACGAATTAAAAATACACGCAGACGCCGAGGAACGAACGTTCTATTCACCCCTAATCCATAACGATATGATGCAGGAACACGCCCGCCACGGGATAGCCGAACATCACGAAATGGACGAATTAATGGAAAAAGTAGACGAAACCGATATGGATTCTCCCGCTTGGCTTGTGTACGCAAAACAACTATGTGAAAAGGTAGAGCACCATTTGGAAGATGAGGAGCACAGCTTTTTTCAATTGGCAGGAAAAGTTTTCACCGAAACCCAAAAAACAGCCATTGCAAAGGATTATTTGGAAGAAATGAAAAAGAATAGATAAGCAGTTAAGAGCTACTCTTTTTGGGTAGAATACTGTTTTGAAATTAGCTGCAGTACCGGTTTGTTTTGGGGCGTAAACTGATTGTCATCGGTACCTCCCACTTTTTCGTTTATAATAAACCATTTCCACAGGAAGCCACCCGCGAACCAATCCTCTTCCCAAACTGTTTGATAGAGTCCTTCCAGTAAATTTGCTTGAGCCTCTAAGTTTACAGAGGTCATTTGCCTATCGCTTTTCCAGGGCTCTTTACCACTGAGATTGACACTTCGGTAGCCGTATTCCGCAAAGAGGATTTTTTTGTTTTCCTTTTCTGAAAAATCTTTCAATTCTGTTTTCCATCGCTTCCAACCTGCTATTGCCTCTTCCACCGTTGGTGTTTTACTTTCCGAAATCGGGAAATAGGCATCCACGCCTATATAATCCAACCCATCCCAAAACGGTACCCGTTTGTATTCGTCCCAATTTGCGGCATAGGTCAATTTTCCCCTGTAAATCTTTTTCACTTCCGTAATCAATTCGCGCCAATATTCAGGACGGTGCTCAATGAATTTTTCCAACTCGGTACCAATACAGAAAATTTCAATTTCTTTTGCCTCTGCAACTTTTGCAAAATCGAGGATGAAATTTTTATAGGTTTCTTCAAGTTGAAGCCAATCTGTCTCCGAACCCATTTCAACCCAGCCCGTATACTCACCATTCCAAACCCAGATTTGCGGTTTCATCATTACGTTTATCTTGTTCTTATGAAGTAATTCAACGTATTGGCTTACGCCTTCGCGCGTTTCACCAAACCATTGCCGCTCTTGGTTGTATATTATTTCGGGATGGTTTAAACTTCTAATAAAACCGAAAGGCATCACCGTAACATAATTGGCGTTGACTTCCTTTAAGGACGCTATGCTTTTAGCTGAAAGGGAATCGGGAGCTGCGACAAGGCTCAGGCCGTTTATTTTGGAAATGGTCGAATTTTGAATTATTTTTTCTTTTGAAGTATCCTTCTTTTGTGCGCACCCAGTTATAATGGCGAAAAGAAGAAGGCCGTGCACAAAGTGATGAAGCAATACCATTTTAAAAAAATTAAAAGTTGAATTTAAGGCTTTATTTCAGAAATTAGGGAAATATTAATAACCGTTTCGAAACTGCCCCAATTGTAATTGCGTAAATTTATAAACGACTGAAGAAACCAATCACCAAAAGTATGGAGCACATCGTCATAATAGGCAACGGAATTGCTGGAGTTACTGCAGCTCGGCACATCCGAAAACTTTCCAATAAAAAAATTACTATTATTTCCGCTGAAGCCGACCATTTTTTCTCCCGAACTGCTCTAATGTACGTTTACATGGGCCATATGCGATGGCGCGATATTGAACCCTATGAAAGCTGGTTTTGGGAAAAAAACAGGCTGGAACTCAAAAAAGCCTATGTTGAAACCGTTGACACCAATAACAAAACGCTTCATTTTAAAGATGGCGGATCAATTACATACGACAAACTTATAATTGCCTCAGGTTCGGTAACAAATACATTTGGTTGGGAAGGATTGGAATTGAACGGCGTGCAAGGTTTGGTAACAAAACAGGACTTGGAAAACCTCGAAAAAAATGCACCAAACAACAAAGAATGTCCCCGTGCGGTAATTGTTGGTGGCGGTTTGATAGGCGTTGAAATGGCCGAAATGCTCCGCACCCGAAAAATTGAAGTAACCCTGCTCGTCCGTGAAGCTGCTTTTTGGGCCGGCACCCTTCCAAAACCCGAAGCAGAAATGATTTCAAAACATATTATTTCACACGGAGTGGATCTTCGGCACAATACCGAATTAAATAAAATTTTAGGAGATGGGAAAGGAAATGTTCGCGCCATCATAACCAAAGATGGGGAGGAAATTCCGTGTTGCGTGGTTGGGATTACTACAGGGGTTAAGCCGCAAATTTCTTTTCTGAAGAATTCAAAAATTGAAACCGATAGGGGTATTTTGGTAAACCGATATCTGAAAACAAACATTGAAGGGGTATATGCCATTGGCGATTGTGCCCAACAGCGCGAGCCTATCGGCAACCGCCCACCCGTTGAAGCGGTTTGGTATACGGGCAGAATGATGGGCGAGGCTTTGGCACAGACAATTTGCGAAAAACCTTTTGAGTACAATCCCGGAAACTGGTTCAACAGCGCCAAATTTTTTGATATTGAATACCAAACCTATGGCTGGGTTTTTTCAGAAAATAAACGGAAAGATTACGAAGCGCAATTTCATTGGAAATGTGCAAGTGATCTTCGCTGCGTAACGATTTCATATAATAAAAATTCAAATGAATTTCTGGGCATAAATACCTTCGGTATACGGATGAAACACGAAGTTTTTGACAAATGGCTCAATGAAAAACGACGTGTGGATTATATAATCCAAAACCTAAAAAAGGCCAATTTCGATCCAGAATTCTATAAAAATTATGAAACGGAAATCCAATCAAAATTTTTTAACCAACCCGTAAACGCTTAATCTATGAGTACAGTCCAACGAAATATGTCGCTTACGGGCGAACCACCAAAAACGATTAA
This sequence comes from Aequorivita sp., assembly GCA_002715485.1. GTDB lineage: Bacteria > Bacteroidota > Bacteroidia > Flavobacteriales > Flavobacteriaceae > Aequorivita. The sequence continues at coordinate 4,726 of PAZL01000067.1, read as the reverse complement.
CACGCAACAAAAACTTGCTTCTGCTATTGGATTAATAGGTTTGACTGTGCTTTTTTTGGCTTTAGTAAACGTGAATTTTCCAAATAAATCATTTTGGCTTACTGCTTCTTTAGTAATGATTGGCGTAGGAACCATCTGGTTTTCTACAGCAGCATATTTAAATAAACACGAAGGCATTAAAAACGATGGCGTATATTTTAAATCACTCTCTTCAAAAGGTTTTTGGGCCTGGGTGTTGGGTATTGCCCTTACGCTATTTTATGTATTACTTTATTGGTTTCCGCAGTATTTGGGCTTGGTAAAGGATGGTGATAACAAAGGCTTGGTGGCGCTTTTTGATCCCTTGAGCAAAATGCTGAATGGCGGGCCTGCAAGCCAATGGTTTGTATATGGCACGCTTTATACATTGGCTATTTTGGCGTTTGGAATAAAATTTATTTTAAAATACCGCCACAATAAATACGAAAAACTGCGAACTTATTCCGTTATGTTTTTCCAGCTGGCTTTTGCGTTTCTGATTCCTGAATTTATGCAACGTCTCAATAGTGATTCGTTTTCACTTCCCTATTACGACCTGAAAAATATCTGGCCGCTCAATTATTACAATTTTGAGCAATACAGGGTGGATCAATTTATTTCCGCTGGTGATATTGGCTTGGCATTATTAATATTTGGAATCGTCTCCATTTTTGTAATCACTCCTATTTTGACCTATAAATATGGCAAACGCTGGTATTGCTCATGGGTATGCGGTTGTGGCGGACTGGCAGAAACTGCCGGTGATCCATTTCGTCATTTAAGCGATAAACGACAAATAGCCTGGAAGGTGGAGCGTTGGGTAATACATAGTGTTTTGGTTTTTGTGGTTTTAATGACAACGGCGGTTGTTCATTCCTATTTGGGCGATGACAGTTCAAAATATTGGTTGACAAAAGATGCATTTTTAATTTCTGTAGCAATAATCCTAACCGTGGTTTTTGTAGGGACATTTATTTTTAAAAGGGAAGAATTACAGAAAGACGCACGTTATGGAGCGATTGGTTATTTCGTGATTATTATTTCACTGATCGGTTTTCACTATTTTTCGGGAAAAACCTTGTTTCTTTTTGAAGCCGAAACCCTACGCCAAACTTACGGTTTCTTAATCGGGGCCGTGTTTAGCGGTGTTATTGGCGTTGGATTCTACCCTATTTTCGGAAGTCGCGTTTGGTGCCGTTTCGGTTGCCCGATGGCTGCAATTCTTGGTTTTCAACAGCGCCTTTTTTCACGTTTCAGAATAACAACCAATGGCGGCCAATGCATTAGCTGTGGAAATTGTTCTACCTATTGCGAAATGGGCATAGATGTACGTGCCTATGCACAAAAAGGCGAAAATATTGTACGTTCAAGCTGTGTGGGCTGTGGCATTTGTTCAGCAGTTTGTCCAAGGGGGGTTTTGAAACTTGAAAACGGTCCACTGGAAAAACGAATTGATTCCAACGAAATTCTTTTGGGAAATGACGTGGATTTGATGAATTATGTAAATAAGTAGCAGTATTCAGTTGCAGTGCACAGCATAGAGCTGTCAGGTTTAAGAATATACTTCATAAAACGGAATGTCATATATTTTTCTGAAATTCGCAATTCATAAATTGTAAAGTTCTTAATGACCAAAATTATAGTAATAATTCCCGCCTATAACGAAGAAGCCTCGATAGGGAAAGTGATTGCTGAAATTCCCGAAATCGTTTCGGAAATAATTGTGGTCAACAATAATTCTACAGACAATACTGCCGACGTTGCCAAACTTGCAGGTGCTACAGTCCTTTTTGAACCAAAGGCCGGTTACGGAAACGCTTGCTTGAAAGGAATGGAGTACATTTCAGACAAAGAAATAAAACCGGAAATCGTAGTTTTTCTCGATGGCGATTACAGTGATTATCCTTCGGAATTGACAAAAATAGTTGCCCCCATTTTAGAGAATGACATAGATTTTGTGGTGGGCGCACGCGTAAAAGCATTGCGTGAAGACGGCTCAATGACTTTTCCACAACGATTCGGAAATGCATTGGCAACCAGGCTAATGACTCTTTTTTTTAATTCAAAATTTACAGATTTGGGACCCTTTCGCGCCATTAAATATAAAAAATTACTCGCTTTAAATATGGAAGACAAAACCTACGGATGGACCGTGGAAATGCAACTGAAGGTTTTGAAAAAGAAATTCACATACGTGGAAGTTCCGGTAAAATATAAAAACCGCATTGGTGTCTCAAAAGTTTCGGGTACGGTAAAAGGTGCTATCTTTGCGGGCGTGAAAATCCTAAGCTGGATCTTTAAATATAGTCTCAAAAATGATTCTTGAATCAATAATCATTGCCATTTATTCCATTGCCCTGCTCCTCATTTTTATGTACGCTTTGGCGCAGCTAAACCTATTATTTAACTATTTAAGAGCTCGTAAAAAAAACTCCGATTCCCCTACTTTCGATTTCTCCAAAGAAAAAGAAATTCCTTTTGTAACCATCCAACTGCCAGTTTATAATGAACTGTACGTTATGGAAAGGTTGCTGGATAATATAGCCGAAATTGATTATCCAAAAGAAAAACTAGAAATACAAGTATTGGATGACAGTACAGATGAATCTTTTGAAGAAACTGCAAGACATATTGAAGAACTTCGAAAAACGGGTTTGGATATTCAGCACCTAACGCGTAAAGACCGTGTAGGCTTTAAGGCTGGCGCACTAAAGGAGGGTTTAAAAACTGCTAAAGGCGAATATATTGCCATATTTGACGCAGATTTTCTTCCGAAGAAAGATTGGTTAAAAAATACCATCCCATACTTTAAAGATCCTGAAATTGGCGTAGTACAGACCCGTTGGGGGCATTTAAACCGTGATTATTCTATACTTACCCGAGTACAGGCTTTTGCGCTGGATGCCCATTTCACATTGGAACAGGTGGGTAGAAACAGCAAGGGACATTTCATAAATTTCAATGGAACGGCTGGCGTTTGGCGGAAAGAATGTATTCTGGATGCAGGCAATTGGGAAGGCGATACGCTCACCGAAGACCTTGACCTCAGCTACCGGGCACAGCTTAAAAATTGGAAATTCAAATATTTGGAGCAAGTTGAAACCCCGGCGGAACTTCCCGTGGTTATCAGTGCGGCACGTTCACAACAATTTAGATGGAACAAAGGCGGCGCGGAGAACTTTCAGAAAATGGCGTGGCGTGTTTTTAAAAGCCCAGATATTTCCATTAAAACAAAACTGCACAGCTTTTTGCATTTGCTGAATAGCACTATGTTTTTGAATATTTTGATTGTCGCCATTTTAAGCATCCCAATGCTTTACATCAAAAACGAGTACGAGCATTTGAAAATGTACTTTTATGTGATGAGCTTTTTTGTGATAAGCACCATCATTTTTTTTATCTGTTATTGGTTTACCTATAAAACGATTTATGGGGGCGGGTTTAAACATTTTCTGAAATATTCAGCTATGTTTTTTACCTTTTTTTCTGTAGCGATGGGGTTTTCACTGCATAACTCCATTGCGGTTTTGGAAGGACATTTTGGAAAGAAAAGTGAATTTATACGTACGCCAAAATTCAACATAAGCACTTTAAAGGAAAGCTGGAAAGGCAATAAGTATCTTACCAAAAACATATCGCCAAATGTGATTGTTGAAGGCGTATTGATGCTTTATTTTGGTTTTGGAATGTACAGTGCTTTCATCGTTGGAGACCAAGGCGGTGATTTTGGGCTGTTTCCATTCCATTTAATGCTTTTCTTGGGCTTTGGATTTGTGTTTTTTAAATCACTCACTTCAAAAGCTTAATTCTTTTTTCTTTACATTTATCTTCACGATTTATCAGTTAAATAAATTAAGACTCATTATTTATAATTTGAATGTACCCACCGCCGCATCATCAAATTGAAGATATTCAAAAAATGATTTCCGTAATCAAGCATTTTCCGTTGGGCATATTGGTTACTGCGAAGGATGGAAAACCGTTTGTTACACACATCCCTTTTATTTATAATGAAAATTCAAAAAAACTAGTCGCGCACATAGACCGAAGCAATCCACAACTCGAAACATTGACTGAAAACGCTGAAGTTACCGTCGTTTTTAAAGGTCCCGACACTTATATTTCACCAAGTATTTATTCAACGCCACAACTACCCACTTGGAATTATATCATTGTACATATTATTGGAAAACTAAGCCTTATAAATGAGTCAGAGGCGATAAAACAAACTATGGTAGCTATGACCGAATTTTTGGAAGGAGATGATCAAAAATTCAGTCTAAAAAAAGACGATTCCCGAATGGAGCGTTTAATAGAATACATTCAAGCTTTTGAAATAGAAATAACAGAATGGGAAGGAAAATTCAAGCTTTCACAAGATAAAATCCCGCAGGATTATGAGAATGCGAAGGAGGAATTAATAAAAAAATCCCGAAAGGATGTTTCGGGATTTATTGATGAAATTTACAAAAATACATAACAGTCTTTCGTCTTTTATCTTTCAGCGTAGCGGTCTTAAGTCTATTTCAAATACTTTTTCACCTCCTCAAAATCAAGCCCCCCATAATTCCCGCTGCTCATTAAAAGCAAGCAAGTATTGTCATAATCTTGAGAAAAAAGATACGTTTTAAAATCGGCCGGATTGGTGAACACTACTAGATCGTCTCGATCAAAAGCCTCGTCAATCTGCTCACCTTTTATTTCTTCC
>PAZL01000066.1 GCA_002715485.1 Aequorivita sp. | reverse complement strand
GGTTTATTTATCAATTTAATGACAATCAGTTATTTAAAATTGTAAATTCCTATTTAAAAAAAAATGAATCAATACATTGGAAAAGTAAGGTTCCGGAAAAATTTAGACCTCAATTTTGGGAAGTTGCTATTCAGTATTCAATTCATAAAAAAGAGGAAGAAGTAGAAAAAATATTCCAAAATATTCCCATCAAGGAAATTTCAAAATTGCAACAGATCTTAAAGGAAAGTTTTGGCTTGGATTTTTCTTTGAACACAAAAAATCTTCAAAATGGAATGACTGAAAAAAATGTTTCTATTGAAACTGAAAAGAGCCAAACAGAGATAGCTAATATTACTCCTGAAGAAAAAATTGAAACAAATCAGGATGTTATTTTGATACAAAACGCAGGATTAATATTGTTGCATCCCTTCCTAAAAATGTTTTTTGAAAAAATGGATTTTCTTACAGAAAAAAATATAAAACCTGAGAAAATTGATGAAGCCATTCTTTTACTTCACTATTTGGCAACAGGGAAAGAACAGCCGTATGAGTATGAACTTATTTTTGAGAAATTTCTCTGCAATCTTCCTCTTCACCATCCAGTGAACCGACATATTCTCTTGACAAAGGAACAAAAAATGGCTTGTGAAATTTTGCTGGAGGCAGTGCTTGGTCATTGGACGGCGCTCAAAAGCAATTCCACCGCAATTCTTCAAAATGAATTTTTGCAGAGGGAGGGAAAACTTACTATTTCAGAAGAAAAACAACAGCTATTTATACCACGTAAAACCCAGGATATTCTTTTGGACAAACTACCATGGAATCTACATTTGATTAAGCTTCCATGGAAGAAAAAGATTCTTTTTGTGGATTGGTAAAATTATGAGAGCATTTTCATCACATAGCGCCCAAAACGGAAAACCAAATTCGTTGCAGCCCTTAAAAGGCAATACTCCTTTTTTTGCGGCCCAAGCCAAGCTATCTGTGGGAAAAGCCGATGACGCCTATGAAAAGGAAGCCGATTCCGTAGCCGATAAAGTGGTGCAGCGAATGGAAAATGGTGCCTTCTGTGCTTCGGAAACTTTCTTTCCAGCTGCAAAAATCCAGAAACAAAACGAGGAAGACAGTACGGAAATCCAACAAAAACCGCTTTCCGATTCCATAACCCCATTGGTCCAATTAAAGAGTGTTGAAGAAGAAAAAATCCAAGAAAAATGTGAGGAATGTGAAAAAGATACCGCTATTTCAAAAGCCTCGGAAAATGATGAGACTGCTGAAATTCAAAAAAAATGTGATGCCTGCGAACAGAATGAAGAAAACATTCAGAAAAAATCCTCAAAAAGCGACAATGCTCCAACTCTAAATGTTGAAAGCGCTTTAAAAAGCACGAAAGGAAGTGGTGCTCCCTTGCCCAAAAATTCTAAAGTAGAATTGGAGAAAAGTTTTGGGGCAGATTTCGGGAATGTCCGCATTCATAATAACACTACATCAATACAAATGAGCAGTGCATTGGGAGCTCAAGCTTTCACAAACGGCAACGATATTTATTTTAATGCCGGAAAATTCAATCCTTCCACAAAATCTGGAAAACACTTGTTGGCACACGAACTTACGCATGTGATTCAACAAAATAAGGGCATCCACAATAATATTCAGCGGGTCTGTGAAAATAATCCAACAACTATTCCAGCAACGGGTATGAACGGATGTTCTACCGAAACATCGCGCCCAACCCATCAAAATACCGAAATAAATTATGTGGTCGGAAACTGGGCCATAGACGCCCAAAGCAAGGCAGCGCTTTCAGCAATTGCGGCAAAGTGGCACGCCGACGCACGCAATGATACTATACGCATTGATGGTTTTGCGAGCTGTGATGGAGCGGCTTCAATCAATTGGCGCCTTTCCTGTGATCGCGCAAATGCAGTTGAAAATGAACTTAAAAACCCAAGCGATGGAAGTCGCGGTATTCCGTCAACCGCAACCTTTAACAAATTTGCACACGGTGAAACTGAGGAGTTTTCATCGATAGATTCAACACAAAACCGAAAAAGTCTAGTAACACTCCAGCCAACTGCAGGTACGCTGCCAGCCGTAATGCCAACAGCGGGGCCGAATGATTTTCAAATTAATAGAATACCTGCTTCTTCACAGGACAAAATCTTTTTCGCAGCGGGAAGTGCCGTTCTTACTGCTGGTGGGATTGCCGCAATTGATGTCCTAAAATTAACAACACCAACGAATGTAAGACTCATTGGCTTTGCAAGTATGGAAGAACCGAGCACTCTCGCACAGGATAGGGCCAATGCGGTTTTGTCAAGATTACAGCAGAATCCAAATGCAATAAATGTTGTTTCAGCTATAGGAAATGCTGCAGCCACTTCAACTCGAAGTGATTTTGCCAGTGCGAGAAGCGTTGAAATTCTAACAGGAACAGCTACTCCCACAACTTTAGATTGCGATGCAATAGTTGTGGGAAGCAATCCTCCCCAAAAAGTAAACCCGCCTACCCAAGCTTGCTCGGCAATGGATCCAGCTACATTGACGGCATTTAATACCGCATTGCCTATAGCCAATGCCGCAATGACAGCAGCCATTAATGCTGCAAATGCAACACACGCAGATTTTAACCCGAATTTAGTACAGCGGTTTTTCGGAAACAATGATGCCACCATTTTAGCAACACTTTCAAACAATTTATTAAGATTGCAAGCGCATGTTGCAGGCTTACCCGCAATTACCAATTGTGGCGGTCAATGCGATACCGGTGGTTGTGAAAATGGACCCATTGCATATAATAATGGTGTAGATTCCGCTTCAACCATGACATTGTGCGTTCCTACTTTCAAAAGTTTGAACACCAATGACGCGGCGAGGAATCTAATTCACGAAAGTGCCCACGGAACCACACCTTTGGGTGGCGCGGGAGCTTTAACAGAAGGAACGAAGGATGTAGCTTATAGACACGAAAGAATGATGTTCCAGCTTTCGCCTGAAGACCGTTTGCGAAATTCAGACAGTTATGCGCTTTTTGCGCTTTTCGCAAAAGAAGTACAGGCAACTGGAAATGTAAACGCAGTTCCGTCTGGAATAAGCACTCCCTCCAACGATACTTTTATAGGCATAAATGCTACTGATGAAGACCCTCTAAAACTCGCAATAGCCCATTTGGAAAAAAGACTTGCGTGGGCCAAGAGCCATTCGGGACAACTTTTTGGTGAAGCACAGCAAGTGCGGGATGGTTCACAAACTTGGGCATCAACTTGGGCCAATGCATATATGCACGAAGTTGCATTGCGATTCCCGGTAAATGACCCATCAATTCCACCCCACCAACCAACCTTGGACGATATGGTGAAACTAGCAGCTATTGTTGAAAAGTATAAATTGATGCACTTTGCCGTAAAAAGAGACCTAACTGTTTTTGGTATTGCGGCTGGTGTAGTATCATGGATGGGCGGAGCCACCATTGCAGGGAATACCTTATTTATTGGCCCTGACTTTTTTCGGGCTGATCCGCGACAGCAGATATCATTGCTTTTGGAAGCCTTAGCTTCTTCAACACCCGGCGTTGAGACAGCTTTTATTCCGGCCTATGTTTCCTTTGCTGAATTTATGCACGACAATGCATAAATCAAATAATAATGAGTTAAGATGACAAATTATAAATCATTTCTGAAAATCGAAAAAAACATTTCACTGCCCATTGCTGTGGAAACAAATGTTATTTTGACACCTTGGAACGATAATCTTTTCATCCTAATCAATTCTGTAGCAAAGAAAGAGACTTTTATTTTTAAAATGAATGATTCTTTCACGTTTGAAAAAATTGCGACCCTTCCAATTTTATCTACATCGGCAATTATTTTTAAAAACAAAATAATTGTTTCCGGAAGTAATAATGATGGGAAACCGCTTATACTAGTTACAGATATTTTTGGAAAAATTTTTCAAAAGATACCTTTGAAAATCACTCCCACTATTTGGCCGGTTATTGCTTGCTCAGAAAAAATATATATTGTTTGGCAGGAAAAAGCTAAGGAAATCAAGCACGGAATCTTGAATTTTAATAATTCTGAAATAGAAAAAATTCAGTCGATACCGGTAGAAAACCCTCCTTCAAATCTTTATGCCCTCTCGAAAACCATTCTCGCAACTATTTCAGAAAAAAACAAAACGTTTTTAATGGATTTGGTTACAAACGAGCAACATACCTTAAACTTAGTACATCCGATAACAGTGGGACAAGAAGATGAAGCTGTTTTTTACGGATGGACAGAAAATGACAGTGTTTGTATAAAATTTCTGAATAGCAAAGAAAAATATTGTGTTGCTTCAAAAAATGCAAATAGTGGAAAACTGAAAGCTATTTCTGGAAACGAGGCTGCGCTCTGGTTACAAAAACAGGAAATGAACATTAATGGAGATTATCAATGGAAATCTGCAATTATTAAAAAAAAGGTTGAAATTTTTGAAATCGATAATTTCATACATACAGTCGGAGCTTGGAATGATATGCTCGTCGCTGTGCAGGAATCGAAAATAATTTTTCTCAAAAAAAACCATTTTAAAATATAAAACCATGAAAAAAGACAAGTATCTAAAAGAGCTAACCATTAGCGGAACACAAAAAAGACACGGTAACAATACTAAAAAAGATGTCATGAAAATCCAATCGTGGCTTTCACTCTATGCTATTCAAAATCCTGAAAGTGGTACTGTAACAAGTATTGATGGTGATTTTGGTCCAGCGACAGAAAAGGCTGTGAAAAATTTTCAGAAAGCAATAAACAGTAGTGAGACTGGGATTGTTACCCAACAAATCTTTGAAAAACTCTGCGAAGGCATGAAAGATGCCTTTGAAAAACCATTACAATCCACCTCTCTAAGAAATGCAATGTTGGAAACAGCCGAAAATCATTTAAAAAATACACCTTTCGAGCTCGAAATAAAAGGACAATCCAATAGTGGTCCGTGGGTCCGGGCGTATATGGATGGCCATGATGGCTCGCCTTGGTATTGGTGCATGGGGTTTGCGCAAACTATTTTGGACCAAGCCGCCAGCGCGCTCGGAAAGGATTTTCGAAGTTTAATGCCGCTTACTTACAGTTGCGATACCGTTGGAACTACCGGTTTAAGCAAAGGGTTATTGACGCGTTACCAAACTGTTCGCAACAATCCCTCGGTAATAAAACCAGGCGATTTTTTTCTTTTACAAAAATCGAGATACGATTGGACGCATACCGGAATAATCATTTCCGTAGGCAATGATGTAATTGAAACCATTGAAGGCAACACCAACCAAGCTGGCTCCCGAAATGGAATTGCGGTTTTAAAAAGAACCCGCAATTTCAGAAAATCGAAATTGGATGTTTTCTCAATAGAGCCATTGGTATAGTTTAATATTTTCAAAAAGGAAATTATTACAGATAATTATCTTTAAATTAGAAGCTTATAACATTTTTCAATGAAAGAAACTGAAGAAAAAAAATCCTGGATAACAAAGTTGATTGATGTTGTGCACCATCTTTTCAAATCTTTCAAAAACTTTTTTAAATCTTCTATTTTAAGCCTGTTGGTCATTTTGATCATTCTTTTACTATTGACCCAAATGGACCAAGCCTTCACTATGATGGTTGATTTGATAGAGACCAAATGGTTTTCCCTATTTTTAGCCTTCTTTTTTATCAATGGGTTGGCTGTCGCGCTTTCCCACTACCCTATTTACACCTATTATGCGGCAGATCTAAACAACAGTGGGGATTATACCAACTGGCACGCAAAGCATCCATTAAACTGGTGGATTTTTAAAAAATTTACAGTTTACACATTTACCACAGATAAAAGTTCGGGCTACAAACCGGATAACTGGGCCAATTATTTCCGTTATTCCACAGGCATTTTGATACACATTGTTTGGATTCACTTCATAATAAGCAGTTTTAAGCCAAATTTTATTTTTGAGGATTTTCCTTTTGATAAGGTAAAGATTATTATTTACGCGCTGCTTCTCGTCCCTTTTTTACTTTATATCTATTTGAAGGAAAAAATCACCAAATACGAAAGTGAAAAAACCACAGAAAATCTTCCTGAAAAGCTGATAAAACTCTACCGAAAATTAGCGCTTTGGTACCTCATCATTGCTATACTTTGTGTGGTATTGCTTCTCAATACGCTTACTTGGGGTAATTTCAGCCCAGGAGGTTTTATACTACTGCTGCTGACCAGCTATGCGTGTATGTTCAATTATATTTTTTTCAGATTGTTGCGTTCCAAATTTAGTTTGATTTTAAATACTTTAACTAGTGCCAAATATCTTCCCGTAAGAATATTTTTTGAGAGAATTCACTTTTTGGAAAAATCAGAGAACTATCTGTTAATGTTTTATCTGAATTTTTTAGTGGCTGCAATTTTTCTTTTCGTTCTCACATTGGCCAGCATTCTTGGATGGCCCTTGATGAATGGCGTTCCCATTTTACTCGCTTTCTTCTACTTTTATTATTTTATAATGGCCAGTTTGGGCAAGTACTTTTTTGTTGCCCGAAAGAAGGAATTACTAAACACGAAAAGCTACCGTGCCTTTTTGGCAATTAGCTTAATATTATTTGTGCTGGTAATTATTACAAACTGCACCAATACCGAAGTCACCACCCACGAATTGGACCTAGTTAAAAACACAAAGTCAGAAATACCCGAATCAGTATTTTTAGATAGTCTGAAAGCAAAAAAAGACAACACGCTTTTCTTTATAGCCTCACACGGTGGCGGTTTAAAAGCTAACGTTTGGACACTTAATGTGCTAAATAAGTTGCAAACCAATACCAATGGAAAATTGTTGAAGCAAAGTATTGCATTTTCAGGTGCATCTGGAGGATCTTTAGGTTTGGCGCTATATACAGGATTGTTTAAAGAAGATGGTTTAGATACACTTCGCATTAAAAGAAAAATCGATTCCCTCGCTAAACAAAATTACACATCGCTGGATTTAACGCTAACGTTTGGACTGGACACCTATCGAAAATTGTGGCCGTTCAGTCAGCGAATAGGCTTACGCGACCGTCCTTATTACGCAATGGTAAAATATCAAAACAACATCCAAAATACGCCTTCAAAACACCTTTCCGAAGTATCATTTCGTGATTACTGGAAAGAAGCTTTTTTAAAGGACGGTTATTTTCCATCCTTAATTATGAATACTGCCGGCCAAAAGGGAAACCGTGGAATTCTTTGGTCTGTGAAGCAAAAAGACTTTAACGCCATTTTTCCTTATGCCGAAAATCTAGCCGATTTGGGGGGCAATAAAACCATCCCTTATTACCAAGCAGTCTCAACCACAAACCGGTTTCCCGTTTTCAGTCCCGCAGCAAAAATAAAGGGATACGGCCATTTTATTGATGCGGGAGCTATTGACAACAGTGGGCTTTTAGGATGTTTGGATCTGCATCATTATTTACTTCGCAATGAAATTTTGGGCGACAAGCAGATTGCTTATATTGAAATTATAAACAGTAAAAGTTTATACGTGAATTATTTGGTAGAAAAATTCAAAAAAGAAAACAAAATTTTTCACATTCACAAAAACGAAAATGAATCAGATAACATCGCAGTTGATTTAGAAACAGGACTCAATCTTGATAAAATCCCCAACTATCTCAGTGATTATTTAACCAATTGGGAAGAAGCCGCCGATGGAAAGCTGCGTTATTTCAAAATTTTTATGCCCCATAAAGTCTCAATTGATGATGTGGAATCGTTTTTCAAGGGTTCTATTACAAACCCAAGTACACGAAAAAAGCTCGAAATTTTCCTAGATAAAGAGAATGATCTTATCCTTTCATTGACTGAAAAGTCTAATAAATCGTTTTTCGACCCGTGGGAGTTTTACGAACCAACTCTTTCGCGGCATTTAAGTGAAAGTAGTTTGAATTATATAGATGCAATTTTGAAGCATCCCTTGTTGGAAGAACAATTTTTAGAAATCGAAAAAATAATAAATACAAAAGCCATGGAGAAAAACAAAAATCCAGAAATAGCTTTCTAAATTATTTTATATAAATGAAAAATGCAGCTGAAATTGAGCTAACTAAAATTTTCAATTTTTTGGAAGCGGTCATTTCGTGGAGAATAAAAAATCACAGCGCAGATTTTGAGACCGAAGCACCCACTTTGGATTTAAAAAAGTTGGGGAAATCAATACTTGGTGATTTTCTAAAAAAAGAAAACTTTTCGCAAGCTGAAGCTATTGTTCTCCTTTTAGCCCTTGCTCCTTCCATTTATCCCTCCATTTTGCTCGATGTAGTTTCAAAAGAATTTCCAAAAGGAACCGATTTTGTACAGTTTGGCGGCGTAAAAGGCCAAAATCACCGCGGTATCCTTCCCACGGGCGAAACCGTTCAATTTATTTTGGGAGGCTCAGATTTCACACAAAGAATGAAGTGTATGGACTACTTTTCAGAAACACATTTCTTCAACAAAAAGGATATTCTTTATATAGAAAATGCACTTGTGGGAGAGCCAATGATGAGCGGAAAATTGGTGCTTTTTCCAGAAATTATATATCAGCTTACCACAGGAGATGTACCGCCACCAAAATTGAGTACCCAATTTCCGGCTGAAAAACTTGAAACTCAATTAGATTGGAATGATTTGATTTTAAGCGAAAAAACCTTAAGACAAATAAAAGAACTTGAAATGTGGTTGCAGCACAACGACCATCTTTTCAAAGATTGGGGAATGGAGAAACGCTTGAAAGCTGGCTACCGAGTGCTTTTTCACGGGCCAGCGGGTACGGGAAAAACACTTACCGCAAGCCTTTTGGGAAAATATACAAACAAACCCGTGTATAGAGTTGACCTTTCAACTGTGGTTTCAAAATACATAGGCGAGACCGAAAAAAACCTTTCAAACCTTTTCAACAAAGCTGCACATAAAGACTGGATTTTGTTTTTTGATGAGGCCGATGCCATCTTTGGAAAACGCACGAATGTTCGGGATGCGCACGATAAATATGCGAATCAGGAAGTTTCATATTTGTTACAACGCGTAGAGTCTCATCCGGGATTGATTATTTTGGCTTCCAATTTCCGGGATAATATTGACGAAGCTTTTACGCGTAGGTTTCAATCTATTATCGCTTTCGAAATGCCCGGTCCAAAGGAACGGGCTGTTATTTGGAAAACAAACCTTCCCGAAAAACTGAAGATTTCCAAAGAAATTGATTGGGAAGAAATATCAAAAAAATACGAACTCACGGGCTCCAATATTTTAAACATTATCCAATTTTGTTGCTTGCAGGTTTTAAACGAAAAATCTGAAACGCTTACTCTTAAAATTTTACAACAGGGAATTAAACGTGAGTTTTTAAAGGAAAACAGAACCCATTAAGTTATTTTTTGTGTAAAGTATTTAACGCATAAATTGCAAAACTACCGAGCCAATGGCCACCTTCGTAATTATCGCCTACTAAGTTTGGATAGGAATATGCCACGTGTTCGTTAGCTAGATTTTCAAGATGTTTGTATTTCGGGTACCGTTTTGCCAAACCATAAAAAACCCAAGCCCTACTAAAGTTCAGGCCGTCCAAATGCACTAATTTGCCATCGGTACGGTCGCTTACCTCACCTACTGTTAAATGATAGTCTTTATCGGCAAGTTGAGGCATAAATTTATCCAGCCATTTTATAAACTCTTGCCCTTCGGCATACTTGGCTTTTGGGGATAGTACACGACGCATGATGTCAATCTCTTCCAAACAGGGCGAAAGAAAATCATAGCCGCTGGGTTCCCAATCAACAGGGCAGTTTTCATCATTCATATAGAAATCGCGGGCACGATTTTCAATTAATTCTTTCAACTCCAAATTACCCGTCGTTTCAGCATAGTCATAAGCGAAAGCCAATCCAAAGGCTGTATTGGTGTGCTCGCCCACGCGGATTGGATAATTCAATTTGGGAAGGAATTCCTTATAACGAAGTACAATAATATCTGCCAGAGGTTTTAGATTTTGATTCAGTTCCTTCGCCAAAGGGTCATCCCAATTGTGGAGCTCTTCGGAAAGTTTTAGGAGCCAAGCCCAACCGTAGGTTCTTTCAAAAGATTTATTAATGGGTTTTTCAAAAAAGTCAACTTCAGTAGCCACATTATCGGCTGTGATTTTTTCTTTCAACAATTTCCTAACTTCTTCTGCTCTATCTATTTCTGGAAACTGTTTCAGCAGCGTAACCATAGACCAATACCCATGGACGGCGCTGTGCCAATCAAAACATCCGTAAAATATCGGGTGGACAACGATTGGTTCCACCAAATCTGCTTTACTTTCCAAGGTTTCACCAGGTTTATAGGGGTATTCTGTGCCAACGCAATGAAGCGGAAGCTCGATAAGTTTATTGGCTTCAGCCAAAGTGAAGATTGGTTCTGGAAACGTTTGGATGGAAGTTTCCTCGTTTTTGGGAATTTTCACTTCTTCTTTTTTGCTATTACAGCCAAAAATGAAGATTCCAAAGAAAAAAATAAGCCCGTATTTTTTCATCTGTATAAAATATTTGATAAAGTGTATGATGGAATGCCACAATTATTCAGCTTTAGCGGGTTTGCAATTTTTAAAGGGCATTTCATAAAAGTGAAGAATTTAGATAAAGATAAAAAAAATAAAAAGCCACGAATTCACAAATAAATTTTGATTCGTGAATTCGTGGCAAAATAATTTTCTAATATTAACTATTACATTTTCACATCCTCAAGCTTTACTTCCTCGCCATTTTTATCGAGAAGTTTTACCTCGTCAAAGCCCATATCTTTAAACTGTGCAAACTGTGTAGCGGCATCACCTACTACCAAATAAGCCATCTTTGAGGCATCAAGATATTTATTGGCAAGTGCTTTGTGCTGTTCTAGAGTCATGTTTTTAATAATTGCCTCTTCATTTTCAATATAATTTGCTGGAAGATTATATTCATTGATTTCCTGCAACATTCCCAAAAGAGATCCTTGAGTTTCAAAACGACGTGCATTTGATTTTATAAGTGCATTTTTCGTAAATTCAAGATCTTCGGGAGAAATACCATCTTTGTATTTTGAAATTTCATCTCTAAATATTTGAACAGACTCTCCTGTGGTATTGGTTCTAACGCTTGACGAAGCAGTAAAAGTTCCTGGGATTTTAGTGCCGCTGAAATTGGTACGTGCTCCATACGTATATCCTTTTTCCTCACGAAGAATTAAATTTACATTTCCTGAAAAGGTACCACCCAATTTATAGTTCATTACCTCTGCTGGATAGAAGTCTGAATCAGTTCTTGAAAGAGCTATGTAACCTACGTTAATAACCGATTGTTTGGCGTTTGGAATGTCCACAAAGTAAAGGGAAGCCTTATCTCGATTATTGGCAACTGGATATTCAGGAATAGCAACCTCCTTTGCAGCCCAACGCTCTTCCAAACCTTTCAAGTCTTTCAAGACTGCATCTTTATCAATTTTTCCAACTACTTGAAATGTACTGATGGATGGTGAAAAGTTTTTGTTATAATATTCTTTTAAATCGTTCATAGTTATTGCCTTTACAGATTCCACCGTACCCATTGTTGGATAACTAAAAATATGGTCTTCCCCGTAAAGAATTTTATTATAAACCCGGTTTGCAACTACATTTGGATTTGCATCGGAACGTTCAATTTGGTTTATGGTTTTGGTTTTAATACGCCCCAATTCCTCTTCGTCCCAACGAGGCTCTAAAAGGATTTCGGTTACTAAGTCCATTGTTTTTTCAAAATTGCGAGTAAGCGTATTTCCCCGAATTACGATAGATTCATCAGTAGTGTACATATTTATGCTTGCCCCCAAAAGGTCTATCTCCTCTTCTAGTTGTTCCGGAGTTTTATTAGCCGTACCCTCCATCAAAATGTCGCTCATTAAATTGGCAACACCGTTCTTTTTCATATCATCGAGTAAATGCCCTCCTTCAATTACCAAACTGAAGTTAACCGTTGGGATTTCGTTCTGCTCAATTCCAGAAACTTTCAATCCATTCTCTAAAGTTGCATTCCAAACTTCAGGAATTGACAATTCGGGGGCTACACCTTGTACAGGTGGTTTGGAACGATCAAAACCGGATGGAGTTTTTACTATTTCTGTATTAGTTTCTTCAATTGTTTTGGCAACGTTTTCCTTAATTTCCTCTTCAACTACATTGGCTTTTTCAGAATTTTCGGCAATCAATTCAAGTTGTCCTTTTGGAACAAAGCTGGTCATTACGTAGGGTTTATCCTTTATATATTTATTGTAAACACGCACTACATCTTCCTTTGTAACTTTTTTGATGTTTTCTATGTCTTGAGTAATGAAGCCCGGGTCACCAGTAAATACATTATATTGTGCTAACTGAAATGATTTTCCCAGAACGCTACTAATTCCGTTGTAAAATTGGGTCTCCAATCCTGCTTTAATCCTTTCAATGTCACGATCCGTAACCCCTTCTTTTTCGAAAAGCGCAAAGGCTTCTTTAATTCCGCTTTCAACAGAGTCCAAGTCAACACCATTGTTTGCAGTAATTGAAATTTGAAAATCGCCGGCCAATTCATTTGAACTATTATATGCTGTTGTTCTTGCGGTTAAATCTTTCTCTTTCACCAAAACTTTATACAATGGCGCCTTTTTTCCCTGAGAAAGTATTTCGCCCAAAAAGTCTAAAGCATAAGCATCTTCGGTGTATTGTTCCAAAGTGGGCCAAACCATATTTAGTTGCGGCGCTGTGGCAAAATTATCTTCGTGATAAAGCCTTTTGGTTTCTGAAAGTGTTACAGGTTGCGGCTTTAGTGGCTCTACCTCTTGGCGTCTTTTAATTTCGCCAAAATATTTTTCAATCATTTTTTTGGCTTCGGCAGTATCAAAATCTCCCGCTAAAACCAGCGTTGCATTATTTGGTCCATAAAAACGGTCGTAAAATTCCTTTACGTCTTCCACTGTTGCATTTTGAAGATCTTCCAGTTCTCCAATAACTTGCCAATTGTATGGATGCCCTTCGGGGTATAAATTTTTGTCTATTACCCAACTCGTATGCCCGTAAGGATTGTTGTCAACCCGTTGGCGTTTTTCATTCTGCACAACTTCCTGTTGGTTGTAAAAAGCAGATTCGGTTACTGTGTTTATTAAAAAGCCCATGCGGTCACTTTCAAGCCACATCACGGTTTCCATTGCATTTTTGGGAACAACTTCGTAATAAATTGTACCGTCTTTCCATGTTCCGCCATTGAGTGTACCCCCAGCGTCTTGGATTGTTTTAAAGAATTGATCCTGCGGCACATTTTCAGATTCTTGAAAAAGCATATGCTCAAATAAGTGAGCAAAGCCAGTACGACCGGTTTTCTCTCGATTGGACCCTACGCCATATTGAATGGCAAGCGAAACAATGGGGTCGCTTTTGTCTTGGTGAAGAATTACATCAAGACCGTTTTCGAGCTCATACTTTTCAAATTCTACTGAAAGCTTAGCACTATCTTCAGTAGTTGTTTCTTGTTTTGATTTACAGGAAAAAGCTATCAATGCGGTTAGGGCCATTGCTACCGCACTGATTTTAAGGGAGTTTTTAAACATAATTGAATAAATTTTTTAGAAAGTTTTAAAGATACTATGTGAAGCGGGTTTAAATCTTAAAAATAAGTTAAAACGAAATCGAAATCTATAATTTCTATTTATTAACCAAACCATCCATCCCGATCCAAACTTCTGTACTGAATGGCTTCGGAAATATGATTGCCATTTATCTGTTCGGAAGCTTCCAAATCGGCAATGGTCCGCGCCACTTTTAAAATCCGGTCATAAGCCCGGGCTGAAAGATTTAATCTTTCCATTGCGGTTTTTAATAGTTGCAACGAGGCTTCGTCAAGTTTACAGAATTGACGGATTTGCTTAACCCCCATTTGTGCGTTGTAATGCACCTTTTCAAAGTCCGAAAAACGTTGGGCTTGAATTTTTCGGGCATTGGTAACACGTTCACGAATAATTATGCTGGATTCACCTCGGCGCTCGTCACTTAACTTTTCAAAAGGAACTGGTGTCACTTCTATATGAATATCAATCCTATCCAAAAGTGGCCCTGAAATCTTACTCAAATATCGCTGCATCTCTGCGGGAGAAGACATAACCGGTGCGTCTGGATCATTAAAATAGCCACCCGGACTTGGGTTCATACTTGCAACCAACATAAAACTGGATGGATAAGTTACGGTAAATTTTGCACGCGAAATGGTTACATCTCGATCTTCTAGCGGTTGACGCATTACTTCCAAAACACCGCGTTTAAATTCGGGCAATTCATCCAAAAATAAAACGCCATTGTGCGCCAAACTTATTTCACCCGGCTGTGGATATTGACCACCACCCACAAGGGCAACATCACTGATTGTATGGTGAGGGCTACGGAAGGGACGTGAAGTCATAATGCCACCTTTTTCCATAGTGCGGCCTGCGACACTGTGGATTTTTGTGGTTTCAAGACTTTCCTGTAAAGTCATTGGTGGAAGAATGCTAGGCAAACGTTTGGCAAGCATAGTTTTTCCCGAGCCCGGCGGCCCAATTAAAATGATGTTATGACCGCCTGCTGCAGCAATTTCCATGCAGCGTTTTATAGATTCTTGACCTTTTACATCAGCAAAATCGTACTCTGGATGCTCCAGATGCTCGTAAAATTCGGCAACCATATCTACTTCAGTTTTTTCGAGTGGAATGTTTTTATTAAAAAAATCGATAACTTCCTTTATATTCTCAATTCCAAAAACTTCTATGCCTTCAACGATTGCTGCTTCTTTAGCGTTCTGCTTCGGAAGTATAAACCCCTTAAAGCCTTCTTCCTTTGCTTTTAGAGCGATTGGCAAGGCACCACGAATAGGCTGAAGATTACCGTCCAATGACAATTCACCCATAATAATATATTCTGAAAGTGGATTTAGCTCTTCAATCTGCTCCGTGGCAACGAGAATACCCATCGCCAAAGTGAGATCATACGCAGAGCCTTCTTTCCGAAGATCTGCGGGTGACATATTGAGAATTAACTTCTTTCCGGGAATTTTGTAGCCGTTGTTTTGTAAAGCGGCGGCAATGCGGAAATTGCTTTCACGAATAGCGTTATCGGGTAGGCCAACTAAATGATAACCTATTCCACTGTCAACGTTTACTTCTACAGTAATAGTAGTTGCCTCCACGCCAAATACAGCGCTTCCATAAACTTTTGTAAGCATAATTTAGTAAGTATAAACGGGGAGTTTACAATTGAAAGATATAAAAAATGTGGGAAGTTTGAAATGGGAAATAAGAAGTTTGTAGCTATTTTTTCAAAAACTTTTCCAGCAAATTAACTGTTGAACGGTTTTCTATCTCCGAGAAATTTCTATTTTCAATAGCTGTTAACGTTCCTTTTGCAACGGTTTTACCTAATTCCACACCCCATTGATCGTAGCTAAAAATATTCCAAATAATACCTTGAGCAAAGAGTTTATGTTCGTAAAGCGCAATTAGGCTTCCAAGGTTTTTTGGGTTAAGCTTCTTTATTAAAATAGTATTTGTGGGTTTGCTACCCTCAAATGATTTAAAAGAAATTTCAACAGTTTTGTTATGCGTTCCTTCCCAAAGCGCCTCAGTTTGGGCGAAGAAATTTGCCATTAGAATATTGTGGTTTTCTGTATTGCCATGCAAAGGTTCACTAAAACCTATAAAATCCGTGGGAATCAATTTAGTGCCCTGATGTAATAGTTGAAAATAAGCGTGCTGCGAATTGCTGCCCACATTACCCCAAACAATCGTCCCAGTTTGATAACCTATTTTTTCTCCGTTTCGGTCAACGTTTTTACCGTTACTTTCCATAATGGCTTGTTGCAAGTATGGAACCAATTTGTGCAAATATTGCGAATATGCCGCAACGGCCTCACTTTCAGATTTATAGAAGTTATTGTACCATATTGAAATTAAAGCTAGTATAACTGGAATATTTTTACCAAATTCTTCGTTTTTGAAATGATTATCCATTTCAAAAGCACCTTTCAACATTGCTTCGAAATTGCTAAAACCAATACTGCAGCAAATGGAAAGCCCGACGGAACTCCAAAGCGAGAATCTTCCGCCAACCCAATCCTGCATCGGAAAAATGTTTTCTTCGGAAATACCAAATTCTTTTGCGCCTTCAACATTTGCAGATACTGCTACAAAATGTTTTTCAATGTCAATTTCCGAAGCATTTTTCAAAAACCAATCCTTCACAACAGAAGCATTGGTAATAGTTTCCTGCGTGGTGAAGCTTTTGGAAACAACTATAAACAGTGTTGTTTCGGGATTTAAATTATTAAGTTTTTCTGCCACATCATCCCCATCTATATTAGCGATGAAGTGAGTTTTTAAATGATTTCTGTAAAACTGAAGCGCCTGGGTAACCATTTCCGGACCCAAATGGCTTCCGCCAATGCCAATGTTTACAACATCTGTAATTGCTTTTCCAGAAAAACCTTTATGTGAACCGATTATTATTTCTTCAGAAAAAAGCTTCATTTTTTGAAGCGTGGCCTTCACTTCCGGTTTCATATTTTCAAAATCCCGGAGAGCAGTATGCAATACTGCACGGTCTTCGGTCTCGTTAATTCTTTTCCCAGAAAATTGTTGCTGTATGGCTTCTTTCAGGTTTACTTCTTCTGCAAGTTGTAACAAAAGGGAAAGTGTTTTATCGGTAATTCTGTTCTTTGAATAATCTAAATAAAAATCCTTCCACTCAACTTTATAACGGTTTGCACGACCAAAATCTTTTGAAAAAATATCCTTTGTTTGCAACCCTTTCAAATCTTTAAAATGGGCATCAAGTGCTTTCCAAGCTTCGGTGTTTGTAGGATTTATTTTTGGTAAAGACATTGTTGAGTAAGATTGACGACTTTAAATTTACGATTTGTGGATTCTGTTTTTGTAATAATCTATTAGCCCATCAATAGGGCGCTGAACGATATTTCCAAGTTCAAGGTCGTGTAGCGTAAAACATTCCTTTATAATTTCTTCCGAAAAATGTGCTATGGAACCAATAAAATGAACTGGAACCTCGTGCGCTTTTTCATAACAAAGAATACGGCATTCAATAAAATTAGAAATGCCTTCTTTTATCAGCGCGTAAAAGTATGGGTTTATTTCCTTCTGTGTAAATATGAATTGGGCAAATGATGCCAAATATGCATTTGGATTTGGCTTCTTGTAAAGATTCATTTTTATATCGTCCGCCTCCAAATTGAATTTTTCTTCAAATTCCCGAACAATTTCTGAAGGCATCCGGTTGTAATAGTAATCGCGGATCAATCTTTTTCCGAAATAATTTCCACTCGCCTCATCCATCAAAATATAGCCCAAAGCTGGAATTGGTGCATGAATTTCAGTACCATCAAAATAACAGCTATTGCTACCCGTGCCCAAAATACAAACAATTCCAGGCTCTGTAGTTGCGGCAAAAACAGCAGCCGCCATGTCTTCGGAAACGTTAACTTTTGCCTTTGTAAATAATGTTTCCAAAACTTCCTTTAAAATACTTCGCGGCGTGGCCGTACCACAACCTGCACCGTAAAAATCTAAAGCTCCAACATTGCTAAAGACATTTTTTAAAGTTTCATTTGAAGTAATACGAAACAACAACTCTTCTTTTGCAACAACTGTTGGATTCAATCCTAAAGTCGCGGTTTTAAAGACAAGCTCACCAGAATTATCCAGTAAAACCCAATCACATTTTGTAGAACCGCCATCGGTTATTAGGGTCATAGTTTAGAGAGTTGCAACATGAGCGGCTAGATCAACCAGTTTTGCGGAGTAGCCATATTCGTTATCGTACCAAGCCACTAACTTAAAGAAATTATCATTAAGCGCAATCCCGGCGTTGGCATCAAAGGTACAAATATGTGGGTCTGAAACGAAATCCTGCGAAACTACTTCGGCCTCGGTGTAGTTTACAATTCCTTTATAATCTGTTTCCGAAGCTTTTTTAAACAAAGCTTTTATTTCTTCATAGGTTGTGGGTTTTTCTGTGCGAACTGTTAAATCTACAACGGAAACATCTGTTGTTGGTACTCGGAAAGCCATTCCCGTCAATTTTCCTTTTAACTCAGGAATCACTTTGGTAACCGCAACGGCAGCTCCCGTAGTGGTTGGAATAATATTGCTCAATGCACTTCTACCCAAACGATAATTTTTCTTTGAAGGCTGGTCAACTGTGGATTGTGTAGCAGTAACGGAATGAACCGTGGTCATTAAAGCTTCAACTATTCCGTACTCATCATTTATTATTTTTGCCATCGGCGCAAGACAGTTTGTGGTGCAGGAGGCGTTTGAAATAATTGTATCCGAAGATTCTACCTCTTTATGATTTACGCCCATAACAAACATAGGCGCTGTTTTGGAAGGGGCGGAAATAATTACTTTTTTGGCACCAGCTTTTAAATGTCCCGACGCTGAGTCAACTTCTTTAAAAATTCCTGTGCAATCAATAATTATTTCTGCATTTAAATCGCTCCACTTCAGGTCTGCAGGATTTTTTTCTGACGTAACCCTTATTTTATTACCATCAACTATTAAATTTCCATTTTTTACTTCAATAGTTCCGGGATATTTCCCGTGAACGGAATCATATTCCAATAAATATGCTAAATGATCTACTTCCAATAAATCGTTTATTGCAACTATTTCTATATCCTTTCTTTGTAATGCTATTCTAAAGGCGAGACGCCCAATTCGACCAAAGCCGTTAATTCCAATTTTCTTTTTCATTTATTAAATTTATTTTTCTTTTGTTATATCGAAATGATATCTGCCACACGAATCAAATCTTCGTCTATTTCATTACTTCCTTTTATAGCTTCGGAAAAAGGTACGGAAATTACTTTATTGTGAACGATACCAATCATTACATTGGTTTCGCCACGCAAAAGCGCATCAATAGCACCAACGCCCAAACGGCTTGCGAGCACACGATCGTAACAGCTAGGGGCACCCCCGCGCTGTATATGGCCAAGTACGGTAACCCTAACCTCGTATTCTTTTAAATTTTCTTCAATATACTGGGCAAGACCAAAGATATTCTTTCCTATCTGGTCTCCTTCGGAAACAACAACAATACTTGAAGTTTTTCCAGATTTTTTACTTCGGCTTAAAGATTCCAGCAAGCGCTCGCGACCCATATTTTGTTCAGGAATCAAAATCTCTTCTGCTCCAGCCCCAATGCCAGCATTCAAAGCAATATCTCCTGCATCGCGCCCCATTACTTCAACTAAAAAAAGACGGTTGTGTGAGTTTGCCGTGTCGCGAATTTTATCAATGGCTTCCACAACAGTATTTAAAGCCGTGTCGTAACCTATTGTATAATCCGTACCATTAATGTCATTATCTATTGTTCCTGGTAGGCCAACAATAGGAAAATTGAATTCTTTTATAAACACCGAAGCCCCTGCAAATGTCCCATCGCCACCAATGACGACCAAGGCATCTATCTTTTCGTTTTGGAGATTATTGAAAGCCTTTTTTCTGCCTTCTTCAGTTCTAAATTCCTTTGAACGTGCAGATTTCAGAAAGGTTCCCCCACGGTTGATTATATTTTTTACAGAGCGCGCATTCAGTTCTTTAAAATCACCTTCAATCAAACCTTGCAAACCGCGATAAATACCTACGCATTCAATATTATAATAAGTGCAAGCCCTAACTACTGCCCGAATGGCAGCATTCATTCCGGGAGCATCTCCACCACTAGTTAAAACTCCTATTTTTTTCGGTAAATTCATAAACGGAAAGTTACTATTATTGTTTACAATTCAAAATAATTTCTCTCAGAAAAAAATACGTGTAAGTACGTATTGTGGAAATTTAATAACTGACATATATTTGAGACATAGAATTAGTGGATAATGCACAAAGCAATATTTTTTGTGGGGATAGAAAATATTCTTAGTGCACTTTAAAGTTTACTAAGTTAGGTTTGTTAAAGAATCCCGGCCAATGGTCGGGATTCTTGTATTACTGCATTAGGTTTTCCAGGTAATTTTCAAAATTTTCTTTGAACCTTTAGTTACTTTGAAATGATCATCCATTCGGTATCCAACTATCCACACTATTTTTTTATCATTTAAAAGCAACCAGGCTTTTTCTTTTTCATTGATTGGAATTTTTTCGTCTTTGAAAAATTTACTTAATTTCTTTTTACCTTTCATTCCGAAAGGCTGAAAACTATCACCCCTCTCCCATCTTCTTAATTTTAAAGGAAACTCTAGTTTTTCCGAAGCAACGTAAATCAAGTTTTTTTCGGTTTCGCCAATGTAGTCTACAGATTCTATTTTCAGTTCAATCGGAAAAACGATCCCTTCTTTTGGAACTGAAATCTCTTGGGGATTGATTTCTTTTGAAATTTCTGTGAGGAGCAATTCATCACGGTTTTTTATAAGTCGATGTGTTTTTGAAAAAAGCTGTTTTCCCGTTTGGGCATCAAGCAATTCAGAAACATCATCCCATTCCGTAAACCCAAAACCATTCAAAAGTTCATAAAGCAATGCTTCGGTATGGGGTAGTTCTTTAATTTTTTGTATGTTAATCTTGTACGAATCTGAAGCTTCCGTAACAACAAGATTATAAACCAAAGCCATATAATCTTCTATGAGATTTTTTGAAGCTTGCAGGTTTTGCTGTGTTTTTTGAAAATTTTTCAGAACCGATTCGTTCACTTTCTTGAATTGGGGCAAAACTTCCAACCGTAACCTATTCCTGAGGTAATCAGTCTTTTGATTACTGCTGTCTTCGCGCCATTTCAAGTTGTTTTTATCAGCATATTCCTGAATTTCTTTTCGTGAAAAATTCAAAAGAGGTCTGATAGTTCTGTTTTTTTCCTTCGGAATCCCCGTAAGTCCATTCAGGCCCGTTCCCCTCGAAAGATTTATGAGAAAAGTTTCCAAATCGTCATCCAAGTGATGGGCTGTTAAAAGATAATCGTATTTAAAATCCTTTAAAATTTCGGCAAACCACGCATAACGCAGTTCACGTGCCGCCATTTGGGTTGAAATTTTATGTTCTTCGGAAAACTTTTTTGTATCAAAAGTTTCAGCAAACACAGGGATCTCTAAGTTTTTTGCCAAACCAATAACGAACATTTCATCACTATCGCTTTCCTTTCCACGCAGTGAAAAATTGCAATGTGCTAAAGCCATTTCACAATTCAATTCTTTTATCAAGTATGTCAACACCACACTGTCCAAGCCACCACTGCAGGCGATGAGCAGTTTTTTTTCTTTTAAAAAAGAAAAATTAGTTTCAATATTTTTTTTGAATCGAGTTAGCAAACTGATTGTAATTTAGAAAAAATTAATGATGATGCCAGCAATAACAGCTATTCCGAAGCTTAGCATTGTTCCAATAAGCACGTATTCGGTTTTTAAAGTTTCATTGTTTCCGTAACGGAGAATGGATTTTGCGGCAATGAGAAAACCTACTGCGGAATATTGAGAAACTATAATGAATGTGAGGGTTAAAATACGTTCCAAAACGCCTATTACCTTTCCAGCGTTTGGCATCTCATTATCGCTGCTAACCTGAATTTCAGTTGCTTTAAACACTTCTCTTATAAAAATGTTTGCTGGTTTTAAACAGACCAAATACCCGGTAATTATAAGTAAATACTTAAAGTTTATTGAAACCTCTATTGAAGGAGTTATCCCGTGCCATTTATTAAATAAAATAACTACCAAAGTTAAAATCGCCAAATGTGCAGCTTGGTCTATAAAAAAAGCATAACGCCCAAAGTAGCTGCTGGTGTTGAGATGACGCTTAAAGCCATCTATCAAAAAATGGATTATTGCGATTGTTGCTGCACCAAAAACGAAACCTATTTGTAAAGAAAACAGCCAAGCTAATGCAAAGCACGCCAAAGCGTGCCAGTACAAAAAACGACTTTTAAATCCAATTGTATTTTTCTGGCTTGCCAATTTATCTGTTTGAAAAAAATAATCCAAACATAGATGTGCGATGAATTGAAGCAGCAGTAATTCTTTTAGTCCCATAATCTTTAACTTGAAATTACCATTTTAAAATAATTTACCGCTTCATCAATAGCGTTCCAGCCAACACTTGTAGAATGTTGGTTCACGGCAGATTGTCCTATACCAAGTCGTTTGGCAATTTCGTCTTCTTGGTTATTCATTAATTTTAAATACAAAACTTCGCATTGTCGTGAGGTTGCTTTGCTCAATAAAACATCCAGCAGTGCAAGTAAAGGTTGGAAATTTTTATTAAAATCTTCATTTTTTGATGCAAAAAACAAGGTGTTTTTTATAACGATGCGTTCTTTGTTGTAGGTTGTCTCCCCACTTATTTCTCGGCCCGAAAGGTAAATGGCCTCACCATCTATCACTCCCTCTTCTGGTTTGTAGCGGCTCAGCTCTCCGTATCCTATTGCGAGCCTTATTCCATGGATTTTAAACTGTTTTATCCTATTTTCCTCACTTTTATAGGCTTTCATTTTGATGGGAATTGCCTTTACAAAACTTTTTATAGCCAAAGCTACTTGTAGCCCTTCTGAAGCATTTGGAACCACACACTCTAAATAGTCGCCTTTTATAATGCGGCCATATACATTGAACTCCTTCTTCAAACTATGGAGCAGTGTATTTAGATTTTCTTCAACAAATTTGCGGTCTTGGATATGCAAACCCGTTGATGAAACAATATCTCCAGATATAACCGAATAGTTCATTTCTTTAAAATTTATTCAAATATATAAATTTATTAGCTTAAAGACTAATAAATGTATTTTATAAGCTTAAAGACTAATAAATGCTTTTTATAAGTTCTAGAACTTATAAAGGGTTATTCAAAACCTCGCGCATAGCCTTTGCTTTCAACAAACATTCTTCGTATTCCCTTTCGGGGACTGAGTTTATTGTAATGGCGCCACCAACGGAGAAACTTACATATTTAGTAGAAGAATTATAGAGAATACTTCTGATGACAACATTAAAATCAAAATTTCCCGAAGGAGTAAAATAACCGATAGCTCCGCTGTATAAGCCACGTTTGGCGTCTTCTATTTCTTCAATAATTTGCATTGCTGAAATTTTTGGCGCACCAGTCATACTGCCCATAGGGAAGGTATTTCTTAAAATCTCAACACTAGAAGTATTTTGAGCAACGTTACAGGTGACCGTGGAAATCATTTGATGCACTTGTTCAAAAGTATAAATGGTGCAAAGTTCTTCAACAGAAACACTGCCTTTCTCGGCAATGCGGGAAAGGTCGTTGCGAACCAAATCTGTAATCATTATATTTTCGCTACGTTCTTTAGGATCTTTTACCAATTGTTGCGCCATTTTTAAATCTTCCTTCTTATTTCGCAGACGCTTTGCAGTTCCCTTTATAGGTTGGGAAACAACAGTAGTTCCGGTTCTTTTCAAATAACGTTCGGGCGAAGCTGAAAGTGCAAAAATATCGTTTAGCTTTAAAAAAACTGAAAATGGAGGCTTGGAAATTCTATTGAGCTGAATAAATGCTTCCAATGGATTGATTTCCGCATCTTCGGAATAAAATTCCTGACATATGTTTACTTCATATATATCTCCCCGTTTTATGTGCTCAAGCACCTCTTCCACTTTCTTAAGGTAGTTATCTTTAGAGGTACGAATGCTTATTTTTATATTTTGTTTTGCGGCAGATTCTTCGGGATGCTGATTAATTTTAGAAATAGTATGGAAATCATAATCCATTTCATCACCAACCATATTCAGATAATGCAATTCAACATTATCTTCAGAAAAAAGAAAGATTTTTTTTGGTTGGAAAAA
This sequence comes from Aequorivita sp., assembly GCA_002715485.1. Lineage (GTDB taxonomy): Bacteria > Bacteroidota > Bacteroidia > Flavobacteriales > Flavobacteriaceae > Aequorivita. The sequence continues at coordinate 33,693 of PAZL01000066.1, read as the reverse complement.
ATAAAGATCGGGAAAACCTAAGCCATCAAAATTATTGGAATTCAGCTTTTCCACATCGTTTTTAAGGTCGTAGGTCAGATATCCAAAAATCCAATCTGCTGTAGTGTTTTGATAATCTTTTAACTTATCAAAAGCATTGTGAGCATCAGTTTTTATAGCGGTAAAAGCATCGACTGCCAGAATTGCCTGATAGGTTTTATGGTTTTGTGAATAATTATTGCTATCCATCCAGACAACCTCATCAAACTGTTGTACCCATTGGAGTAGCTGGGCTTTAGAATCTTCAGTTAAAGAAAAGGGATATTTCTTTACGGTGCGCATTATTGCTCAATTTGATGCACAAAATTTTGAAGAACATCTGTAAAACCAAGTAATAAAACTTCGTTGGAAATAGCATCGGTTTCTTCAGAAAAATTTTCTGAATAAGAAGGAAAGCTAAAGCTTTCTACCACTGTAGCGCCGAATCTGGGAAGTACGTTTTTTGTATATTCCAAAGCAGAAGCAGCGCCACGTTTTCCGTTTGAAGTGCTCATTAAAAGGACTTTCTTTTCTTTGAGAAAGTTACGGTCCAGTCTTGAAAGCCAATCAATCGTGTTTTTAAAATAAGTTGAAACTGTTCCATTATGCTCGTTTACAGAAATGACCAATGCATCGGCATCTTTTATTTTATTATAAAGCATTTTTAAGTTTACTGAGAACCCTCGTTCACGCTCCCAATCTTCTCCATACATAGGAAGGTCGTAATCTGTCAATTTAATTAGTTCAGCCTCGTGCCCCACAATTAGTGATGAAGCAAAACGAACGAGTTTATGGTTAATGGATTTACTACTGTTGCTTCCTGCTAGGAATAAAATTTTTTTCATCTGCCAAAGTTATCGAAAACTGAGGTGTAAAAAAACCCGCGTCAAAAAAAATGACGCGGGTTCTTAAAATTTGATAATCAGGAATTATTGTTTCACAATACGCTTCACAATGCTTGTATCTGCTGCATTTATTTTTACAAAATACATTCCTGTGGCAAGACTTTCCAAAGAGAAATTGGTTTCCATTCCCGCTTCGCTTAAGTCTATTGTTTTAATCACTCTACCTTTTACATCTGTAACAACAGCGTTATTGAGCTGAGTAGTAGTTCTATTCAACAAGGTAAGTTCGCCTGTCGTTGGGTTTGGATATAATAAAATGTTGTTATAAAATTCATTATCTCCAAGTCCTAAAATTTCATCTACAGTAACCGTAAAAGTACAAGTGTCTTCATTACCGGCACCATCAGTAGCAGTCATTGTCATTGTTGTTACACCAGGACCAACCATTGTGCCAGCTGCAGGATCTTGCGTAATTACAGGATCTGGGCAGTTATCCGTTGCAGATGCATCACCAGTATAATCTGGCAATGTAAATTGTTCTCCTTGGTTAACTTCAACAGTAACATTTGCAGGGCAAGTTATAACAGGATCTTCTGTTTCAGCTATAACTTCTGCTATTGTACGTTCACCAGGACATCCGGGAGTTCCTAAGTTGATATCGCTGTTTGGCGCACCAAAATCAGCAACTTCACAAGTTCCAGACCAATCAGCAGCTGTATTTGCATCACCAACTCTTCTGAAAGATCCTGAAGAACAGTCTATTGATAAATTAGCTCCTACTCCGGTCCAATCTAAGTCAGCAGCAGTAATATTGAAACCAGATATGGTTACGTTAAAGCCAGCAATCTCGGCAGCGCTGAAATTCCAGAAAACAGAATCAACTACATCTCCGCTTGGGTCAATTATCAATATCCATCCAGTTCCAGCATTATCCCAGAATAAGTTATTTCCCCAATATCCAGAACCGCTATCATCATTCCAATCCATAACTGAATTGGCTCCCATACTGCTCAAATCCTTTACAATTGTGTTTACAGCGTTAATATCTGCATAAGGAGTATCACTAACGGCAACTTTATATCCAGTGTAGTCTTTAGCTACACCCACGTTTTGAATCTCAAATCTATCAGGTGTTTCTAAATTAATTTCTGAAATAACCAATTGTGATAATGGACCTGGAGCACTTTCCTGGGCATAAACGTCTATAGATCCAGCCGGTGTAAAAGTGTATGATTCACCCTCAAAAAGGAAGTTTCCTCCTGTTGGAGCATCAAACCATCTAATTACATTGTTAGGGTCATTAAGTGTTGCAGTAACGGTTACTGATTCTCCCACACAAAAATCTGGTACTCCCGTAGTAGTCGGTCCAGCAGGAACTGCAAGTACTTCAATCGTGTCTGTGGCAGAAGAAGCTACCGAACAAGGACCAGCGGAAACATCATATGTAATAGTATGTACACCTACACCAGCTACAGAAGGATCAAAAGTAAATGTAGAACCATTTCCATCATCAGTTACTCCTGGGCCACTGTAAGTACCGCCGCTCGGGCTACCACCACCTAAATCTGTAAGCACTTCAGAAGATGCGCAAACTTCTTCAAGAACTGAAAGTGAAGCTGTTTGTGAAGGAGTATCAAAAGCTTGTGTACCGTCACTTCTGCTACCAGAAGAACCTTGATTCGCACTAAATCCTAAACCTCTCTTTGCAAATGCATCCCAAAGAAGACATTCATTGGCTCCACCATAAAGTGCTTGATCTGCGGCAAAAATTGCATCACGACCGTCCACAAAACCTGGACTACAAGGTTGTAGTTTCATACCTTCCGTAACTAAAGCCAAAGCTTGTATGTTACCGGCATCTTGGCTTACATCTCCAGTAAAATTATAAATATCTGGATCAAAACCGTGTTCGTCTATCAATGCCCAGGTTACTTCCCATAGCATTTCAGCCCAAACTGAACCTACTCCGTGAGGTACGGCCGCAGTTTTTATAAAATCATACGTTTGTGGATTCACACCCATATCAGTACTGTAAGGATAATCACGAATACCTCCACCTCCTTGGCCTTGGCCGAAAAGGTATGTGCCAACCGCTCTAGAATCGGTGCCAGCGTCACCTGGCTCAATGGTTAATAATACACCAAAGAAATCACTCCAACCTTCTCCCATTTGCTCTGCATTTTGTAAACATCCAGAAGCACCAGGACCACCAGTTAAACGGTTTGATATTCCATGTCCATATTCGTGTAGAATTACTAAATTGTCATAGTCGCCATCCTTATCACTGCAAATGTACATTTGCATTCTTGGGTTTGAACCGTCTGGAGGTGTACCAAAGTTTGCGTTACAAGTTCCAGAACCATCTTGAGCCTCAGCATTTACAGAATCACTTCCAACTCCTCCGTTTCCGTAGTTATTTTCTTGAAAGTTACCGCTTATTTCATCAAATCCATATTGGTACATAATGTCGTGAAAAACATTATTCATATAGAAAAGATTTGTGATTGCAGCATCCTCATATTGGTTTGCGTTAGTATATGTTTGACTGAATGGATAGCCGGTAAATTCTAAATCTGAACCAGCATTTGGTTGGTACCCAGGATTGTTTCCATCTTCATATGCATTTACGTTGTTACCGCGGGTTGTAGTATATTCAGCACCAGCAACGCCATCAGTATCATGCCATCCAAAGGGTGAAGCAGTAGCATTTGCAGGTTGAACCTCAATGGTACGAGTTCCATAATACGGACTTTCAAGTGGCAATGCAAATACTTCATAACATTCTGTGCATGCCGCATTATTATTTGCTACAATCTCATTGTAATTTGGAATGTCATACAAGTTTGCATTGAAATTCATTTCTTTAACATCATTGCTGTGATCGTGATGAATTGCACAACTTACCATCCAATTGGCTTGGTTAACTATTTCGCCAGTATTGGCATCAATTCTTAAACTCCACCAATCTTGTTGACTTTTTTCTTCGATTGATATATCCCATGTTAAAACCAACTCATTATTATCATTTATAGCATACATCAGCCTTGCAGGTATGGGGCTTAAGGAGATTCCGCCGTCGCTCAATAATGTTTTTCTATCAACACCCTCTGCCCCTTGCAATACTGAAAGGGAACCGGAAAGTGCATAATTCAAATGTCCAGCTGCTGCTTGAACAGCCTGAATAGCCGTAAGTGCTGGAGAATTTGAACCTTTGCGTTTTTGAGAAGTGTTTTTTATAAATTTGCTGTCTTTTGAAATTACCCGCCCATTTGATGCAAGGTGGATACTAGATTCTGTACCGTAAATTTCAATTCCATTTAGTAATTGTCTGAAGTAAACGTGCTGAATACCGCTCATCCTACTTTGGGTTTCGCTCGTTACTTGCCACTGCGCATCCTGTGGCAATAAATCATTTTGCTCTACATAATGATTTAGTTGCTGGTCGATTGCTCCTGAAAAATTCTGAGCAACCATTGTGCCCGAAAATATGAGCAAGATTGCCAGGAAAAAACTCCGGGTAACTTTTTTCATTTTTTTGATTTGTTTAGATTAATATTAGACATAACATGGTTAAGTTTTGTAAAGCTATTAAAAATTAATTTTTTCACAACTTTTTCTTAAAATTCCATTGAAATTTAACATAATAATTACCTAAAAAAACATTTTTATAGCTCGAAAATTAATGTGAAGAATTTTCTTAATAATTTTACTACATTTACTTTCAAAAATTCTGCTATGGAGCAACCCAATAATCTCATCATCGAGATGCAAAACGGGAACGAGAAAGCTTTTTCCCAATTATATACTATGTATAGCGAAGCCATTTATGGAATAATATACAGCATTGTATTAGACGAAGAAACAGCTGAAGAGCTTTTGCAGGATGTCTTCATAAAAGTTTGGAACAACGCTAATTCATATTCAGTAAATAAAGGGCGATTTTTCACTTGGCTTCTGAACATTGCGCGCAACACCGCAATTGACGAAACCCGATCAAAAGCATTTAAAAACTCCCGAAAAAACCTAAGTACTACAAATTTCGTAGATATATTATCATCCTCCGATAGTTTAAATAAAAAAACAAATACAATAGGTTTGAAAAAATTTGTTGACGCGCTCAAACCTGCATGTATAAAAATAATAGACCTTTTATATTTTAAGGGCTTTACGCAAGCAGAAGCATCAAAAACATTGGAAATACCATTAGGAACATTAAAAACACGAAACCGAACCTGTATCAATGAATTGAGGGTAATGGTTTTAGGATAAACATTATGAACCCCGAAGAATTAATAGCATCAGGAAATTTAGAACTGTACGTCTGCGGCGCCTTACCCGAAGATAAAGCCTTGGAAATACAAAAGGCAATTCAGGATTTTCCCGAAGTAAGGCACGAAGTAGAACTTATTGAACAATCCTTATTGCATTTGGCAGAGACCGTTGCGCCACCCGTTCAAGCAATGAGCTGGACAGCTATATTGAATGCTATAAGAAACCATAGCAATACTGAAAACAGCAAAGTAAGATCAATTAACTGGCCTGCAATAACAGGTTGGGCCGCAGCTATTCTATTTATGGGCGGAATTCTGTGGATGCTTAAACAAACCAATGATCTAAACAACTCAATTCAAGTTACAACTACAGAGAATACGGTTTTACGTGAAGAAAAATCAAAAGTTGAAAACCAATTGGCTGAAAACAATGAAGTTCTTGAAGTTTTGAGGTCAAAAGAATATCAAGTATATACACTTCCCGGTAATCAAGCAGTGGCTCCCGAGGCATTTGCAAAAGTTTATCTTAACAAACAGGAAAATATTGCATATATAGATACCAAAGGACTTCCCACTCCGCCGCGAGGAAAGGTATATCAAGTGTGGTCTCTTAAAATGGAACCGCTTACCCCAACAAGTATGGGTTTAATCACGACAGATAATGAAATGGGTGAAGGTATTTTTAAGTTTGTGAATTTTCCGGATGCTGAAGCTTTCGGGATTACCCTAGAACCAGAAGGCGGTAGTGAAACGCCAACTATGTCCCAGCTATACACCTTAGGGGTTATAACTATTTAAGTTTAAAAATATCCATGTATAAAATAAAAGCGTCCGCCAACGGCGGACGCTTCAACTAACAAAAAAACTCTGAAAACCGGATTTACCGGTTTTGTAAAATCTATCAATTTCTTGATAGATAACCAACCTCAACTATATTTACGTAAAATAGCAGGGTTTGGTTTTCAATTATTTATAATTTTTCAATCTCTTTGGCTTTTACTGGGCCTAATTCATAACTAGCCCCTAAAAGCTCTTCTTTTAAAATAGCTACTTGCTTATCCATGCCATTGGCTTTATAGACCAACGCCGAATGAAAAAGAGCCTTAGGTTCTTCTGTTTTACCTGCTACATACTCCTCTATCGTTTTTAGGGCAGCTTCCTTATGGCCTACTTTTAATTGTGTATACGCCAACAATTGATAGGTTTCTGGAGTAGCACGATTGTTAATTTCTATTGCAGCCAATTTCAATGCCTTTTCTGGATCCTTTTCAGCATATAGATTAATTAAATAGGTATTATACATAGCTCCGTAATCAGGGTTTTCAGCTTTCTTTAAAAACAACTCGTATTGTTTTTCTTCTTCGGAAATATTTTCATTGTAAGCCGCTATCTCAGCTTTTAAAAGATTATAATCGGGTGCTTTGTGGTTGACCATAATAGAGTCTAAAATTCTATTGGCTTCTTCAGTATTTTTTTCAGCAGAATAAACCATCCAAGCTATCTGCTTTTTTACATAATGGTTGTCCGGCTCAAGCTCCAATGTTTTTAAGTAACTATTATAAGAATCCTCAAGGCGGCCGGCATGGCCATAAAAATCACCAATATTACTGTAAATCCATAATTTTAAACTTTTGTTATCGCGTTCTTCGGCTATTTGCTTGGCTTGTTCCAGATATTTAATTGCCGCATCAAGATTGCCCTCGTGGTCACTCCATTTTGCCAAGCGAATTAAATAATTGAAATCTTTTGGGTCTTTAATTTTTCCAAGCAGAGTATCAGCACTTTTGTAATTGCCCAATTCCATCGCAACATCAAAAAGCATCATTTCTGTTTCTTTTCTGTTGTCAGGATAAATATATGCACTATCCAATAGTACCTGTGCTTCCTTAAACCGATGTTGTGATATGTAATTGTGGGCCAAGCTTCGCAGATAAGTGTCTTTGTTGCGAGCAGCTATGTCGTGCGATTTTTTGATCAATTCTTCTGAAGTCTTCAATTCAGAAATATTGCCTGTACTTCCGAAAAGCGCAGCATGTATTCCGGCTAAACGGCTCATCTCCATTAAATGCGTTGTATCATTGTTATAACGATTTTGCCAAAACTCCAAATCTTTTTGAATAGCATCTTTTGAAGGCGTATTTGCAGTATTTAAATATTTATCGTAGTCTTTGCTATCTGTAATTTTTTCTCTCTTTTCCTGGCATCCCAATAGAGCTGCGAACACAATTATTATTGTAACGAGTTTTTTCATACGTTGGATATTAAGCTTTGTTTCTCTTATTATGAAACAAAAAAGAGAACACCGGGGTTCTCTTTTCTGAGTTTAAATTAGATCTTTTAAAAAGGTCCAGCCAGATACGGGAAGCTATTTGAAAAAGCAGCATCATTCGTTGGTACTCCATCGCTTGTAAGCCCAGGGTTTTGATCACCCATTGGCCCGCCAAAGATCAACAATAACGATACATCTATTACATCATCACTCAAAGCTCTACCCGTCAGTATTTCGGTACCGTTAAAATAGGTAGTAACTCCAGATTGTGCCAACCAAAGTACATCGTTAGAGAGTACTGTTGTAAAAGTTGATGCATCTAGACCCAATGCATTGCTAGTATAGGCTGGATTTAAGCCCAATAATTTAGTTTCAAATTTTTCCTGAAATGCAGCTTGCATTTGTGAAGGTACAGTTACGTTAAAAGCGTCTTTAAATCCTTCAGTTCCAAAAACGGTATTTATACCGGGACGTCCCATTTGATCCTCTTGTATATAAGTCCCACTAAAATCAAGTACTAATCCGCAAGGCTGGCAATCAGGCCCGCCACAATCTACCCCTGTTTCCTCTCCGTTCATAATTCCGTCCGTACAGGTTTCCTGTGTTATTACATTATCGTCATCGTCTTTACACTGCACAAATAAAAGTGAAGTTGAAATTGCAGCAAAAAGGGTTATATATTTTAATGTTTTCATCTTTTTAAATTTATTGAGGTTACAACTTTATTGTTTTCTTTTGGCTTCTACCCATACATTATACATAGGTGTGGATGGTGCAAATTGATTTACACCCGTAGTACCACCAGGCAACATTGACTTTGGAAATTCTACCACAACGCTTAAAACGTTTGTTCCGGCAAATGTGTCCATTCCTGGATTATTAAAGCTTGAAGCCGTTCCAGAGAGCACCGCATTATATTGGTTAAAGTCAAAAAAGAAAGGATCTTCGCGCGGTCCCGCAAAAAACTTCATGCCATCTTGTTCGGCAATTTGCACATCATCTCTGGTAGAAATTTTAACACTTCTACGGGTTGAAGTTGCTATAGTACTTTTTGTTCCTTCTTCGCCGGAAAAAGCTGGAGCAGTCGGGCCAAAGAAATACATAGAATCACCACGTTTGATAGCTTGAATAACTAAATCTTCATTAAGATCATTGTTGTAATCAATATTGAATTCTAATAAAACAGTTTCATCAAAAACAGCTTCATCTGTAGGTTGGCCGGGAGACAATAATCCTTGTACATTGGCAATAAATACAAAGTTGCTAGTGTTCTGTCCTTGAAAGGCATAAAAGTCCGTAATATCTGCCGTAGTTCCTTGAACTGCAGGTGCGTCAATATGATCTGCGGATATTAGAAAAATCGATAGCACCGCTAAGCCAATTCCACCGATTACTGCAAAAAGTTTTGATTTTTTCATCTTTTTTGTTGGTTTATATTATTTATTTTTACTTGTTCAATTATTCTTACGTTTAAAAGTAACTGCATGGTTTTAAAAGTACGTTAATCTTTTGTTAATGTGAAAATCACTAGTTTTGATACCTCTAAAATTACTCAATTATTTATACCATGAACCCTTCTGCTCCTGATTGGATACTGAAATTTTTAAACCTTTTCGACAGGAACGAACTCATTACTTCTTTTGAAAACGACCAACAGTTTTATACTTCTTTAAAACAGACTGGATTTATTTACGGAGTCTCTGTCGCTGCATTGCCTAAAAAGAGACTTGGAAATTTGAAACTAACCAAAGAGGAGCTTACCAAAATAAACCTCTTTCACTCCCTACTTTTTTCTTTTTTTGAAAAAAATAAAAATGCAACAAATAAAGACGCAATAGCAGATATATTATCTTTTTACCAACAGATGGAAAAAAGGAAAGCTAGCTTTTTTCAGAAATTTTCACTATCACAACGTCCAGAAAATACTTTAGAGCATATCCTTTCCACAAGGTTGCAAGAGGCCAATACACTGTTGAAAAAGAATACCGTTTCATTATTAACCTACGCACTTTTATATTTGGACGTATTAGCATATAAACAGTGGCAAATAGATCCCGAGTCTGCAAAAAAATATTACAAACAATTGGAGACCGTAATTTTAACGGCATGCTTCTATACCTTAAAGTCAAAAAAGAAAAAAACAAAATACGACAAACTGCTAATTGAACTTTTTGAAACTTCTTCACAATACATAATTGATGAAACCGAAGGTGGTACGGCCACTTTTTTGGAGAGCCTAAATTATTTGAAGAATAGTGAAAATTCCTTGGAGAAAAAATATCTGTTGGATCTTTGCTGCCTTACGGTCTGGGAAGATTTAAAGATGGACGAAATAGAACATCAATTTTTACAGCAATTACTGGTTACGCTTAATTTTCCGGAAGCAGAGCTTCAAAATAATCTTTTGATGCTCAATACATTTTCGCAAAAATACACTAAGAAAATTCTTCTCTTTGAATATTCGCACCCAGTGAAGCAGTTTTATAAACAATCTGCTTCTACTGTAAAATTATTGATTATCCGCAACAAAGACCGCTTGGCGCGCGAACTTGAGGAAAGCGGCGAATTGATGGTGCTGCTTGGGCAATCCACCGTCCGTGATCTTTCTGCTGAAGAAAAATCGAAAGTGAAAGAACAATTATTGGATATTTGTAAAACCATTCCATCTCTTACAATTTTTCTATTGCCAGGTGGAACGGTGCTTTTGCCCCTTTTGGTGAAATTTATTCCGAAGCTTTTGCCTTCATCTTTTCAAGAAAATAGAATTGAAACTTTAAAAAGAAAAGATTAGCTACTCCAACCAAAGCTTGAAATCCTTCACACGCTCACGGGCTACAATCACTTCCTGTCCCTTAAAACTATTAAGCTTTAATTGAAGACGGGAATTTGTGTACGCAATTATATCTTTTATTGAATTGATATTTATGTAAAACTTCCGGCTTATTCTAAAAAACGTTGCCGGAGAAAGTTCCTGCTCCAGTTGTTCCAAAGTAGTTTCCAAAAGATAATCGCGGCCATCTATAGTGTGTGCGTATGTCCCTTTGTTTTCAGAATAAAAACATTCTATTTCATCAACAGAAATCATTTTAATGTGCTGCCCTATTTTTGTGGTAAATCGTTTTTTATACTCGCGTTCCACAGGGTTCACGAGCAGTTTTTTAATATCCTCAAAATTGAGTTGTACGCTTTTTTGAGTGGGTTTGAAGGATTTGTACTTTTTAACGGCAGATTGTAGTTCAGATTCGTCAATTGGTTTTAAGAGATAGTCAATACTATTTAGTTTGAAGGCCTGCAGCGCATATTCATCAAAAGCGGTAGTGAAAATAATGGCGCTGTTCACCTCTACCGTATCAAAAATTTCAAAGGAAAGTCCGTCACTCAACTGAATATCGAGAAATATCAAATCTGGATGTTCGTTGTGTTGAAACCACGCCACGGCTTCTTCAACGCTATGCAGCATTTGGTTGACGGTTACATCCTGTTTTTCAAGCATCCGTTGAAGGTAACGGGCAGAAGGTTTTTCATCTTCAATAATCAGTACATTCATTTGATTGGTTTCTAATTGCAGGTTTCATTTTTAACGATCTTCATCCAAGAATTGTTTTATTTTCTTTTCTTCCCAACGCTTTAAAAAATTATTGTTCACATTCATAACAAAGAATACATACAAGGCGTGCGACACCAAACCGATGCCCCAAAAAATAGCGGTAACGTAATTACTCCAGTGTGCAAAATTTATTTCCTTAGCATTAAAAACATTGGCAGAAACAAGTATAATTGCAACGTTTATAATTATATACACGGCCAAGTGACTGTAAAAACCTTTTAGCGTTTCTACCTTTTTTTTCGCCCGTAAATAGGTCAAACTTTTTTTGGTTTCCATTGCTCTATAAGTTTTATTCTTCTTTAATAAATTTTTTCAACTGTCGCTCTTCCCAGTTTTTTTTATAATGGAAGATTCGATTAGTCCCAATTATTTTTAGTCTTTTTTTCTTCCTCTTCCATAAACTGTTTCATCTTCTTTTCTTCCCAGTCTTTACCAATAAAAGGTGCCCATCTAAATGTTTTAAGAGCCTGAAAAAAGATTCCGATCCCCCAACCGAAGGCGGCCCACAAAAACCAGGGATGGCGTAATTCGTTCACATAATAATTAAGTCCTGCCAATGCAGCGATAAAGACTATGTAAAACATCAAACTTGTGTAGAATTTTTTGATTTCTGCCACACGCTGTTTGGCCTTAAAATATTTGTTATCCTTATTGTTTTCAGTTTCCATAATTATGGTTTTTTGTATTATTATATAAAAATAACTCAGATTGAATGCTTCCAAAAAAAGTAAAAACCCAATTGTTGTTTCTTTAGGACGAACTGTATGCTATTCATCTTCGTCCATTAACTTGCGTATTTTGCGCTCCTCCCAGTCCTTTCCGAATAATGGATTGTAATTAAAGGTTTCGGCTGCGTGGCCCATAACTCCAATGCCCCAACCCACTATGGGAAATAGCGCCCAGGGGAAGCCCGCTCGGGAAATATAATTCAAGTATATAAATATGGGAGCCATTAAGATGTATAAGGTCAGGTGAATATAAAACCCTTTCAGCTTTTCCACCCTTTTTTTGGCAAGCTTGTATTTTTTTTCTGAAATATATGTATCCGATGTGTTCATAATTTGAAGATTTTCACCCAAAATGGGTATTGCTATACTGAACTTTTTTGGGCTTTCGTTAATAATTACAGGGCGTGACGTCAAGAGTGCATACCTGTCGCGAATGTTGCGCAACCCAACGCCCGTACTCTCTTTTAAAACCTGTTTTGGCTGGCTGTTATTGGTAACCACCAAATTGCCGTTTTCTTCTGAAATAGTTATATAAAGTTTTTTAGAAGGCATAACCTGGTTGTGCTTCACGGCGTTTTCCAATAAAAGTTGAAGCGATAACGGAACAACCTTTGCCTGCGGGTTTTCCAACTTTGAAGGTGAAGTAAAAACAATACTGTCCTCAAAACGAACTGCCAACAGCGACATATAAAGTTCCGCAAACTTCAGTTCCTCTTCCAGCGTAACCAACTCTTTATTTTTTTGTTCCAAAACATAGCGATACACTTTGGAAAGCGAAGTAGTGAAACGTGTAGCGGCTTCGGGATTTTCTTCAATTAAACTGGTGAGTACATTTAAGCTATTGAAAAGAAAATGCGGATCCAGTTGGTTTTTAAGGGCATCAAATTTTGCGGAAGCTGTTCCGGCTATTATTTTCTGTTCCTTTACAATAGTTTGCTGCTTGTTTCGGTAATAATAGACTACATAAAAAATTGTGGTAACTACTACCGAAATTATAAATGAAATATAATAATACTGCATTTTTTCCGCAGCAATAAACTCCAACAAACCCTTTCCATCAATTAATACTTCTGTGATAATCCGAATAAGTAATAGTGCAAAAAGTGTTACAAAAATTCCTCCCAATAATCCTTTTAAAAGATTCTTTGCCTGAAAAACCTGGTTGGGAAATAATTTCAATAAAAAAACAAAATAATACGCATTCACCATATAGAGTATTACAGAATACAATTGGTTGTAAAGGAAGGCAATAAGGATATCACGACCGTTATCGTATTGGTATCCATTGGCGTATTGAATCAACCCAAGAATAATGAAAACAAGGGTTCCAACAAAAAATGCTTTTCCGAGTTCTTTTAAAATGCGCATGGGTATAATTATTTATTAGCTACAAATTCATGAATGATTCTTTTAAATCATTTGTGAATTAAGGATGAAGTTTTTAAATACAGCTTTCAGCCTGTATCTGCTTTGCCCTTTCTTCTCCATAGGTTGGGTAAAATTCACCTGCTGGTTTAAAGGTAGCAAAAAGTTCAATGGCCCGCTGAATGTCTTTACAATAGGGCTCAATGGATTGCCCAAAATATTTTGCACCGCCCATATCCCATTCGGCTTTTGCCAAAATTATACGTGGATTGTCAGGAGCGAGCGCCAAGGCCTTACTGTATAGTTCCGAAGCTTTTGGAGAGTAGGTCATTCCGTATTGTTGCCCATCATAGACAATCCATGCGGTGTATAGTTGTGCCTGTAAAACCAACAAATCTGGGTTCTCTTTTGAAATTGCAGTAGCATCGTTAATGAAGTCCTGTGCTTTATCCAATTGCGCTTTCAGCTTGGTTCCGTCTTTTTCAGTGAAGCTATTTATTACATTAATTTGAGCTACATAGTATGGAGGCAGCCAGTTGTCCGGTTCAGCTGCTGCAATTCTTTCAAAAACATTTGCAGCTTCCCACGATTTGTTTTCCTGCCAAAGCTGAAAAGCTTTTCGCATTCCCTGCTGGTATTTGGTTGGTTGGGCAGTTGTATTAACTTCCGAATCTGTTTGCCCTTGCATAATGAGGGCCGTGAAAAAAATCATTAAATAAGTGACTACGTTTTGCATGGTTTCTAATTTTTTAGTTAGTATTAATTGTTGTTCAAATTTCTCCTAAAAAACTCAGCTTTTAAAAATTGAAATTCTGAACTGTTGAATTTTACAGATGAATTGTGATTACTATAGATTATCTAGCTGGTTGTCTTTGCCGTCATCGCTAATGGTCCAGAAAAAGCCCACAAAAAAGAACTGATCTGCAGCGGGAAGTAACTCTCGGCGGTCAAAGTTTCCATTTATATCGGGAGCATTCGCATATTGATAACCATTTACATTTTTAAAGGCAAAAACGTTATTCACGGAAACATATAAAATCTTTTGTTGTGAAAGCAAGTATGCCCAGTTTAAACTCACACTATTATAACCGCGGGTCTTATTCTGAAGAAAGCCGGCCTTGTTCAAGTCGGTATAGGTTCTCCCACTTCCGTATTGATAACTGAAACCGATCTGGCTTTTCCAATCGTTAATCCAATATTTCCCAACTACAGAAAGGTTGTGCGTATTTGCAAAACTCGGCGTGGCCTCAAAAGGATAATTCTTATATTTTCGTTGAGTATCCAAGTAGGAATAGCTCACCCAGTAATCTATATTTTTAAGCGTTTGATTGTCGCGCCAAAACAAATCAAGTCCTTGCGCAAAGCCATCGCCATTGTTTTTAAATGTTGTATTTATGTCTGGAAATTCATCATTATAAGTTACAAGATTGGTGTATTGCTTTCTATAGACTTCAGCACGAAAAATCCTATTATTGGCTGAGTATTGATAGTTCATAATATAATGTTGGGTGTGCTGGGCTTCCAGATTGTTTGTGAATTTAAGCACTTCACTATCCGGTTGCTGAAAGAAATCGCCATAGGCCAAAGAAAGCTGGCTGCTCTTTCCAGTTTTGTACGCAAAAGAGACTCTGGGTGAAACCGTAAACTCTTTAAATAATTCACTGTACTCCCCACGAAAGCCCAGTTTTAAGGCAAGTTTCCGTGAAAAAATAATATCGGCCTCTGTAAATGCGGCCGAAATATTATTATTGTAACCCAATTGTGCAGCAAAATTTGGCTCGTCATAATCTTCGTTGAAGTCGGTCACAAATTGTTCAACTCCAAAATTTAACTTAAATCGGTTGCTAAAACGTTTTTTCAACTTTAGTTTAAGATGTGCTGAATTCTCAGTATCTTTTATATTTCCTTCATCAATTCCTACTTTAGTTTTTCCGTAAGTGTAACTTCCACCACCAAAGATTGTCCAACCTTTGTTTAGTATTTCACTGTAACTTGCGTTGGTGTAAAAGTTTTGGTTGTTTAGCTTAAAGCGTGTTCCTTCGGGCTGGTTTATGTCTTCTTGGGTAAGTTCAAAATCCGAAGTATCAAAAGCTCCATAAACTTTTAAGAGACCATCGCCTATCTTTTGCCGAAAAACCGCTTCTCCCGAAGCTGTTTCAAAAGGTTTTTGCCAATCATTCCTATCTGGCAAAATTGCTATGTAGGGTGCTAAATTTATATAAGAAGCATTAACACTCAACGAGCTTTTTTCCCACTTTTCAGTATGGCCAAGACCACCACCTACGCTCATAAGGGCAATATCGGTTTTTTCTTGTGTAGGTTCGTCTATTGTGTTCAAAAGCAAGACCGATGATAATGCCTGGCCATATTCGGCAGAATAACCGCCCGTGGAAAATGTAATTCCATCAAACAGAAAAGGACTGTATCGTCCGCGAGTAGGTACATTGTTTGCAGTAGGCGAATAGGGTGTAAAAACACGAATGCCGTCGATAAAAATCTGGGTTTCACCAGCATCACCCCCGCGTACAAAGAGGCGACCGTCCTCAGCGACAGTCGTGGTTCCGGGAAGGGTCTGTAGCGCCCCCACAAAATCGCCCAAAGCACTTGCGGTTGTAACAATGTCCAAAGGTTTTAAAACGGAGATTTTGCTATTATCACCTGCGGAAAAAGATCCGGCGGAAATAGTTACAGTTTCCAGTGAATTAACGTCTTCGCGAAGCGTTATTTTAAGGTCCTTCATTTTTGAAATATCATCAATGATTTTTGTGGGCTCAAAAGAAACATAAGAAATAGTCAAGGTTTGTGTTCCGGTTTCGGAAGTTTCAAATGAAAATTTTCCGCTTTCATCTGAAGTACTTCCATCGTAAGTGCCTTCCAAATAAACATTGGCTCCAAAAACTGGAACTCCCTTGTTGTCTAAAACCGTTCCCGACACAATGTTTTGAGACAAAAGAACACTTGGAAAAATTAAAAGCAAAAATGCTAAAACTGAAATTTTCATAGGTTGGTTGGTTTTATTTTCAGTTCAAAGATGAAATATTGGCTACTCTTTTCAGAAATTAAAATGCTGAACTGTAAAAATGAAATGCTCAACTGTAATTTGAGCTTTACATTATTTTTTTAGAAGTAATAATTCATAATTATTCTACAAACTCTAAAATATCTCCAGGCTGACATTCCAAAACTTCGCAAATAGCTTCCAGAGTGCTAAAGCGTACCGCCTTTGCTTTTCCGGTTTTTAAGATGGAAAGGTTGGAAAGCGTGAGCCCTACTTTTTCAGAAAGTTCGTTTAATGACATTTTTCGCTTGGCCATCATTACGTCCAAGTTTACAACTATTGGCATAATTAGATTGTTAGTTCATTTTCGTTTTGTATTTCTACTCCTCTTTTAAAGACCAATGCGATGATGTAAATGACACCTGCAAAAAACAAAAATTGTTCTGCTCCCCAATCAATTTGTAAAGTTAACCCTTGTTTCATAATACGATTGCCATAGTTTTCAGCTATTATAGCAATTACGCCAATACTGAGCGCGTAATAGCTCATATTTATTATTGCCGAGGCTATTTTTTGGTTAAAGGGATAATTTATATCGAATTTCATAAAAAGTTTTATCACTAGGTAAGCAAGATAAGTTTTCAAAGCCGACAGCGCTATCAAAAAACTGGCTATGGCAAGATAATATTCCACGTTAAAATTGTAAACATTTAGCAAATCCAGCCCCATATAAGTATCCGCTGCACCATTAGAATTTATAAAAAGGGTCACAAAAAGAGATACGAGCAAAGCTCCGGTTTTTATACACAAACCAATGAATATTATCCAAAATATAATATTCATCACTTTCATTATAATATTTGTTTTCATTTCAGGTTGATTTTAAAATTACTTTGCGAAAATAGATAATTATTTATTGATAAACAATAAATATATTTTATTTATCAACAATTATTTTTTTACAAGCCAATTTTTTTTTAATATAATTATCTAATTTTTTTGGGGGGTTAGGGTTTTTACTGAAAAATTCCATCAAGCTTTTTTAGGAAGTAAGAAATGGAAAATTGTATCTTCGGAATAAAAGAATAGAAATGAACGATTCCAAAAGAGTAGATGACTTCATCTATAAACAAACAAAATGGAAGGAAGAATTGCAGATGCTTCGTGAAATTATACTGCAAACGGAATTAAAGGAAGAAGTAAAATGGGGCAAACCCACTTACACATTAGATGGAAAATTGGTAGTGGGAATGGCTGATTTTAAAAACCACATGGCACTTTGGTTCCATCAAGGTCTTTTTTTGAAAGACAAACATCAAAAGCTCATAAACGCACAAGAAGGTGTTACCAAAGCACTGCGCCAATGGCGCTTTGAAAAAGGTGATGAAATTGATCCCGATATTGTTATGGAATATGTAGAAGAAGCCATTGCCAATTGCAAAGCGGGAAAAGAGTGGAAACCTTTAAGAAAAAAAGAGGTTGTAATTCCGCCTTTACTTGAAGATGCTTTCAAAAAAGATGTTACATTAAAAAAGCATTTCCAAAAACTAACTCCCGGTAAACAGCGTGAATATGCCCAACATATTGCTCATGCAAAACGCGAAGTGACACAACAGAGTAGATTGGAAAAGTGTATCCCTATGATAAAAAATGGAGTTGGTCTTCACGATAAATACAAAAACTGCTAATGGCATTAAAACCAAATTTTGAGAGATACACCACACGACAATTGTGGTTTTATGCCCGACGGGCTTTTTGGATTTTAGTAGCTTGGGTCATTATTTCAAATGTCATGTTTTTTTATGAATTTATCACCCTAAAGAGCAACGGTGTATTGAGTTCGAGCTACGATTTTTATTCAGCAGTAATGGCAAACCTAATTGTTGCCATTTCAGCTGGGCTCATAGGCGGCATTGTAACCGTAAATTTAATGGAACGTTGGCTTAGGCGATTGGTTTTTTGGAAAGCCTTGCTATATTTAATAATCGCTTATACCATCACTGCTATATTAGTAGGTGCCATTGGAGCATTGTATATAACAAGTGAAGATTTGGGAGTTCCTTTTTATACTTCGGAAGTGCTTC
The DNA here is from genome assembly GCA_002715485.1 of Aequorivita sp. Classification (GTDB taxonomy): domain Bacteria; phylum Bacteroidota; class Bacteroidia; order Flavobacteriales; family Flavobacteriaceae; genus Aequorivita. Next base: position 15,508 of record PAZL01000066.1, on the reverse strand, counting down.
AGCAAACAGTTTCTTTTTTTGGCACTTGGCTTTTCATTAAGAATTATATCATCTGGCTTTTTATCGTTTTGGTAACGCTTATTGTTTTAATGGTGAATGATAAGTATGGACCGGGGGTTTTTCCGGATTATCTAATAGGAAGATATTTCCGCCCAAAGCACGAAAGGCGTATTTTCATGTTTGCCGATATCAAAAATGCTACGGGAATCGCCGAAAGTTTGGGGGAGGAAAAATATTTTAATTTTTTGAAAGATTTTTTCAGGCACATAGCGCCTGCAATTGTTCAAACCCGAGGCGAGGTGTATCAATATGTAGGTGATGAAGTTGTTGTTTCTTGGAAAATGAAATGGGGGCTGAAACGAGGGAATGCTATCCAATGTTTTTACAGCATGAAAAAAATCATTAATTATAAGGCTCCCAAATACTTAAAAAAATACGGTGTAATACCCGAATTTAAAGTAGGTTATCATTATGGAACGGTTATGGTTGGAGAAATAGGACAAATAAAACGCGATATCGCATTTTCAGGCGATGTTTTAAACACTACCTCACGCATCCAAGCCATGTGCAACGAACTGGACGTAGAGATTTTGGCATCAAAGCCATTTGCCGATATTGCCTATAAATTACCTAAAGGTGTTACCAAAAAAGAAATGGGGAAAGAAAAGCTACGCGGTAAAAGTGAGGAGATTGCATTGGTAACATATGAAAAATTATAATACTACAAGACTATAAAATTCACAATCATGAAAACAGACAACTACACAAAAGTTATTTTAACAATCATCGCTATTTGCCTAACAATAAACGTGATGAGAGACTTTGAATTTATTCCATCCGCACATGCAAATGAAACTACAGCAAATAAGCCACTTACAGAGGTAATGGACGTGCGATTGGTAGATATTAACACTTATGACGAACTAAACGTAAACCTTAAGGGTGTTGACACTTATGATGAAGTGAAAGTAAACCTCAAAAAGATTGAAACCTCTGATGAGCTAGATGTTAATATTGATGAAATTGGTGGAAGTTGGGTTTCAAGCGGTGGACCTATCCCGGTAAAAGTACAGTAATTATTTTTTGAACGGGCGAATTATCAACCGCGCCGCACGATCATAATTTATATAGCTATAGGTCCAATTAAAAAAAGTTACTACCCTATTTCTAAAACCCACTAAAAACCATAGGTGAACAAACATCCATAAAAACCAGGCAATAGCACCGCCAAAGTGTAGCTTGCCCAAATCTACTACTGCTTTATTTCTACCTACTGTGGCCATAGTTCCTTTATCAAAATATTCAAACGGTTCCATTTTTTCGCCCTTCAGCATTTTTCTAAAGTTTTTCCCCAGTTGTTTTCCTTGTTGAATTGCAGGTTGTGCAACCTGTGGATGTCCTTTGGGATATTCCTCTGTTTCCATTAGTGCGATGTCGCCCAGTGCATAAATATTTTCAAAACCATTTATTTTATTGAATTCATCCACTTTATATCGATTGGCTTTTTCAATTAAAGCATCGCCATTTATTCCTTTTATAGGTGCTCCGGTAACTCCGGCAGCCCAAATAAACGTTGCTGTTTCAAATTTTTGCCCATCTTTTGTGGTAACCGTTTTACCGTCATAATCGCTTATGAAAGTTTCCAGATGAATTTGAACCCCAAGTTTTTCGAGAAATTTCTGTGCTTTTTCTGAAGCTTGTTCACTCATTGGCGGTAGCACCCTGCCCAATCCTTCAATAAGATGGACGTTCATTTCTTCTTCTTCCAGCTCGGGATAATCGTTTTCAAGAATTCCTTTTCTGAATTCAGCCAAGGCTCCCGCAAGTTCAACTCCAGTAGGCCCTGCGCCTGCGATGACAAAATTTAGAAGTCGTTTTCTTTCCTTTTCGTCATTGGTGATATCTGCCTTTTCAATATTCTGCAGCATCAAACTTCTAATATTCAAAGCTTGAGGTACCGTTTTCATTGGCATGCTGTTTTCTGCAATGTTTTCATTTCCGAAGAAATTGGTGCGGGTGCCCGTGGCAATTACCAAGTAATCATATTGCAAGGTTCCAATAGAAGTATTAATTGTACTATGTGTAGTATCAATAAATTCAACCTCGGCCAGTCTAAAGTGAAAATCCATATTCTTCCTAAAAATTTTGCGAAGTGGATATGCTATGGAATCAGGCTCAAGTCCCGCAGTAGAAACTTGATAGAGCAATGGCTGGAAAGTATGGTAATTGTGCCTGTCAAAAAGTACGATTTGTACTTTTTCTTTTTGAAGCTTTTTTATAAAGGAAATACCAGCAAATCCGCCACCTATAACTACAATTCGTGGCACGCTCGTTTCTGGAATATTCATTTGTTTTTTTTATACCCTAAATTTAGGGATTGTAAAGCAGGTTCGTTTAATTTTTATGATTTTTGTAACAAACCTCTTTGCATAAATACTAATCAAAAGCTAACAAACTACCATTGAATAAAGAACTGGAACATAGTTTTGTGACCCAACTGGAAGAGAATCAAAACATTGTACATAAAATCTGTAGGTTATATACCAATGACAGCGACTCGCATAACGACCTGTTTCAGGAAATAACCATTCAGCTTTGGCGCGCATACCCAAAATTTCGTGGCGATTCCAAATTTAGCACTTGGATGTACCGCGTGGCTTTAAATACTGCAATAACGCTTTACAGAAAATCAAAACGCAGTATAAAAACACAAGATTTTGAAGGGGTTAGTTTTAAAATTTCATCAGAACCCTATGACGATACAACCGAACAACAATTAAAGCTTATGTACAGTGCCGTAAAAGATTTGAACGATATTGACAAAGCATTGGTTTTTCTCTATCTGGAAGACAAAAACTATAAGGAAATCTCTGAAACCTTAGGTATTACAGAGGTAAATGCCAGAGTAAAAATGAACCGGATAAAGGAAAAATTACGAACTATTTTAAATCCGTAACCCACTATGGATCAACTTGAATTATTAAAAAAACAATGGCAAAGCAGAGAGCACGAGCTTCCGAAGCTTACCTATGAGGATATTTATAAAATGTTGTTGAAGAAATCCTCTTCAATAGTAAAATGGATATTCTACATAAGCATTGCCGAGATTCTTTTTTGGACCCTTCTTTCTTTTATGGTACCAGAATCCAGTACAAAATTTAGCGATGATATCGGTCTTCACAATGTTTTGGTTGGTGTAAACGTGCTTAACTATACGGTGTTTGGATTTTTTATAATTCTTTTTTACATAAACTACCGCAAGATTTCAACTACAGATTCCATAAAAGAATTGATGAAAAATATTCTGCGCACACGAAAAACCGTCAAGTATTTTGTGATATACAATGTTACAGGTTCTATTTTGCTTATAATAGGAATCAATTTTTACTACTATTTCAATCAGGACATTGTATTCCGGTTTATGACCGAAGATTATGGTATTACAAATATTTCACAACATCAGTTTATGAAGGTATTTTTTGTTATTCAAATACTTTTCGGAATTGTGATGATTGGATTTATACTTTTATTTTACAGAATTGTCTACGGAATCCTTTTGAGGAAATTGCACAAAAACTATAAAGAATTAAAGAAGATAGAAATTTAAAAAGTTTCATTTATAAGCGGAGTAATTCAGTTTTCAAGTTAAAACACTACCACGCTGCAGCTAAGAACTGCTAACTTTTTAATACCGCCATTGCCGCTCTTTGTTAAGTTCTTCTTCGCTTTGTATTTCAGAAGAAGGTATTACTTTCAGAAAAGAAGGGTGCTGTTCAATGGCGTATTCCAGTTTTTCCACAATTTGCTCCATCGTTTCATTTTCATAATCAATATCCAGCGGTGGCTTAATTTCCATAGATTGAAGAATGCCTCTTTTCTTTATTCTTAGCCCCTTCTTATCAAAAGACCTTCTGAAACCATCAATAACAATGGGCACTACTACAGGTTTGTTTTTCTTTATAATATGTGCTGTTCCTCGCCGGATAGGTTTCCACGGTTTGGTGGTACCCTGCGGAAAGGTAATAACCCAACCATCGTTAAGCGCTTTGGTAATATTGCTTACATCGCTCATCTTCACCTGCTTGTTTACATCTTTACCTTTTTCACGCCAAGTGCGTTCAATACTTACGGAACCAGCATAGGCAAGGATTTTTGGCAATAGACCATCCTTCATGGTTTCTTTTGCTGCTACAAAATAAATATTGAGTTTCGGGTTCCAGAGATAGCCAATATTTTTTATGCTATCCTCACGACCATGCAGGCTCGCATTAAATACGTGCAACATGGCTGCCACATCTGCAAAATAGGTTTGGTGATTGCTTACAAAAAGTACGTTTTGGTCAGGAAGTTCGCGAAGAATTTCACTGCCGTGTATTTGTAATTCATTAAAGCCTTTAAATCTTCTGTGGGTTAACAGACCCGCTATCCGAATTAACCAGAGTTTTAGAAAAAGTATATGCCCAAAAGGGTTTTTTTTGAAGAGACTCATTTTTTGGTATTCAATATACAGAGTGCTTATCAAGCTGGTTGGTTGGGTATTACTTCCCAAATACAATATTCAGCTTTTAATCTTCGCACAGCACTTCATATTTCAATCTTACAAATATACTAAAATAAGCTATTACAGTACCCTTTTAAGCAATTCGCGCACTTCGTTGAGCATCATTGCGGTAGCGCCCCAAACTATATGACCGTTCAATTTAAAAGCTGGTACTTCTATGCTTGTAGCGTAAGATGTGGATAAGGTTTGGGTGGTAATATTCACATCGTCCATAAAGTCGCGAAGGGTTACTTCAATAAGTGCTTCCACTTCTTCTTCCTGCGGAATGAATTTTGGGGATTGGGCGGTTATTCCTAAAAAAGGCTGCACAAAAAAATTACTGGGCGGTATATAGATTTCCGTGAGCGCCTTTAATACCGAAATAGTATTTCGCGAAACACCTACTTCCTCTTCGGTTTCACGCAGCGCCGCATCTTGTAGGGAATTATCTTCTGCCTCAAGTTTGCCACCTGGGAAACCTACCTGTGCTGAATGCACTCCTTTATATGTTTTTCTGAGGATTAAGATTAACCGTGTTTCAAAATCTTCCGCAGGATAAAAAAGAGACATGACCCCTGCCCGCTTGGCGGTGTTCTGCTTGCGTGCGGCTTGCTTTAGTTCCTGCAAACGTTCTATAGGCGCCATTTTAAATTGGAACGATTCGCCGGGGAGCTCCATTTTTGTTACTTTTACAATCCGTTTTTCAAATTCGCGAAAATCCATTGTTATGAAAAAGTTGTTTGTGTGTTTCTTGGGAATTGTTCTATTTCTTGGAAGCTGTGAAGATAAGAAAAAGCAGTCCGAAATCAAGAATGAAATAGAAAACGAAACCAAAGTAGAGGCAAAAACCGAAACTGAAAAAAATACTGAAACTGAATATCCCGAAATTACGAACGATAATGTGGTTTCGTTTTTAACCGAATACGGAAAGGAAAACCCCGAAACCAAGGTTTTGGTAACGACCCGCTTTGGCGATATTGAAATAGAACTTTATAAGGACACCCCGCTGCACCGTGCCAATTTTATCTATTTGGTAAAGCAGCACTATTTTGACGAAACCTTCTTTCATCGGGTGGTTCCAAATTTTATAATACAAGCTGGTAATAGTGACCTAAGATCTACCCAAGAAAAGCGGGCAAAACTTGGGAAGGAATATTTGCTTCCCGCGGAAATCATTCCTGGCCGAATTCACGAATACGGAACGGTTTCGGGCGCAAAGGAATACCGCGAAAATCCTGATAACCGAACGGCTCCGTATGAATTTTTCATCTTCCTTGGGCCAAAATCTTCAACAACCCATTTAAATGGCAAATACACCATTTTTGGAAGGGTTATCAAGGGCATGGACGTAGTGGAAGAAATTTCAAAAGTAGAAGCAGATGATGGCGACTGGCCCTTGCAGAACATCTACATTACCGCGAAAGTCCTGGATTGATTCTTGGAGCGTTTTTCCCCGTGTTTTAAGGGCTTTATTTCTATAATGGGGGTTTCTTTTCCATAATTTTAGTTATTCACCCTGTCCGTGCAGACGGCAACTCTAACCGTGCAGACGCCAACTCTAACTGTGCAGACGGCAACTCTAACCGTGCAGACGGCAGTTCTAACCGTGCAGACGGCAACTCTAACTGTGCAGACGGCAGTTCTAACCGTGCAGACGCTAACTCTAACCGTGCAGACGGCAACTCTAACCGTGCAGACGCCAACTCTAACCGCGCAGACGGCAACTCTAACCGTGCAGACGGCAGTTCTATCCGTGCAGACGCGAGTTCTAACCTATACGAAGGCAGTTCTAACCGATACGGAAGGAGTTTTCTTCGATACGGAAGGAGTTTTCTTCGATATGGACGGAGTTTCCTTACTCGTGTGCGGAGTTTCTTCTCTCGTGTACAGGAGGAGGTATTTAATTTTTAAGAAAAATTTTTGTTGCTGTATGGCCTTGCGCCATAATCTGCACTAGATAAAGACCCACTTTTAGTTGGGATATATCGATAGAAGGATTAGCGGTTTGCAAGAGGAGTCTTCCTTCCAGAGTGAAAATCCTTACGCTGTCTATCTGTTCTTGACTTTGTATATTGAGCACATTTTGTGCTGGGTTCGGGAAGAGTTTAAAATCTGTTGTGGTGAAATCCTTCGTGGTGAGTTGACAATCTTCACTATAGATTGCTGTTTCGTCTTTGCACCAGCCATTGTAATTTTGTTGATCACATATTTGATTATAAGCGTAATTCTCATCATCCACTTGGATGCAATTAAGTTGATTATTATACGCCTGCATTTGGTTCAAATTATAATTATTTCCGTTCTTAAGATTTAGAGTTTTTAAAGAATTACTGAAACAAAAGAGCGCAGAGAGGCTGGTGTTGGCAGTTAAATCTAATTCATTTATGCCATTTCCATTACAGGCCAATATTTCCAATGCTGGATTTCCGGTTAAATCTAATTCAAAAATATCATTTAAAGAACAATCCAAACTTTGCAGATTGGGGTTTTGGCTAAGATCTAAAGAAACAATATTGTTGCCGGCACAATTTAAAATTTTTAATAAAGGATTCTGATTGAAGGAAAGTGATATAAGAGAATTATTCATACAGTATACCACTTCAAGGGCTGGATTTCCAGAAAAATCAAGTTCAGCTATTGGATTCTGAATGCTTCTAAATACTCTCAGCAAGGGATTATTTTGCAAATTTATTTCAGTCAAATTATTGTTGTTCAAAGTCAACTGATTGAGCATTACATTATTGTTTACATTAAGTGACTCAAGTTGGTTGGAAACTGAGGCTAAAGTCTCTAAGTTAACGTTTTGTGATACATTTAAATTTGTTAATTGGTTAAAACTACATCTTAAAGTTTTTAGAAATAAATTTCCCGAAAAGTTTAATTGCTGAATATCATTTTGATCACAATCAACAAATTCAAGTTTAGTATTTTGGGAAAGATTTAGGGTAGAAAGATTATTATTATTGCAACTAAGCCATTCCAGATTAGAAAAACTTTGGATTCCTTCTAAAGATGATATGCCCTGATAATTTAGGGTTAATTGGTAAACAGCCTGTGCTTCTGAAACTTGAATTTCGCCATCATTATTTGTATCGGCATCGCCATCAGGTAATCCGTCATTATTAAAATCAGCGCAATAGGTTGTTAAAAGTGCATTTTTAAAATTAGCATCTGGAATATTCACAATCTGCCCACTGGCAAAACCACAGATCAAAAAGAAAAATAGAACGTAAATGTTTTTCATATAAAAAGATTTTTGCGCAAAATATAATTTTTAAAATATTTCATTTAGAATTTAAACCTATAGACTTCTCAACTAATAAACTCTCAACGCATTGTCTCATCAACTTCTTTCCTATAAATACTAGGCAACGAAAGATTAAAATAAACCGCGAGTAAGCGAACTATAATTACAATAGAGCCTGAGATTATCACGATAAAATCTTCTTTTAGTGGAGTGAAATGTAAAAGAAAGTACGCAGAGGCGCCCAAAATACAAGCGGTGGCATAAATTTCTTTTCTGAAAATGATGGGTATTTCATTACAAAGAATGTCACGCAGTACACCTCCAAAACAAGCCGTCATTGTTCCTAAAGCCACGCATATAATAGGGTGAAACCCTGCGGCAATGCCCTTCTCTACTCCCACAATTGTATAAAGCGCAATTCCAATAGTGTCAAATAAAAACAATGACCTGCGAATGTATCCAAGTCTTTTTCGAAAGATTACCGCAAAAATTGTGGAGCCTAAAATAACATAGACATAGGTAAGATTGCGCATCCAAGCCACGTTTGCATCAATAAGTATATCGCGCAAGGTTCCACCACCCACTGCAGTTACAAAGGCAATTATCAATATTCCGAAGGGATCCAACCGCTTGTTGAGGGCGGTAAGCACCCCCGAAATAGCGAACGCGATGGTCCCGAGAATGTCTATGAGTAAAATTAACTTCACATGTTTTGTGTAAAATGGTTATAGTCGCGCAGTACGGTGTCTATGTATTGTTTATCATACAAATCTGATGATGTTTCCAGAACGCTTTCTACTTTTTTCCGAAGTGCATTAAGGGTTTTAAAATCATTTGATTTAATAGCGATAAGATAGGTTTCTTTAATGAGTCTTGCATCTTTATCTGTCAGCTTTGTTACGTTTAAAAACTTTGGTTGGTAATTGTCTGCAATTTCCTCCAGAATGGTATGGCTTATTTTTACTTTACTCTTTGTACTTATTACCACCGTACCTGCTGCGTGGTCTCCCACACGCTGTCTTTTATCAGAAAAAATAATGGATAGTAGGCCGATTGACCCCAGAAAGATCCAAATATCTACCAAACGCAGCATCCACAAAACCGTATAATCGCTCCAGCGGGCGGGGCTTCCATCTACTTTTACAACCCGCGTTTTCATTGCCATTTTACCTATTGTGCGTCCATTAAAGAGTATGTGCATATACAAGGAATAGAACATTACGGGTAAGAGCATTAATTGCTGCAAACCAAAAACTGTCCAGTTATCGCTAAAGGCCATATCCATAGCTTCGGTAGCTAATTCTACAATAAAAAAGTATACAGAAAAAAGGAAGATGTCTATTAAAAAGGCTAAGATGCGCTCCCCAACACTTACTATCTTATAGTCCAGATTTACATTTTGTGTGGTATTGATTTCTAAGTTTGCCATGTAAAAGCAAGTGTTTATATTTATCAAAAAATTTAAAAGATGCGCGAAGCGGCATTCGTCAAGCAAAATAAGGAAAAATGGATTGCATTTGAAAAAGCAATCACACTTAATTCAAAAATAAGTCCAGACCAGCTTGCTGACCATTACATCCACTTGACCAACGACCTCGCCTATGCGCAAACCTATTATCCCGATAGCAAGGCGCTCCAGTATTTAAATTCATTGGCCTCGCAGGCGCACCAAAAAATTTATAAAAACAAAAAGGAGACAAAAAACCGTATTGTAAGTTTTTGGAAAGAAGAGTTTCCGTTGTTTTTTAGGGAGCACCAACGCATGCTGTTTTTCTCTTTTTTGCTTTTTGCGATAGCTACGGCCATTGGCGCTATTTCAGCATTGAATGACGATTCTTTTGTTCGATTGATTCTTGGCGATGGTTATGTAAATGAAACCTTGAATAATATTGACAAAGGCGACCCCACTGCCATTTATAAAAGTGGGAGTGAAATAGGCACTTTTCTAGGAATAACCATCAACAACATTCGCGTGGCCTTTTTGGCGTACGCCTTTGGAGTTATAACTTCTGTGGGAACAGCTTACATATTATTTAGCAATGGAGTAATGCTCGGGGCTTTTTTTACCTTTTTCTATAATCGCGATCTTCTTTTTGAGGCTTCAAAAAGTATTTGGCTGCACGGAACCATTGAAATTTCGGTGATCGTGATTGCAGGCTGTGCGGGTATGGTAATGGGCAATAGCATCCTGTTTCCAAAAACATATTCACGAAAAGTATCATTTTTAAAAGGTGCAAAAGACGGCCTTAAGATTGTGGTTAGCACCATACCCTTTTTCATCATTGCGGGGTTTATTGAAGGGTTTATAACCCGTTACAGCAATATGCCTGTATGGTTGGCAATGACCATTATTTTTAGTTCCCTGGCACTTATTATTTTTTATTACGTTATTTATCCAATTATCCTCAACAGAAAGCATGCAAGACAAATATATACCACTTAAACAGCAACGCGATGTAGGCGAAATGATTACTACTTACTTTGAGTTCTTCAAACAGAATTTTAAACCTTTTTTAAACATCTTCATTAGCTATAACGGGCTTTTTATTTTAGGTTTTTTAGGAGTAAGCTATTTAATGGTTACAGGTTTCTTAGGTGCATATAATGCCTCCAATACCTATGGAATTGAGAGTGACAATTCAAGTTATTTTATGATGTTAGGCTTGGGGTTTATGGGATTTTTCATTCTGTATATAATTACAGCCGTGCTAAACTATAGTCTTGCTGCGGTTTACGTAATAGAATATGAAAAAAACAGGGGTGCCGCCGTAGAAAAAAGAAAGGTCTGGGAAATGGTAAAACAAAACCTCGGAAAAATTATCCTCTTCATAATATTAATGGTTATTGGTTATGTAGTTGCTATGGTTGCGGGAATGATCCTGGGGTTTATACCGATAATCGGGACCTTCGCATATTATTTAATCGTTCTTGCATATACCAGCTGGATGGGACTTGCATTTATGGCTATGATTAACGATAATAAAGATGTAATAGATGCTTTTGGTGAAGGTTGGAAACTTTTGAAAAGCTTTTTTTGGAAAAGTGTACTCACAAATCTTATTATCGGGATGTTACTTGGTATTTTAATGCTTGTGGTGATGATGGTTCCCGGAATTTTGATTGGAATTTATGCGTTTCATTCTTTAGATAGCGGCGTAGACCTTGCAAATTCCGCAGGAGCCAGCGTGGTTTGGACGCTTGCCCTATCTATACTATTAATCCTATACACCCTTAATCAATCCATGATTCAGTTTGTAAACGGTATTCTTTATTTCTCCGTTCACGAAGAAACATATAATGAAGCCACGCGCGAGCGTATTGAAAACATAGGCGCCGGTGAGTAGATTTCTTTTCATACTATTTTTTCTTTTAAATCTCTTCACGGCCAAAGCTGCGGAAACGGACAGCCTTACAGTGGCCGTTGACAGCAGTAAGATTATTCCCAAACATTTCTCAGAAAATTTAAGTGAGAAATATTCCGGAAACGATTTTGATTACGACGTGATGGAGGGCGAAGCAGAAAATTATTTAGGCCGTGCCATCACTTGGTTTTTTAATAGGATGGGCGATATTTTTGGTTTCCATCTTTCACCGGAAGCCTATCAAATCATAAAAATTATCGTGTACATTTTGCTTATCGTTTTTGCCATTTACATACTGGTGAAATTGCTTGTGGGCGATAATGCTTCGTCATTTTTCAGCAGAAAAAGCAAAATGGTGGCACCGCTGAATATTCAAGAGGAGCACATTGAAAATATCGATCTGGACAGCTATATCAAGAATGCCTTAAAGGAAGAAAATTACCGACTGGCAATACGATATATGTATTTAAAATCCTTGAAATCGCTTTCTTTAAACAATATTATAGACTGGCATTTTGAAAAAACCAACAGTGACTATTATCGCGAAATTAAAAATGCAGCCTTAAAGGAAAATTTCAAAAAAACTTCTTACCTGTACGATAATATTTGGTACGGCGAGTATGCGCTGGACAAAGCCGGTTTTGAAAATGCCGAAAAAGATTTTGAACGACTGAACCAAAAATTGAAAAATGCTGGATAAACGTTCAAAAAGAGTACTTTGGGTTTTTGGGATAGCGCTGCTTATCATCGTGATTACCGAGCTTGTGCGTCCAAAACCTATAAATTGGCGACCCAGCTATACTTCGATAGATAAAATTCCTTTCGGTGGGTTTGTATTTTTTGAGGAAGCCGCTTCCCTATTCAAAAATGCTGAAATAGAAAAGATTGACAAAGACCCGTATGAGTTTTTAACGGATAGCACCTATGCTCAAAAGTCAGCCTACATTTTTATAAATGATGATATTTTCTTTGATGAAAGACAAGCAGATGAAATTTTAAAATATGTAAAAAGAGGAAATACCGTGTTCATTTCGTCGCGAAGCATTGGGTATATTCTGGGTGATTCATTAAATATTGATTCTGCTGCCAACTACAACATTTTAGAGGAAGAACTTCACCCAAAATTTTTCTCGCCATCGTTGAAACAGGATTCACTTCCCGCTTTCAAAAAAGGAGTTTTTAAAGTCTCTTTTATTGAAATAGACACTTTGAAAACCACTGCCTTGGGGTATTATGAAAATGAAGAGGCCGATAACGATTTGGGGGATTTGAATTATGTGAAGGTAAACTTCGGAAAAGGACAATTTTTATTACACAACCTGCCCGAAGCATTTTCCAATTATTACTTGCTGAAAGGCAATGCGCAATATGCCGCAAATGTTCTTTCCTATATAGATGCCGACAAAATTTACTGGGATGAGTATTTAAAATCTGGCCGAAAAGTTGTGGAATCGCCTATGCGTTTTGTATTGGACCAAGCGCCGCTTACCTGGGCATATTATGTGTTGATGGGCGGATTGCTAATTTTTGTGCTTTTCAAAAGTAAACGCGAGCAACGCATTGTGGAAGTGATAAAACCGCTTGAAAATACTTCGGTGGAATTTACCAAAACCATTGGCGACCTCTATTTTCAACACAAAGATTATGGTAATATTATTGCGAAGAAAATCACCTATTTTTTTGAAACTCTTCGCTCAAAATATTATTTAAACACCAACGATATTACAGAAGATTTCATCAAAAAACTGGCACTGAAAAGTGGAAACACCTTCGAAAAGACCCAGAAATTGATGCACTTAATAAAACATTTAAAAGAAAAATCAGTCCACAGCGAAGCCGATTTACTGGAACTGAACAAGCAAATAGAAGCATTTAGACTATAAAATTATGGAAGAAACACAGGAAAATCCGTTAGAATTCAACGCACGAATAGATTTAAAAAATCTGCAGGAAGCCGTTGAAAAAATAAAAGCCGAACTGGGGAAGGTAATCGTTGGGCAGCACGATATGCTAGAAATGTTAATCATTTCAATACTTACCGACGGCCATTCGTTAATTGAAGGAGTTCCGGGCGTTGCGAAAACCTTGACCGCAAAATTGTTGGCAAAAACATTGGCTGTAGATTTCAGCCGGATCCAATTTACGCCAGATTTGATGCCGAGCGATATTTTGGGAACTTCAATCTTCAATGTAAAAACGAGCGAGTTTGAATTTAAACAAGGCCCCGTTTTTTCAAACATTGTTTTAATTGACGAAATTAACCGCGCTCCCGCAAAAACACAGGCTGCACTTTTTGAAATTATGGAAGAGCGTCAAGTAACCATGGACGGTACCGAATATAAAATGCAACCGCCCTTTTTGGTTTTTGCCACCCAAAATCCTGTGGAACAGGAAGGAACCTATGCCCTACCCGAAGCGCAATTAGACCGTTTTCTTTTCAAAATAAATGTGCCTTATCCTAGTTTGGAAGAGGAAATTCACATTCTTGAAAACGAGCACAACAGAAAAGATGCTTTGGTTTTGGATAGCGTGGCGCAAATACTAAACGCAAAACAAATTGCTGAATACCAGCACACCATTAAAAAAATAATCATTGAAAGCAATCTGCTTAAATACATTGCTGCAATTGTGGACAATACCCGAACAAACGCAAACTTATTTTTGGGAGCCTCACCTCGAGCATCCTTGGCAATTATGAATGCTTCCAAGGCTTTGGCTGCAATGAACGGTCGTGATTTTGTAACTCCGGACGATATTAAAAAAATAGCTCCATCGGTTTTAAGACACAGAATTATGTTAACACCTGAGCGTGAAATGGAAGGAATAACTGCAGATAAAGTGGTGCAGCAGATTATTGAAACTATTGAAATTCCGAGATAAAATTGAAAAGATTTCTCAAAAGCCTATACCTTAAAAAGCGATTTTTCATCGTGCTGTTCTCGCTCGCGGTGCTGTTTGTGGCTTCGTACTTCTTTCAGGAACTCTTTGATGTGGTCAAGCTTTTGTTTTATTTGCTGTTAGTACTTTTTGCTTTTGATGTGACATTGCTATATAGGAATAAGACGGGAATTCAAGCGGAACGGCTTTTACCTGAAAAGCTATCAAATGGTGATGATAATTCCATTGAAATTAAAATTGTAAATAGATTTCAGTTTAAAACTTCGGTGAAAATTATTGACGAATTGCCGATTCAATGGCAGATTCGCGATTTTAAGATTGAAGCAATTTTGAATATTTCCGAAGAAAAGAAATTTACATACCAAGTTAGGCCAACGGAACGTGGTGAGTATTACTTCGGAAATTTGAACGTGTTTTCCTCTACCGTTTTGGGATTGGTTGCCCGAAGACAACAGTTTTCCGCAGAAGCGATGATTCCAAATTACCCCTCATTTCTTCAGCTTAAAAAATATGATTTTATTGCTTTTACCAATAAATTGAAGCTTTTCGGACTTAAGAAAATCCGAAGAATTGGCAATACCATTGAGTTTGAGCAAATAAAGGATTACACCTCGGGGGATGATGTGCGGAACATAAACTGGAAAGCTACAGCCAAGCGAAACAGCTTAATGGTGAACCAATTTCAGGATGAAAAATCGCAGCCGGTCTATTCTGTGATTGATAAAGGAAGGGTGATGAAAATGCCTTTCAATAACTTGAGTTTACTTGACTACGCCATAAACGCCACGCTCGTAATTTCAAATATAGTACTCAAAAAACATGACAAAGCGGGAATGTTTACCTTTTCACGTAAAGTTGGGGATCGTGTAATTGCGCAAAGAAGAAGTGCGCAAATGCATTTAATTCTAGAAACACTTTACAATGTGGAAACTGATTTTTCGGAAAGTGACTTTTCGCGCTTGTACGTAGATGTGAAGCGACATATAAAACAAAGAAGTTTATTACTGCTTTTTACAAATTTTGAAACGATGGATGCATTGCACCGCCAATTGCCGTATTTGCAGGCAATCAATAAAACGCATCTTTTGGTGGTTATCTTTTTTGAGAATACCGAGTTGAAATCTTTTATGAATAAAAAGGCAACTACTACCCATCAAGTGTTTGAGAAAACGATTGCCGAAAAATTTATTTATGAAAAGAAACTCATCGTGAACGAGCTTCACAAATACGGCATCCAATCCATTCTTACAGCGCCGGAAAATCTTACGGTGAATACCATCAATAAGTATTTGGAAATAAAGGCTAGAGGTCTTTTATAAAAAAATATATCCCTCTTTAAATTATTGTTAATTCGCTTTTAAAAAAAGGTATAATTTTATTGTTATATTAGCAAATCAATTATTTCTCCCCTTTTAATATTACTAACCAAAATATTATTAATCGCATGGAATTAAAAAAGAT
>PAZL01000065.1 GCA_002715485.1 Aequorivita sp. | reverse complement strand
TCACGTCTCACGCTTCACGCTTCACAACCTACAACCCACAACTGACAACCGACAACGGACAACTGACAACCCACAACCATTTGCGATTCACATACTCACATATTCACCTATTCACCTATTCACCATCCCGCTTCCTTTTCACTATTCACTACTCACTACTCACGATTAACGCTTCACGAATTACGACCTCGTTTTTTCATTCTTCAGCATCATCTATCTTCCCGTCCCTTTTATCTTTTCTATATTCCTTTTCCTGATTGGCATTGTTCTTTTCTGGATCAATGGGTCTTTGCTCTGGGCGGGTATTGTCTTTTTTATCAGCCATCGTTTTATATTTTTTATAATTGAGTATAGTTACACTAATTTTAAGTGGGTTATGAAAAAGCCATAAACCTTAGGGTCTTTAAAATTTTAACCTTTTGAATTTGATCGGAATCAGGGGACGATTTAGTTATTCGATATAGAGGGATAATATAAATATAATTGGATAAAAGTAAGGATAAATGGTATATTAAAAAACTTGGGAAGGGGGCTGTTCATTTTGGAAAGGGAAAAAAATTGGAAGCGACTGATTTGCTTTTAAAATGATATTAAAGACCCGCTCTATAATACTCTAAAACCTTCACGCGTAGCAAATATTCATAACTAACATTTGCCAAATTGATTTGGGCATTGTCCAAGTTATTTTTACTTACAATATAATCCACACTATTTGAGACCCCATTGTTAAAACGAATTTCATTTATACGGAAAGATTCCTGGTAAGCATCAACTTGGCTTTGTAGAATTTTATAGCGCTCAAATGCGGCCTGCATTGCATTATATGACTGTTTAACTGACTGCTGAAGATTGAGTTTGGTTTTTTCCAAAGCTGTTTTTGCCTCTTCTTTCTTTATTTTTTCCAGCGCAACATTGTTTTTGGCTCGGAAGCCATTAAAAATAGGGACAGTAACAGCAACGCCAAAGGAAGAGTTTAAGTTATTATCGAATTGGTCGTTATAGGGAATTTCCTCACTTCTAAAATTTGTTTCTTCACTCAGCACTGCATAATTTTCATTGTTTATAGTAACAAAATCGCCATTTTCAACGATGCTGCTTCCCGTTTCACTAAAAAGACGCGCTGCACTTGAATAGTTGGTATTTAAGTTTGCAAAAAGACTTATTTCTGGGCTGTATTGCGACCGTGCAATAGCAACTCCCTTGTTTGCAGCCTCCAGGTTTAAATCACTAGCCTTAACGGAAGGAAAAACTTCCAAAGCTTGCATATAAACATCAGAAGGGGAGTATGTATATTTTTCAATTTTCAACTGTAAATCTAAGCCAGCTACTGTAATTTCCTCTTCTGCATTTATTAGAGTGTTCAAATTAATGAGTTCGTTTTCTAGGTTATTTTCACTTTCGACTAAATAGGATGCATCTGCAGCAATTTGCCCCTGAAGGTCCCGATATTCTGCAGGATTTCCTGTTTCCTCCTCATACATACTTTTAAGTCTATCTAATTGTCCCTGGGTGGTGGTTACCCTTGCTTTGGCCAGTTTAACCAAATCCTGTGCGTTCAATACTTGCAGATAAGTTAAAGTAACATTCAAAATCAAGGATTGTTTTGCAGCTTCTGTTTCCATCTCACTGGCCTGTAGGTTGAGTTTTGCTTGTTTCCAACTGTTGATGAGCCTAAAGCCATTAAATATAGTGGCATCCAGTCCTAGTGCAGCATTCGAGAAGGTTAGTTGCTCATTAACAAATGTATTTGTATATGGATCTATACTTCGCCCGTTGGAAATACCTAAATTATAATTGCCATTTAGCGTGGGAAGCAGGGCATTTTTATTTTGTCTAAAATTTATGTCTCTTGTTTTTTCGTTAAACTGTGATTGCTTTAAGTCCAAATTGTTTTTAAGAGCCAATTCAATACATTCCTCTAGGGTTCGTATAGTACGGTTTTCATTTTGGGCTAAAATAACAATAGGAAAGCTGAGTACTAAAAGACAAATGATTTTGATTTTCATGATTTTGAGTAATGAATAGAATTAAATGTTATTGCGGCCACCATCTAAAAGATGTATCGTTCTTGAGCCATAGGCTGCGTTCAATTCAGAATGTGTGGCCTGAATAATAGTAACCCCCTCTTGGTTCAGCTCCTTAAAAAGCTGCATAATCTCCTCGCTTTGTTTGGAGTTGAGGTTGCCGGTGGGCTCATCAGCCAGAATTAGTTTTGGTTTGGCAATCAAGGCACGAGCTATACCTACCAATTGTTGTTGTCCGCCGCTCAACTGACTAGGGAAAAGGTCTTTTTTGCCAACAATATTGAATCTGTCCAGCATATCGGCAACCAAAGCTTTGCGTTCTGCAGATTTAACGTTTTTGTAAAGCAAGGGCGTTTCTATATTCTCATAAACGGTCAATTCGTCTATTAAGTGATATGCTTGAAAAACAAAACCTATATACTCCTTATAGAGCTGGGAACGGTTTTTTTCTTTCATTGAATGAACTGATTCATCAAGAAAATTATATTCGCCTTCTTGAAAGCCGTCGAGCATGCCAATAACATTTAGCAGAGTAGATTTTCCTGAACCTGATGGCCCCATAATTGAAATAAATTCGCCTTCTTCCACTTGCAGATTGATGTCTTTTAAAAGAAAAACTCGGCTTCCTCCCTGAGATACCCATTTAAAAATGTGATTTAATTCCAGTAGCATATTTTGTTTTTAGTATTAGTCATAATTTTTATACAGGGCACTATTCAGTTTTCAAACTATCTACAGGATTTTGTAGCGCCGCTTGAATGGTCCTTACACTTATGGTAGCCAGTGCAATAACAAAAGCAATACCACCCGCTGCAAGGAAAATCCATATACTTAAATCAATATGGTAGGCATAATTCTGTAACCATTGTGTAGTGAGGTACCAGCTTAAAGGCGTGGCTATTAAAAAGGCAAAAACCACGAGTTTTAAAAATTGCTTGGATAATAAAACTGTAATTGTTGAGGTACTGGCTCCAACCACTTTGCGAATTCCGATTTCCTTTCGTTTTTGATTTACTACCAATAATGAAATAGCAAAGAGCCCTATACAACTTAAAATTATGGCAAGGATGGAACCGGCACTAATCATTGTGGTCATTTTGCGCTCATCCTTTAAGGTGCGGTCTATGTTTTCATCCAGAAAAGACCCCAAAAATTCTGTATCGGGTTCCAAGGTGTTCCAAACTTCCTTTACCCTATCGTAAGACTGGGAAAGATTATTGGGAGCTACTTTTATGTAGGCATAATATTTTGGGGAGCTAGGATTCATAAAATAGCTAATGGGCTCTATAGTTTTATTAAGACCTTGAAAATTGTAATCCTTAACAACACCGATCACTGAATATTGAATTGAATCGTTCAATAAAAAACGCACACTTAAGGGGTCTTTCTCACCAAACTCCTTGGCCATCGCTTCATTTATAACAATTGAAAGGCTATCTGAAGC
The DNA here is from genome assembly GCA_002715485.1 of Aequorivita sp. Classification (GTDB taxonomy): domain Bacteria; phylum Bacteroidota; class Bacteroidia; order Flavobacteriales; family Flavobacteriaceae; genus Aequorivita. The sequence goes on along the minus strand of PAZL01000065.1, from coordinate 32,795 downwards.
ATATTGTTTATCAAAGGCTCGGCCTTGAACCAATTCAATATCCAAGGTTTTTGGGTAGTCGTAATCTACATTCAGCAAATTGGTTCTAACTTCCCTTCCCTTATAATCAAAGCCCATTACGGTAGTGGATGATCTTCCATCTTTACCAAGCCCCAAATTGTTATCTGCAGCAGTCACGCTTATAATACCAGGTTTCCCTTCTAGCGCATTTCGAAGTAATTGTAATAATTGAGCTCTATCCTTTTTAGTGTTTAAGGGCAGTGTAATTACTTGCTCTTTATTAAATCCCAGATCCTTTGTCCGCATAAAATCCAATTGACTCCAAAGCACTAGGGTTCCACTAATAAGTAAAATTGCAATACAAAATTGAACAACCATCAAAACATCGCGAACGTTATTTTTGCCTGTATGCTGTAGTTTGCCCTTTAATGCTAGCAAGGTGTCCAACTTGCTCATCAAAAGTGCTGGATATCCTCCCGCAATTAGGGTAATAAGCAGTAAGCTTAAAAGAAGCCACAGAACAATATCCGGGCTTGCAATCAAAGCGAAAGATGCCTTCGTCTCGAACAAAGTCTGGAATTTATCGAGTAGCAGTAATGCCAGCAGCCCACCAAAAAGAACCGATATAGAAAAAACAAAAATACTTTCCCCCCAGAATTGAAAAAACAATTGCCCTTTACTAGCCCCCAAAGTCTTGCGCATGCCTATTTCCCGAAGGCGTTGCGACCCTTTGGCAATACTCATATTAATAAAATTTACACTGGCTATAAAAAGAATGAGAAATGCGATGCCAAGAATTAAATAGGGAAGTGTTTTATTTACTTTTGACGAATTGCTATTAAAGTCGGTAAAGCTTATATCCTCAAATGGTAAAAGATGTATTTGTCTATATTCACCATCTGAATTTGGTTTTGCACCGTCCCTTTTTGTGGTTGCTATGTCATCTGCAAAATGCAGGTTTGAAAATGCAGTGGTAGCTTTCTCAAACTTTGCTGCTGAAGTTTCTGCATCCAACTGTAAATAAACAGGGTGGTTATGGGCGTCCCACCTGTCTTTGTTTGTTGCATAAAAGGAAGCTGGTAAGTCTGTAAAATTTAAAATCGCATCAAACTGAAAGCTACTAGCTTCAGGAATGTCTTCTATAACTGCACTCACAACAAAGGGAACATCTTCATTGTCTCGACGCATAGTAACCGTTTGTCCAACAGCATTCATTTCTCCAAATATTTTTTGTGCTGTTTTGCGTGTAATTGCTATAGAAGATTTATTTTGAAGGGGGTTAATTTTTGAACCACCTACCACAGGAAAGGAAAAAATATCAAAGAAGTCTGGGTCTGCCCATAAAATATCAAGTTTCAATGTTTTTTCTCCGAATGAAACTAAGGGACCCCCATTAGCAACGCGGGTTATTTTTTTAACGCCAGGAACCTCTTCCCTTAAAGCTTCGGCAAATGGGATAGGGTTTGCATTACTAATTTCTGTGCCTTTAGCGGTTTGGGAGCTTGTATAAATTTCATAAATGGAACCTATATTTTTGTGAAACTTATCAAAGGAAAGTCCAAAGATGGCAAACATACCCAACAAAAAGGCCGCGCAAAAAGCTGTGGAAAGCCCAATAACATTAAGAAAGGTAAAAGTTCTATCCTTCCATAAATTCCGTAAAGCGATTTTAAAATAATTCAGTATCATTTTTTATAATTTTATGTTTTTTTATCAGCTATCAACTATCAGCTGACTACTCGTTCCTTAAGCTATCCACCGGATTGGCAATGGCAGTTTTTATAGCCTGAAAACTGATGGTAATCAAAGCAATACACATGGCAATTATCCCTGCTATAACAAAGACCCACCAATTTATCTGAGTGCGATAGGCAAAATCCATCAGCCATTGGTGCATCAACCACCAAGCTAAGGGCACAGCTATCGCAAAAGCGATTACTACCAACTTCAAAAAATCCTTAGTCAATAATTTTGTAACCCCTGTAACAGTAGCACCTAAAACTTTACGGATCCCAATTTCCTTGGTGCGTTCCTCGGCTGTAAAAGCTGCTAGGCCAAATAGCCCCAAGCATGCAATAAAAATGGCCAACAATGAAAAGACAGTAGCTGTGTTTGCAATTCGCTGTTCCGAGAGGTATAAATTTTCTACGTGCTTGTCTAAAAATTGATAATCGAAAGCGGTATTTGGCAAGTTCTCATTAAAAGATTTTTGTACATCTTGCAAAAACCCAGAAAGGTTTTTAGTGTTGTATCGAACCAGTAATGTCCTAACCGATTCGGGGCCATCAGTCATTTTATAATACATATATCCTCCAATTTTATCTTTCACGGACTTGTAATTAAAGTCCTTTATCACACCAGAAATAATAGCATTATCACCAAATTCTGTATTTATAATTTTCCCAACCGCTTCTTCTGGTGTTTTATAACCCAAATAGTTAATTATAGCCTCGTTTATTAGAGTATAGCAAGTTGAATCCCCCTTCGCAATGTTTTTAGGCAGTTCATTTCCTGCCAAGAGTTTTAACTGCATGGTTTCTACAATATCACCATACGTACGGCAAGTGTTTACAGGAAGTCCTTCTGTGTCTGTAGCTAATTTGCGGATTGATCTGCCACTTTCCACATCGCCAGGAATGGTCTGTACGGCCGATACGCTTTTAACCGTCGACTTTCTTTCCAAGGCGTTTATCATATTTTGAATTTCTTGTTGATTTTGTGCAGACTTTACTGAAAGCGCCACAACCCCTTCTGGTTTATACCCCAAATCTCTCGTTTTGATAAAGTCCATTTGCTGAAGAATTATCGAAACCGCAATAATCAAGATAATGGAAGCAGCAAACTGAAAAACAACCAATCCCTTTCGAACTAACTCTGCACCGCGATGTTTCTTTTTGGATTTATTCATCAATGCCAAGGGGGAAATATTCGACATTGAAATTGCGGGATAACTTCCTGCAATAAGGGTTACTATTGCCCAGATGGCTAAAAGACTTAATAGAATAGGGGTGGAATACAAATCGGAATACAGCAATTCATTTCCCGTAATACTTTCAAATAAAGGAATACCTAAAAATGCAGCGGCATATCCTATCACAATTGCTATGCATGTAAGTATAGCTGTTTCCATATAAAAAAGAAAAAGCATCTGCCTCTTGTTGGCTCCCAGCACTTTATTCATTCCAATTCCTTTTGCACGTTTTCGGGAATTGGCCGTGGCCAGGTTCATATAATTGATGCATGCAATCAGCAAAACCAATAAAGATAGAAATAGCAAACTTTTAACGGTACGTATATTTCCCTGCCTTGAGGTGTAAGATTCCCGAAGATGGGAAGAGTAAAGGTGTATTTTTGTTAAGGGTTGGAAGAAAAATTTCGTGAAATATTGCCCAGATTTCTCAACATTTTTGTCAATTAATGCAGTAGCTTGTTTTTGTATTGCAGCTACATCGGCATTGGGTTCTAATAAGCAATAGGTTTCATAGCTGGCATTGCTCCAATACACATTTGTTCCCATCCACGAGTCCATAATGTTATAGATCATATTACAATCTATCACGCTATTATGGGGAAGGTCCTTATAAACGCCGGTTACTTGAAGGGTATCTCTGTTGTTTACGATTATTGTTTTTCCTAAAGCTGATTCATTATTAAACAATCGTTGATTTGCTGATTGCGAAACCACAATGGATTTTGGTTTGCTGAATGCGGTATGGCTATTTCCTTCTAAAAAATTAAAATCAAATAGGTTAAATATTGCGGAATCGGCCAAATACAGTCTTTTTTCCGTAAAGTTTTTATCTCCAACTTTTAAGGAAGCTGTTGCACCAAAATCATCTTTAATAAGCCTGCTCATTGACTTTACTTGGGGAATATCTTCCACAATTGCTGGGCCTACGGCATTGGGTAAAGTTGCCCAGATTTCAAAATCGTAATAGGAAGAGGTTTCCATATTGACGCGGTAGATGTTGGCTGAATTTTTATACATTTTATCAAAGCCAAGCTCACTGGAAACATATGTAAACAAAATTATACACACGCATATACCAATTGCCAATCCAGCCACATTCAGAGTTGTAAACAACTTATTGGCGGCAAGATTCCGCCAAGCGATTTTAAAATAGTTCCTAAGCATATCTTTAATTTTTTATTTTACTCACTACTCACTACCTTATTCCGTTCGTAAACTTTTCACAGGATTTGCAACAGCTGCTTTAACAGCCTGAAAGCTTACGGTTAACAAGGCAATAAAAACAGCAACTAAACCCGCAACTGCAAAAACCCATATTTTGATATCGATGCGGTACGCGAATCCCTGTAACCAGTGTTGCATAAAATACCAAGCTATAGGTGCAGATATTAGAATGGCGAGTAATACCAGTTTCATAAAATCTATTGATAAGAGTTGTACAATTCCAACTACGCTGGAACCTAATACTTTACGCACGCCTATTTCCTTTCTTCGTTGCTCTGCAGTATATGCAGACAATCCGAATAGCCCCAGGCAGGAAATGATAATGGCTAAAAGGGCAAAAATTTGGGATAAATTTCCTACCAACTGTTCACTTTTAAAACGCTCGTTAAAAGCTTCATCAACAAATCTATACTCAAATGGAAAGCCTGGATTTTGTGTTTTCAGAACATGCTCTATTTCTTTCAGGGTTTTGTTTATGGCTACTCCAGTTGCTGGTTTTATATACAGATAATCAGCTCCTTCAGCTTGATGATAATAGATAACCGGATCGCTTGTGCCATACATATCTCCGTATAGATAATCGTTAACTACTCCATTTATCGTAAATACCTGTTCACCCCAATTAATGGTTTTTCCAATTACATCATCTGTATTCATAAGTCTCGCAAAGGATTCAGAAATTAAAACCTTAGTGCTATCTGCGTCTTGAGAATTTCCAAAGCCTTTACCTTCCTTTATTTTCATTCCTGCGGTATTAAAAAACTCTGGGGTGACTGTTCTGTAAGAAATTAAGATATCTTGGTTTTCTGGTTTTCCTTGCCATTCTATTCCTGAAGTATTATTGCCGCCAGACAAAATTTGCGAATTCACCAAGGCTGCACTTTCTACTAATCCCGAAGATGTAAGCTCTTGCTCAATAGACTTAAAGTTTTTAATCAAATTGCCATTTGCTGCAGGAACTTCTATAAGATTTTCCTTTTCCATCCCCAAATCCCGGCTTTTAACGTGCTGTACCTGTTGATATACCAAGATGGTGCTGATGATAAAAATGATCGATATCGAAAATTGAATAACCACTAGACCCTTTCGTGTAAAAGATGCCGCAGCTGTTTGTCTTCGAGTTCCCTTGAGAACTTCTATAGGTTTAAATGAAGAAAGGTAAAACGCAGGATAAAGCCCGGAAAAGAAACCGCAAATGAGGGTTATGAAAATTAAGGGAAGAAAATGGGTGGGTTGGGTAAGCGCTAGACTTAAATTTTTATCTATTAAAGCATTGAAGTGCGGAATCAAAATTAATAAAAGCAAAACACTTACTAATCCACTAAGCAAAGCTGTAAATACTGCTTCAGTGATAAACTGAAAGATTAGTTGCTTTTTACCAGAGCCTAAGGCTTTACGCATTCCCACCTCGTTGGCGCGTTTTTCGCTTCGGGCGGTTGACAGGTTCATAAAGTTAATGCAAGCAATAAGCAAGATAATAAGCGCTATAAAGCTAAATAAACGCACATATTCAATGCGTCCTCCACTAATTTCGCCATTCTTAAAATCGGCTCGCAAATGCCAATCGTTTGCGGAAAATAAAATTGCCTCCGTGCCATCATCACCTGTTTTGGCGGGAAGTATGGCTTTTACTTTTTCATTTACCTTTTCAACTGCTGCCCCGGCTTTTAACTTCACAAAGGTGTCTGTAAAATTTGAACCATAACCATTAGTCCATTCTTTGCCATCGGTAAAGTTTTCAAACGGAACCAACCAGGAAAAAGGATAGCTGGTATTCTCTGGAAAATTTTTTATTACTCCTGTAACGGTGTACTCAGTTTCTTTGTCCACTTGAATGTTCTTCCCAATGGCCTCTAGGCTATTGCCGAAAAGAATGGAAGCCATTTCTTGCGTAATGACAATTGATTTTTTGTTTTTAAAAGCTGTTTCAGGATCACCCGCAATAAAGTCGAGTCCCAAAATGGCAAAGAGATCTTTGTCGGCATAACATCCCTTACTATTTATCGATTTTTCACCTACACTGAAGAGAGAACTTTGATCGCGCTTGCGTGCCGATTTTGTAATTTCAGGAATTTCCGCTTTTAGAGCAGCTGCTAAAGGACCGGGTGTGGCAATAGAAAAAGTTCGCCATTCGCCATCGTATTTTTGGTTGGTAGGAATTTTAAAAACCAAATCCTTATCGGGAATGGATTGGTCAAAATTTACCTCATCTTCAACCCACAGAAGAATAAGGCTCGCACAAGTAATTCCAATGGCCAAGCCAAAAATATTGATAAAAGAATATCCTTTATACTTCCAAAGATTTCTAACTGCTATTTTTATGTAATTCCGTATCATTTTGTATATTTTTAAAGACTCCAAAGGTTTCAGAAACCGTTGAGTCTAATTATCTTATTCATTTCTCAAACTTTTCACTGGGTTTGCTCTAGCAGTAGAAAGCGTTTTAATACTCATAATTACGATAGCCAATAAAACTATCCCCAATCCGCAGATAACAAAGATCCACCAGCTTAGGGAAGTTCTGTTTGCATAACCTTTTAGCCAATTGTGAACGCCATACCAAGCGATTGGAGTGGCAATTAAAAATGCAATGCCTATAAGTATTAAAAAATCTTTACAAAGCAATATGTTAAGTTGCACCAATGAGGCTCCCAAAATCTTACGGATTCCAATTTCCTTTACACGGCGCTCGGTTGTATAAATAACCAATCCTAAAAGTCCTAAGCAGCTAATAAGTACTGAAAGTCCCGTTGCCCAATTTAAGAGTTTGGTCATACTACTTTCTTTTTCGTAAAACTTTGCAACGGTTTTATCTACGAAATTTATTTCAAATTCAGATTCTGGATAAATGGTTTTCCAGGCATCTTCAGCTTCGGCAATTACTGTTGACCAGTTTTTTGAATCGGTCTCATTTAATTGCAAATGGATTGTATTTAATTGCGAATATCCTTTTCTATTCCAATCGCCAATAAAAGCCATTGGTTCAATATTCAATTTTAACGAGCGTTGATTAAAATCTGCCATAACACCAACAATGGGTACAGCATCTTTGCCTTCACCAACCATTTTGTTTATTGCTTCTTGAGGTGTTTTAAAACCTAATATTTTCCTGTAGGTGTCGTTTATAATGTATTCGTGGATTGTATCGTTCAGCAATTCTCTACCTGCTAATAATTTGATGTTGTATAATTTCAAATAATTTTCATCACCATAAAGCAATTCTATATTTCTACGTATTTCTTTTTTTCCGTCCAAGTAAAGTATGTTGGTGGCATGCGTATTAAAAGAAGCTGGAGGCGAACCCCCCAAACTTACTTTTTCAATTTGTGGGATGGTTTTTAGTTTTTCAAGTAATAATTGTCTTTTTTGGATTGATGAATCCATCCAAGGAGTGCGGATATAAGTGATGGCATTGGTTTTAAAACCCATATCTTTTTCCATTAAAAAATGAATTTGCTTGCCAACCGCAACAGTTGCAATAATGAAAACTTGTGCTATGATAAATTGAAAAACAATTAGTCCCTTCCGAAGTGAGATATTACTATTGGTGGAAAAAATTCTATTTTTTAAAACTGAAACAGGCTTAAAAGATGAAAGAACAAGTGCTGGATAAAAGCCTGATAAAAATGTGATGATTATTATTAAAAGAACTGCAAAACCAATAATAAGAGGATTTGCAAATAGACTAAAATGCAAACCTTCTGGAATAAATCCAGCGAAAACTTTCAATAGCAAAGCAGCCAAACCGATTGAGAGTATTCCCGCAAACAGGTTAAGTAAAAAGGTTTCCCATAAAAACTGAAAAACCAATTGTTTTTTTGAGCTTCCCAATGTCTTACGAATGCCAATTTCCTTGCTGCGTTGAGTGGCTTGCGCTGTGTTGAGGTTTATAAAATTAATGCACCCTAAGAGCAATAGAAAGGCTGCTATACACAACAGGCTATATAATATGGTTTTATCTGCCTTATATTCTGAAAAGTCAAAAACACCGTAGTTGCCGCCAAAATGAAGTTCATTTAACGGCTGAAGACTAAATGTTCTGTGTTCATTATATTTTATTGAATATTCGCTCGCATTTTTTTTTGCCAATTCGTTTAACTGTGTCTTCACCGCTGAAACCGATTTTTCAGAATTCAATTTTATGAATAGTTGGGTGCTGGAGCTTGTACTGTTCCAGTTTTCATCAAGAATTTGATCTTTCATATAAGACTGCTTTCCTGTTTCTACTGAAATAATTTCTTCAAAACTAAAATCTGTTCTTTCCTTAAAATTGGCAACAATGGCAGTAACTTTTGTAGAAACCGAATCGTCATAAACAAGCGTTTCACCAATAATATCGTTGTAGCTTTTATTTGGGAAATATTTTTTGGCCCGACTTTCAGTTAAAACCACTTTGTTTGGGGCATCGATAGCAGTTATGGCATTGCCTGCCAAAAAATCATAATCTAGAAACTTGAAGAAATTGGTGTCGGCATAAATTACTTTTTCAGGATTGTTGAAAGGTTTTGAAAAGGAAGTATTCATTACCTTAGAAGGTTCTATCGTAAAAAACGAAGTAGCAAGTTGAATGCCGGTAACACTTTGCTTTACTTCGGCAATAAGCGGAACCGAAACACCATAATTATAAGATTTCCCTTCGGCTGAAGAATATTGGGTAGTTATGCGATAAATAAGATTGCCGTCTTTATGAAATTTATCAAAAGTAAAATCGTAATAAACCATCAGACCAATTACAAAAGAAGCGCTTAGGCCAATGGCAAGACTAATAACATTTATAAATGAAAAGAGCTTGTTTTTCCGAATGTTGCGAAATGCTATTTTTATGTAATTCCGTATCATTTTCTAATTATTTATTTTGCGCACTACTCACTATTCACTACTCCTAACATACTCAGAAAGTACATTCTCTGTAACCTTCTGTCCATCGAGCATGCGTATAATTCTGTGGCTGTATTTGGCATCGTGTTCACTGTGCGTTACCATGATAATAGTAGTTCCCGCTTCGTTCAATTCTGTCAATAGGTCCATAACTTCGTTTCCGTTGCTGCTGTCCAGATTTCCTGTAGGCTCGTCGGCAAGAATAAGTTTTGGATTGTTTACCACAGCTCGGGCCACTGCCACACGCTGTTGTTGCCCCCCTGATAATTGCTGCGGAAAGTGTTTTCTGCGGTGCATAATCTGCATTTTTTCCAATACTGCATCAACCCGTTCTTTGCGCTCTGCTGGTTTTACCCCTGTGTAGATTAAAGGCAGTTCTACGTTTTCAAAAACGGTAAGCTCGTCGATAAGATTAAAACTCTGGAATACAAATCCAATATTGTGTTTTCTTAAATCGGCGCGTTTGCGCTCGTTAAAGCCTGCTACCTCTATTCCGTTGAATACAAAGCTTCCCCCATCAGGGTCGTCCAATAAGCCAAGGATATTCAGCAAAGTGGATTTTCCGCAGCCAGAGGGTCCCATTATTGCAACAAATTCTCCTTCACTTACTTTAAAGGAAAGTTTGTTTAAAGCTATGGTGCGCACTTCTTCAGTGGCATAGTATTTTTCTAAATCGGTTATTGTTATCATAGTTATTGTTTTGGGTTATCAGCTATCAGCTTTCAGCTATCAGTTATCAGTTATCGGTTATCGGTTATCAGTTATCGGTTATCGGTTATCGGTTATCGGTTATCGGTTATCGGTTATCAGCTAACCGCTGTCCTGCTATTTTAAAATCAATTCCTGCACCTCTCCATAGTTGTCATAACTGCTGGTTATTACTTTATCGCCAGGTTCAAGGCCGTTCAATACTTCATAATTTTCTGTGTTCTGGCTGCCTAATGTTATTTCGGTTTTATATGCGGTATTGCCGTCTTCGCTTACCTTAAAAATCCAATTGCCACCAGTTTGTTGGAAAAAGCCTCCCTTAGGAATCATTACTGCTTGTTTTTCATCGCTCAAAGCCAAACGAATCTGTAAGGTTTGTCCGCGACGAATTCCTTCGGGTACAGTTTCCTCAAATTGCATATCTACCTGAAAACGGCCGTTTGCAACTTGGGTGTAAACTTTTTTGATAGACAGCTTGTAGCTCTTGCCATTAAAGCTGAAACTACCCGTTTGCCCATTGTATATCCTGGAAATATAGTGCTCATCAATATCGGCACGCACCTTAAAGCCGCTTAACACATCTAATTGCCCCAAGCGTTCTCCTTTGTTTTTTGATTGTCCAATTTCAGCATCCAGGGAGGTAAGTTGCCCATCCACAGGCGCTTTTACTACTAGATCTGCTACCTTCCTGCGCATGAGTTCCAAAGCGTTTTGAGTACGGGCATAACTGCTTTGCACTTGCCCTTTCTCCTGTTTCACAGCAATGGAATCCTGCTTTAGAATTTGCTTGGAAAGTTTCATTCGCTCTTTCTGGTAGTTGTAATCGTTTTCAGCTTTTACCAAATCCTGACGCCCTATGGCATCCTTAGCGTACAATTTTTTGTTGAGCTCATACAAGCGTTTGGCTTCTATTAGGCCACTCTCCACATCGGTATATTGATTTAACTTATTTATAGTATTTTGACGGGCAGCATTTTGTGAAATCTGCATCTGTGTCAACAAATTATATACCTGTGTCTCTTGATTTACAAGGCTCAGTTCAAGGTCTGTATTGCTAAGTCTTAAAATAGGGTCGCCCTTTTTTAGTATCGCTCCATCCTCTACAAATTTTTCTTCCACACGACCACCTTCAAGTGCATCCAGATATATAGTGGTAATGGGAAGTACAATTCCATTTACGGGTATATTTTCTTGAAAAACACCTTTTTCCACACTACTTATACTGATGCGCTCTTTTTCTACATTCAATTTTGAACCGCCAAGGGATGAAATAATTACAAAAACAATCAGAGCCAACAAAAGGGCTATACCACCTATAGTTAGTATTTTTTTGGTGGTAAATCGTTTCTTCTTTAAAGGTATGTCCATAGTATTATTTGGTTTTCATATAATCTCTTGTGAATATGATGCCAAAAAAATAAGTGGCTCTCTATCAATATATTATATAGAATATAGAAATAAATAGTGTCCGCTTTTGATACACTTCCTGTTCGCTGCCGATACACTTTTTTTAATTCTGAATTATCAAGGCTTATTTATAAGTTCTAAATTCAGAATTTGTTAATATTGTAAGCATGCTTTTACACAATGCCAACATACTAGTTATAGACGACGATGAGGATGTGCTCGTTGCACTTCGTCTTTTGCTTAAATCTAAGGTCAAGCAAGTTGTGGTCAATAAAAACCCGAATACCATCCTAAGTTTGATGCAGGAGCACAACTTTGATGTTGTTATCCTAGATATGAATTTCAACGGGCTTGTAAATACAGGTAACGAAGGTATTTTCTGGCTCAACAAAATAAAGAAACAGAACCCAAATGTAGATGTAATACTTATAACTGCCTATGCCGATATAGATCTTGCAATACGGTCCTTAAAGCAGGGCGCATCCGACTTTATGGTAAAACCTTGGAAAAATGAAAAAATACTGGAAACAGTTAGGGAGTTGGTAGAGAAAAAGAAGCATCCAAAAGGGCAAAAAACCAATTTAAATTCTGAAACCAAAATAATAGGGGAGAGTGAACCCATGCAGGAGGTGTTTGTAAAGCTTAAAAAAGTGGCTCCTACAGATGCCAACATACTTATTTTAGGTGAAAACGGAACGGGAAAGGATTTGATAGCCAAGGCCATTCACGAGAATTCCCTTCGCAAAAATATGCCCTTTGTAAAGGTAGATGTGGGGGCGCTTACCGAAAGCCTTTTTGAAAGCGAACTTTTCGGTTATAAAAAGGGGGCCTTTACCGATGCTCGCGAAGATAGAAAAGGGCGTTTTGAAGCCGCCAATGGGGGCACCTTGTTTTTGGACGAAATAGGCAATATTTCCCTACGCCAGCAAGCGCGATTGCTCACAGTCTTGCAGAATAGGCAGGTAACACCTATCGGGTCCAATCAGCCTATAGGGATTGATATTCGTTTAATTTGCGCCACCAACTTGTCCATAAACAATTTGGCCGATGAGGAAAAATTCCGAAAAGACCTTATCTATCGCATAAACACGGTTGATATAACCATACCCCCGCTACGCGATAGGGGAACGGATATAACTCTGCTCGCCCATTATTTTATAGATTTTTATGCTGAAAAGTACGGCAAGGGGAGTTTTAGTTTGGAGACAGATTTCATCCAAAAACTAAAGAGCCATGCCTTTGCCGGGAATGTACGCGAACTACAATACGCGCTGGAGCGAACGGTAATCATGGCGGAAGACCAAAGATTGGGGGCTGGAGATTTGATTTTTTCGGCTATTGAGAGTCCACAACCGACCGTGCTGCAAAAAGAAACGAATCTGGATGCCATTGAAAAAAGTGCCATCCTAAGGGTGATAGAAAAAAACAAGGGAAACATCTCAAAATCTGCAAAGGAGCTCGGTATCACACGTGCCGCCCTTTACCGCAGACTCAATAAATATGAACTATAAAAGCTACAGAATAGCGCTTGCACTTCGCGTTTTGGGTTTGCTCATTTCGTTGTTGGTTCTTGCTTTTGGAATTATTTTGCCCAATACCTATGCCTTAATAATTGGCATTTGTCTCTCGCTTTTTTCTATTTATAATCTGTACCATTTTGTAATAAAACGATTTGTGGCGATGGACGATTTTTTTGAATCGGTAAAGTACCGCGATTTTTCCCGTTGGTTTTCCGAAACGCATGGCGCCCAAGACCTTCGCGAGCTCCACAAGGGCTTTAACTTGGTAAATCAAACCATCAAAAGTATCGATAGCGAACGGGAGGCCCAATTGCTATACCTTCAGAAAATTCTGGAAATGGTAAACATTGGCATCATCGCATACAATGTGGAAAGTGGGGAAGTTCTTTGGGCGAATGACTCCCTATTAAAAACATTGGACCTACCCGCCTTTAAAAATATCAGCTTTGTGGAAAAGCGGCATCCACAGCTTTTTGATGAACTGTTTGAAACCTACCACTCCACCACAGCTTCGGTATTGCTGGAAATGAAACAGGAAAGCTTAAAAGTCCTTATTTCCGATACCGTTTTTGAAATGGAGGAAAATTCATTTAAGCTCATCGTATTGCAAAATATAGAGGAAACATTAAATCAAAACGAATCTGAGGCCTGGAAGAAATTGCTTAGCGTGATGACCCATGAGATTATGAACAGCATAGCGCCCATTTCTTCCTTGGCGGAGACTTTGGAAACTAATATCCAAAACAATTTGGATGATGCTAAGAGCCATCCTTTAAATATTGAAGATCTCAATTCTGGAATTAAAACCATAAAAAAACGGAGTGATGGGCTCTTAAAGTTTGCTAGAACCTACCGCAGTCTAAACAAAGTAACCCAACTAAATCTGGCGGAAGTAAAATTAGCGGAACTCTTCAACAATATACAGACCTTAATGCAGCCTTCCATTGAAAGCAGTGGGATAGCGATTGACTTTTTAATTGAGCCCCCTAATCTTCAAATAGCTATAGATAGCTATTTGATAGAACAGGTTTTAATCAATCTTATTTTAAACGCCATAGATGCCTGCCAGCATATTGAAGATGCAAAAATCAGATTGATAGCCCAAAAAAACCTGAACGGCACGGTGGTAATTAAAGTAATGGATAATGGTAAAGGGATTCCCGAAGAAATCAGGGACAGTGTTTTTGTGCCTTTTTTCAGTACCAAGAAAACCGGAAGCGGGGTGGGCCTGAGTTTAAGCAAACAGATTATGTTGCTCCACAAAGGACGTATCCAAATAAAGAGCAGCGAGGGGGAAGGTACTGTAATAAGCTTATTGTTTTAGAGTTATCTTTAATGTTGTGATTAATATGTGAGTCTATAGAAAGACGAGGTACGAATGACGAGGTGCGATTGCGAATCACGCTTCACGACTCACAACCGCCAACCGAGAATCGAGAACCGAGAACCGACAACAGATAACCACCTACAGCTTAAAACCTACAGCAAAAATCATTGTATTTGATATCTCACCAGTTAAATTCTTGCTATAACGATTTTCCGTAATAGGGTGGTGAATTTGTTTTAAATTCGAAGACTACACAAAAAAATTAATAACTTGGGTATAGCCAGACAAATTGTAGGGATAAACTCAATAGAGTTGGGAGGATAAACAAGTTGGCAACTATTAGCGGTAACGCATTCAAAATGAATAATGGAAGAATTTGAACTAAAAGGAGAAAACGGAATTATAACTGTTGGAATTGAAAAGACTTTTGACTTTCCGAATAAAACTTGTTTCAAAGGTGGTTATGAATGTGTTGTCGGAATTAAAATTAGAGTTGGTTCTTATTCAGTAAGAAGTAGCTTTTACACTTCGACTGGCGAATTATTTAAGTTTTATGAAAAACTAAAAACCTGTCAATCGGAATTGAATGGCGTTGCGGAATTTGACTCTTATGAAAAAAATCTGGAAATGACGGTCAAATATGTTTCTGGAAAAATTTCAATTTTAGGAACCTATCAAGAGAATTTAGGAATAGATAATAAATTAGAATTTGATTTCAATAGTGACCAATCATATTTTAAAAATTCAGTTGAGCAATTAGAAAGGATTTTTGAGAAATATGGCGGAATGAAAGGAGTTGAAAAATAAAATAACAGTTGCCAACACAGTATATAAGCTATGGCTTGGTCAGTCCTCACTTGGAAAATCCTGCGGATTTTCCAAAGCCAGTTCTTATCAGGAAAGGTCTGTGCCGAAACACGCCACAGCTCATATACATAAACGTTGGCAAACATATAAAACCGAAAACCAAATTGAACAAAATACCTGGAATAAAAATATTGATTGCATTACCAATTTTGTTTTTGACATTTCTTTTCCTTTTAAATAGACCTTGGGATAATCCATCACTAAAAGAAATTTATTTAGAAAATTATAAAAGCCAAAAAATCGGAATTATTGAAAAATTAGAACTTTTCAAAGGCTGTGGACTATCTGTAAAATTTGAAAACCCAAACAGAAAATATATTTCATTTAAGAAAGATACTTTATCTTATTCTTTAGGAAATGGTTGTGAATTAATTAAACAAATTCATCCTAAAGATTACTTTCAAAAATTACCTGAAAGCAATCAATGTTTCATTATCCGAAATGACAGTATTATGCTATTTGACTGCAATACTGCAATGGAAAAGGAATTAACAGACTCAATTGAAAATTTAAAAAAATGGAATATTAAAGGACAATATGAGTGGAAAAAAATGCCATATAAACCAATTGAAAAATATCTGACTAACGAACAATACGAAAAATATAAATCTGAAAAATAAAAATACGTTTGCCAACACCGGCTATAGTTCATTGCTTCTGACTTTCCTCTCGGAAAGTCCTCGCAAATTTGCTATCTTCGGTTTACGGCGGAAAATCCTCGCGGATTTTCACGCAACGAAACCATAGCCCAACCGTTAGTAACAATATTAATATGAAGGATAAAGTTTTTTGCAAAGTTTGTAAAGGAGATAGAAATCATACTGAAATACACAATATAGAAGAACGCGGTGGTGAAGAAGAAAGTGATTTTCAGTACATCCATAAATTTTCATTAATTAAATGTAATGGATGTGATAATATTTCATTTTTAGAAACATACGGAGATACCGAAATGTTCAATCATGTAGGACCGTATGGAGAACAAGAATATTATGATGAGAAAACAGTATATCCTACCTATTTAAAAAAAGGGGAGGAAATTTATTATAAACATCATTTACCGAAAAAAATTAGATTAATCTATTCAGAAACAATATCAGCTTTTAAAGCAAATTCTTCCATATTAACAGCAGGCGGATTAAGAGCGATAATAGAAGCAATTTGTAATCATTTAAAAATTTCTGGTAACAATTTAGCGGAAAGAATAGATGGACTTAGTAAAAATGGACATTTAACAACATCCGAATCTAAAAGATTACATTCCATTAGATTCTTAGGAAATGACGCTCTCCACGAAATGGAAGTTCCCAAAGAGGAACATTTATATTTACTGTTAGGAATCATTAATCATCTACTTACCAACCTTTTCATTAATGATAAAATTATGAAAGGGAAAGTTGAAACTATGGTAGATACTTATGATGAATTTGTCAGAGCAATCGAAAATAAAATTGAGAAAGATATGATTGGTAAAAAATTTACTCTTTCAGAAATCTTAAAAAAATCAAAAAGACAACTTACCAAAAAAAATCTGAATGATTTCGAAGATAAACTCATAAAGGACTTAAATGGCGGAGAAATAAAATTTTTAAAAGTAGTAAAGGAAAAAGATAAAACCTTTTATGAAGTTGTTGAAAAACCGATGCTATTCAATTTTGGGATAAATTAATATAGTTGCCAACATCGGTTATAGCAAATAGCGGGTTTTGACGAAAAAATGTAATTTAGAAAACTAAGAAATAATAGGTTAATCCGACAAGACCGCATCCCTCCGAGAACTGGCGATAATGGAAACCTTTGGCTACAAGTTTAAAAAAATTGTAGTTTTATAACCACAATCTTAACTAACCGATACTTGATATTTAAAATAATTAAGAATCCAAAATCAAAAGCTTATAATGAAGTTGTTGCTCTTGGAGATAAAAATTCTAAAACACTTGGTTTTTTACCACATTCTGCATTTGCAAAATATGCGAGAGAAGGAAAAATAATCGGGGCTTATCCAAATGGTTCTAAAGAATTAATTGGTTATATTTTATACAGAGTGTCGTATAATAAGGTTACTATAGTTCATTTATGCATACCAGAAGAACATAGAAAAGGAAATACTGCATCAAAGCTTGTCAGACATTTAAAAGAAAATACTACACAGTATGATGGTATCCGACTTAGCTGTAGAAATGACTATAAAATTGATCGTCTATGGGAAAGTCTCAATTTTGTACCAATTAAAGAAAAACCTGGTAGAGGTAAAGAAAAGTTACCTTTAACCGTTTGGTGGTACCCTCATCATCATAATGACCTTTTATCCCAAATTTCAGATTATGAATTAAAAAATAAGATCGTAGCAGTAATCGATATGAACGTTTTTCTGGATATTAAAGACGAAAGAGAAGAAGAAAGCTTAGCATTAAAAAGTGATTGGTTATTAAGTGAGGCAATACTTTATTATACAAGAGAAATTCATAATGAGATAAATAGAGGGAATTCTAGCGAAATAAAGAAAAGCAGTAGAAAATTATTAAACTATTTTACAGAGTTACCTTTCAAAGAAGAACAAGAGTTTAAAAAAATACTTGAAAAACTTGAACATGAGTTTCCTGCTATAAGTAAGAATGATAAATCAGACTTAAAACATTTAGCGTATTCAATTATCGGAGGCGCACAATTCTTCATTACAAGAGACAAAGAACTTTTACAAAGCAAAAAGTTCTTCACTAAGTATGAATTAAAAATATATCGCCCTAGTGAATTTATAACACGTTTGGACGAAAATATTCAAGTTTCCAAATATAAGCCTCAGAGACTAATAGGCACTAATATAAAGTCTCAAAGAATAACAAGTGATAATATTGATTATTTCACGAGGAAATTTCTTAAACCGGATGAAAAAATTAATCACTTTCAAAAAAAAATCAGGAAAGCTTTATCATCTCCACATGAATATGAGTTAATTACAATATCCAAATCTGAAGAAATACTAGCTTTAGTAATTTTTGACCGTAGTGAAAATGAGAAATTGTCGATACCAATTTTCCGTTTCCTAAATAATAGCTTGAGAATAACTTTATCTAAACATTTATTATTTAAAGCAATCTTGACATCCACAAATGAAAATAGATCTTTGATTGAAATCTTAGAAGTATACATAGATGAGGAATTATCCAATTCTCTAAAGGAAGCTAGATTTATAAAAACAGAAGAAAAATGGAAGAAAATTAACCTTCAAAAAATAATTGATTTTGGAAATATAAAAGAATTGATTTCAGAAATGGAATATGAAGAAATTGAAGATAGTTTAATTTTGGATCCAGGGGATGAAAATTATGAATTTCAAAAAAAATATAACCTAGAAAGACATTTATCTCCATTAAAAATCCAAGATCTCGATATTCCTACTTTTATAATATCGATAAAAGCAGTTTGGGCAGAGCAATTATTCAATGACCGCTCCAATGAAAAGCTACATTTGTTTGAGTCTAAAAATGAACTTTTATTAAATAGAGAAAATGTTTATTATAGATCATCTTCAAGAAATTTAAGCGCTCCTGCAAGAATATTATGGTATATAAGCAAAAACCCGATAACAAAGGAAAAAGGCCATATTAAAGCTGTTTCGTACATAGACGAAATCTTTATCGATGATGCTAAAAAGCTATTTAAACAATTTAAGCAATTGGGTATTTATAATTGGAAAGATATTCAAAAGACCATAGATAAAAATGGAAAGATTATGGCTTTTGTGTTCTCGGATACAGAACTTTTCAAAAGACCTGTAGATCTAAAATTCATTAAAGGATTATTAAAAACAAAAGAAGAAAAGAAGTTTATGCCTTTATCACCAACCAAAATAAAAACTGAAACGTATCTTGCGATTTATAAGAAAGGGTTGCTGTAATGAATAAAAAAATTTCTCCAGAAAATATACTTCTGATTTCTGTTAAACCAGAGTTTGCCGAGAAAATTTTGAGAGGTGAGAAAACTATTGAATTAAGAAAATCAGCTCCCAAAAAAGTAGATATCGAAGATTACATTTTAATTTACGTGACCTCCCCGGTAAAAGAGCTATGGGGTATTTGTAAAATTAACAAGATAATCAAAGACAATCCCGTAAATTTTTGGAATAATCACGGCTCAAAAACTGGTGTTTCAGAGAGTCAATTTAAGTCCTATTATAAAACTAATAAAAATGCATTTGGGATTGAATTGAAAGAAATAAGAAACTTCTCAAAATTTTCCATTGAGTTAAAACATTTGAAAAAAGCCTTCCCTACTTTTATGCCTCCACAAACCTATTCTTACGTTAAAAGAAATCAGATTAACTTTGGCATTTTGAAACAAATTCTAAACAAGATCGAGGACAAGCCAATTTTCAACAAAGGCGGGTAATCGCAAATAATCGGCAACGGTAGATAGGAAACAGTTAACTTGACCAACAAACCAATACTAAATCGACAAACGCGTGTCCCAAACTCCGCCAACTGCCGATAGTATGCCGAGCAAGCAATGACCGGCCTACAGGTGCTCATTAAGTCTCAACCTTTAGAATCCTTTAACATTAGAAAGATTTTTACTAAATTGCCACAGCTTCCCTACCCTACTTCGGAAGCACAATAATTACTTCATACCCGAATCTTAATAATGGCCAAAAAGAAAACGACCAAAGAAAAATCGATTGAAGAAAGTCTGTGGGATGCTGCCAATAAATTGCGTGGCTCCATTGAACCTTCTGAATACAAGCACGTAGTACTGGGGCTTATCTTCCTGAAATTTGCCAGTGATAAATTTGAAGTGCGCCGCGAGGAACTTATTGCCGAAGGCAAAGAAAAGTACCTTGAGATGAAAGACTTCTACAATATGAAGAACGTCTTTTTCCTGGCAGAAACTTCCCGGTGGAATTATCTTATTAAAAATGCGAAACAGGACGATATTGCCTTAAAGATTGATACTGCCTTAAACCAGATCGAAAAGAACAACCCTTCTCTAAAGGGAGCTTTGCCCGATAATTATTTTTCCCGCTTGGGACTGGATAAAAGTAAATTATCGGCTCTTTTGGATACCATCAATAAAATAGACACGCAAAAAGACAAATCCCAGGATATTGTGGGGCGTGTATATGAATACTTCTTATCCAAATTCGCTTTGGCGGAAGGTAAAGGAAAGGGAGAGTTCTATACACCAAAAAGTATTGTAAACCTTATTGCGGAAATGATCGAACCCTATAAAGGGATTATTTACGACCCGGCTTGTGGTTCCGGTGGTATGTTCGTGCAGTCTATTAAGTTTATCGAAAGCCATCACGGGAGCAAACGGGAAATTTCCATTTACGGCCAGGAATACACCAATACTACTTACAAACTGGCCAAAATGAACCTTGCCATTCGCGGGATATCCGCGAACCTGGGTGATAAAGCGGCCGATACTTTTAGCAATGACCAGCATAAAGATTTGAAAGCAGATTATATTATGGCCAATCCGCCATTTAACCAAAAGGATTGGCGCGGGCCGCAGGAATTAATCGATGATCCCCGCTGGCAGGGTTATGAAGTGCCTCCTAAAAGCAATGCAAACTATGGGTGGATATTGAATATGGTTTCTAAACTATCAGATGACGGGGTTGCCGGATTTATTCTGGCCAACGGAGCGCTTTCTGGCGGCGGGGAAGAATATAAAATCAGGAGAAAGCTGGTGGAAAACAACCTGGTGGAAGCTATTATTATCCTGCCACAAAATATGTTTTATACCACCAATATAAGTGTAACCGTTTGGATCCTGAATAGAAATAAAACTGCGCATACCCGTTCTATTGGAGATGAAGAACGCCATTATAGAGATAGGCATGAAGAAGTGCTTTTTATGGATTTGCGGCAGAATGGAGAGCCGTTTGAGAAAAAGTTTATCCAGTTTAGTGGAACGCAAATTAAAGATATTGCCAGGACTTACCACGATTGGCAACAGGAAGACACGAATTATAAAGATATCCCGGAATATTGCTACAGTGCTACTAAAGCCGATATTGAAAAGAAAGACTTTTCCCTGGTGCCCAGCAAGTATATCGAATTTGTAAACCGCGATGAAAATATCGATTTTGACACCAAGATGGCAGGTTTACAAACGGAACTCACCGATTTACTACAACAGGAAGAGGATTCTAAAAAGGAATTGTTGGACGTTTTTAAAGAGCTGGGGTATGCCATCAAACTATAGGCCTATAGGCGATTACATCCAAAAATTAAAGGTCAGAAATTCAGAGGATAGATATTCTGAACTTTTGGGTATTAATATAGATAAGTTCTTTATGCCTTCAGTAGCCAATGTTGTAGGTACTAATCTCTCCAGGTACTTAATTGTTGAACCTGGGCAATTTGCCTGTAACCGAATGCACGTTGGCAGGGATTATAGAATTCCAGTCGCACTTTCAGAAAAAGAAAAACCTTTTATTGTCTCACCTGCTTATGATGTCTTTGAAATCAAGGATCCTTCTATATTATTACCTGAATATTTGATGATGTGGTTTCGTCGTGCTGAATTTGATAGAAATGCCTGGTTCTACACAGATGCCGATGTGAGAGGCGGTTTAGCCTGGGATGCCTTTTGTAGTATTGAACTCCCTGTCCCTTCCATAGAAAAACAACGGGAAATTGCAAGGGAATATAATGTGGTTAAAAACCGTATTAAATTAAATGAAGAAATAAACCAAAAGCTGGAAGAAACCGCCCAGGCACTTTATAAACATTGGTTTGTTGATTTTGAATTTCCTAATACAGAAGGAAAGCCTTATAAATCTTTCGGTGGGAAACTGATTTATAATGAGGAGCTGGATAGAGAGATTCCGGAGGGGTGGATCGCAAGTAGCATTGATGAAATTTGTGATATCCAAGATGGAGATAGAGGGAAAAATTACCCGAAAAAAGAGGAATTCTCTGATGATGGTTATTGCCTATTTTTAAATGCTGGAAATGTAACAAAATCAGGTTTTGATTTTAGTAATAATAGCTTTGTGAATAAAGAAAAGGATGAATTACTGCGAAAAGGAAAATTAAAAAGAAAAGATGTTGTGATGACCACTAGAGGTACGGTTGGGAATATAGGTTACTACAATGATAAATTAGATTTTGAAAATGTTAGGATTAATTCGGGAATGGTGATTTTAAGAAATCCGAAGATTTCATTCTTTTTATATACGAAAATGAAAAGTGCGGAAATGAAAGATCTTATTATGAATCATTTATCTGGATCTGCTCAGCCACAATTACCTATAACAGATATTAAAAGGATGGAATTTCCTTTGCCTAGAAAAGGAAGTAATCTAATTGAAAAATTTAATTCAAAAGTTACACCGTTGCAAAATTCAATAGACGATAAAAATTTGCAAATTAGATATTTAAATCAACTTCAAAGTCTTTTCCTTTCAAAAATGGCAAGGGTAGAAGAAAATAAATTAGCATAAACTACAAGGAATGACAGAAAAAATTACAGTAGATAAAAATAAGAATGTAGCAAACATTCCATTTCATTCACTATCACCTGTAATAGATTCTGAGAAACACAAGTCCTATTGTGATGCTCTTGAATGGGCTCTAACCAATAGAAAAGAAAAAGATATAAAAAATGTGGCATTAACTGGAACTTATGGTTCCGGTAAAAGCAGTATTCTCAAAACTTTTCAAGAAACGAGAAAAAATAAGTTTGAGTTTTTAAATATATCTTTAGCCACTTTTAAAGAAGAGAAAAAAAATGACGATGATAAATATGCCCATTTAAGGAGTGAAGTTATAAATAGTGACAAGCTTTCAAAAAATGATCAGCTGAGATTAATAGAGTTAAGTATTCTTCAACAGATATTTTATCATGAAGAGTCTGATAATATACCTGATTCCCGATTCAAAAAAGTAAAGAGTTTAAAGCCACAGAAAGTAAAGGAAACTACATGGTTAATATTTTGTGTTATTTTCACGGTTTACATCTTTTTTAATTTTCATTCACTTAGGATTTTAATGAATTTTCCTGAGCCAAAAGCTTGGTTTGGCAATATACTGCAAGGATTATTAGCTATTGGCGTCTTAATTTTTTGTTTTCTTCTTCTTCAGCGTATAATAGAATTCGCCCAAAAGCTTACAATAAGTAAGCTAAATTTCCAAAATATTGAAATACAGGTAGCGGAAAAAGTTGACAAATCTATACTCAATAATCATTTGGATGAAATTTTATACTTCTTTGGGGAAACAAAATACAATGTGGTTATTATTGAAGATTTGGATCGTTTTCAACAAACAGAAATTTTCACTAAACTTAGAGAAATCAATCTACTTATTAATAATTCTAAAGCAATTAATCGTGAGGTGGTATTTGTGTATGCTGTTAGGGATGAAATGTTTACTGATGATGATAGAGTAAAATTTTTCGATTTTATAATTCCAGTTATACCCGTAATTAATTTTTCAAATTCTAATGTGCAATTAGCTAACGCAGTAAAGAATCTGGGATATCAAATTTCATCAGATCTAATTAACCAGATTGCTTATTACATAGACGATATGAGATTACTTTATAATATTGTTAATGAGTTTCATGTCTACTATCAAATACATACTAGCGAATTTTTAGATAAACTTTTTGCCATAATTGTCTATAAAAATAAGCATCCAAAAGATTTTGTTTTATTAGCCAAAGGAAAAGGACTTTTGTTTCAAATTTTAACAAAGAATAAAAAAGAATGGTTAGAATCGAAACTTAAAGAAATTGATCAGAAACTTCTTGCATATAAGAATGAGATTGAAAAAATAATCACAATTTTCCCACAAACGTTAGACCAGTTAAAGAGTATTTATCTTTTAGAATATATTAATAACTTTCAGGATTTCAGTGCATTTAAAATTGAAAATAAAAAAATACCACTTTCAGAAATGCGAAAGGATGATAATTTCGAAAAGCTTATAAAATTAAATAATGTTGAATATTATTATCAAGCTAATTATACACAAAGTAAAAAAATAAGTTTTCAGGAAATTGAGGATAAAGTTGATGATTTTGAATCTTACGAGCAAAAGAAAAAACTAATCCAAAAAAAGAGTTCAGATGAACTGGAAAATCTAAGAGGAAAAATTAAAGAATTAGAAAAGGATAAAATATCCGTCAGGGGTAAAAAAATTAAATATTTAATCAATCAAAAAGAAATATTATTAGAATCAAAGAGTAAACAGGAGCAACTTATATCAATGTTTTTGAGAGAGGGATATATTGCTGAAGATTACTTAGATTACATATCTTATTTCTACCCCGGCAGTATTTCTGAAAAGGATTTTCGATTCTTATCAAATGTTAGAAATGAAGATCAAACCGAATTTGATTACCATCTGGATAATTTAAGTAACCTAATAAATGAAATCGGAGTGTATGAATTTCAAAAAAGTGTAATCTTAAACTATGATTTAGTTGATCATTTAATTGAAAACGATGATTTTACGGAGAAAAAAAAACAGACATTTATCCTTATAGCTAATGAATCTGAAATTTCAGTTAATTTTTTTAGAGGTTATATTAAAGTTGGAAAAAAAATAGAGAAGTTTATTTATTTACTGTGTAAAAGGTGGCCGAATATTTGGAATTCCTTAAATAATCATTCTTCTCTTGATGAAGATGAAAAAATCGAATATTTGAAACTGATTTTAAATTATGCCGAAATTGATGATTTAAAAATAATTTCAGAGAAATCACAACTAAAAAATGACATTGAAACTAATTCTGAATTCCTGAATTTAATTTTTGATGTTGAGAAGCTGATACAAATAATAAAGGAATTAAAAATTAAGTTTCAAAATGTGGACTTCACTGGCGCAACAGAAAAAGTGAAAGATTTTATTTATGAGAATGACCACTATGGTATAAATATTCCGATGATTGAATTGATGATGAAAAATTTTGGAAACTTCAGTCAAGACGAATTTAATAAAAGTAACTATTCAGCTATTTTAAATTCAGAATGTGATTCTTTAATTGAATACATTCAAAGTTATATTAATACTTATGTGAAAAATGTGTTTTTAGAAATACCTGAAAATTCTCAAGAAAGAGAAGATACTTTAATTAGCCTTCTAAATAATGATCATGTGACTTTACAATATAGGAAAGCTGTCGTTAAAAAAGTTGACACTAAAATTATTGATCCAAATGAATTGATATCAGAAGAAATGATACATTTTATTTTGGAAGAAGGAAAATTAATTCCTAGTTGGAAGAACATACTTTATTTTTATAACAAAACAAACGGTCAGTTTGAAGACCACCTAAATAAATTTCTTAATAGTGAAAACAATTTTAAAGAATTAATAGAAGAAAAATTAAAACCTAGTGGAAATGATGAATTAAAAAAGTTTATTAGAAATTTTATTCTTAATGAAAATGTAAGTTTAGATTTTTATCAAAAATATTTAAATAGTTTTCCAGTAAATTTTAAGGATTTAAACTTTGAATCTCTCCATTATGATAAAGTAAAATCTTTAGTAAATAAAGATAAACTCTCTTTTACAATTAAAAATTATAATCGTTTAAGAGAGAATTTTAAACCGCTACACTTAACGCTAATTGAAAATAACACAACTTTTTTCTTTGATTTAATTAGGGAAATACGTTTGAATGCAGAAGATGTGAATTCTTTATTAGGGCATTCTGATTTCTCCATTTCTAATAAGAAAAAATTAATAGAAAATTTGGATGAATCCATCTATATTTCTGATAGTAAGAGCTTAACTACGCTTGGTAATTTGATCTTAGAGGATTCAAATTTCAGCGAATCTATAAAATTAATTTCCAGTGTATTACTAGAATCTAATTTAAGTTTGGATAATAAGATTTATATATTTAACCGAAAGAGTAATTTATTCAATAGAGAGTTCATTAATGAATTTTTAACTTCTTTAGGAGGAAATTTTAAAGAGTTAAATGAAAAAGGTCCAATGCCATACTTTGAAAAATCTGACCTTTTATTCAATTTTTTTAAATATCTAAAACAAGAAGGCAAGATATCTAAAATCAAACCAAAAAAAGATCTTATTCAAGTTACAACCTTTAGAAAATAAACCATATTTATAAAATCCAATGATAATCTAACCGCTTTCCTATAGCACAAGATAAATAGAACATGAATAAAAATAGCCTACAACATAACCTGGTAGAAGAGCTAAGTCAGCTTATAGAACAGGGGAAACACCAAATCGCGGTACAGGTAAACAGTACCATGACTTTGGTGTTTTGGGAGGTAGGCAAACGTATAAATGAGGAAATCCTGCAAAATGAACGGGCAGATTATGGCAAAAACATTGTGACAACGGTGTCGTCACAATTAAAAAAGCGTTACGGGAATAGCTTTGGGACCCGAAATGTAAGAAGAATGATGCAATTTGCCGAGATCTATCCCGATATTCAAATCGTGGGTTCACTATCAAGACAATTAAGCTGGTCCCATTTTGTGGAACTATTCCCCATAAAAAGCAAAGAAACCAGGAATTTTTATGCTCGCCAGATAGCAGAAGAAGGCTGGAGTGTAAGGGAAACCCGGAAGCAAATAGAACGAAAAGCTTTTGAGCGCAAAGAAATTGCCAACAGTCAGTTGTCACGTTCCGGCACAGACATGCAACATAGTTTTAAAGACCCATATTTCCTGGATTTCTTAGGTTTAAAAGAAGGTTATCTTGAAAATGACCTGGAAGCCACCATTTTAAAAGAACTGGAATATTTTATCCTGGAACTCGGGAAAGGATTTGCTTTTATTGAACGCCAAAAGCGAATGATCATAGACGGGGAAGATTTTTATCTGGACCTGCTTTTCTATCACAGGAAATTAAAACGGCTGGTAGCCGTCGAATTGAAAATAGGCAAATTTAAAGCGGCATATAAAGGGCAAATGGAACTTTACCTTAAATGGCTTAATAAATACGAAAAACAAAACGGGGAAGAATACCCTATCGGGTTAATATTATGTGCTGAAGCCAGTTCAGAACAAATAGAACTTTTAGAAATGGACAAAAACGGGATCATGGTCGCCGAATACTGGACAGAGTTGCCACCAAAAAAAGAACTGGAACAAAAAATACATCACGCTCTGGTCGCAGCGCGGGAACGTATAGCCCAGAAAAAATTACAATAAACCAGGCAGGAATGAATAAAAAGTTTACCGAAGCACAACTGGAAAGCGTTTTTGCCACGCAGCTGGAACAGGAAGGTTATCAGCATCAATTGGGAGGCAGCATATCCCGAAAGGAAGATGAAGTGCTCATTGAAAGTGACCTTCGGAAATTTTTGATGACAAGGTACCGGGAAAACGAGATCACCAAAAATGAAGTGGAATCCATTATTCTTAGGCTCAAAACCCTTCCGGCTTCAGTCCTCTATGAAAGCAACAAAGAGTTTATGCAAATGCTTTCGGATGGTTTTTCGCTAAAGCGGGAAGATCGTTCCCAAAAAGACATCTGGATCTATTTAATTGATTATTCCGCAGAGAACAAAAACACTTATAAATTTGTCAACCAGCTGGAAATTACCGGAACCCAAAAACGTATTCCAGACGGGATACTTTATATTAACGGAATTCCGGTGGTGGTTTTCGAATTCAAAACCGCAATTCAGGAAAATACCAGCATTTATGACGCTTATATTCAGCTGACCGTTCGTTATGAGAGAGATATACCTGAACTTTTCAAGTATAACGCATTTTGTGTGATCAGCGATGGCGTAAATACCAAAGCAGGTTCCTTTTTTGCCCCTTACGAATTCTTCTATGCCTGGCGCAGAATCGCAGGACTGACAAAGCCTGCCTCGCCGTCAGGCAGGGACGTTGATGGCATCGATAGCATGTTTACTCTTATTCAGGGGATGCTGCATCAAAACAGGCTTCGGGACATCATTAAAAACTTTATTTATTTACCGGACAGCTCCAAGAAGGATGAAAAGATCGTGTGCCGTTATCCACAATATTATGCGGCGCGGGCTTTATTTGAGAATATTCAGAAAGCCCAGAAACCGGCTGGAAACGGAAAAGGAGGCACCTACTTTGGAGCCACCGGTTCCGGAAAGAGTTATACGATGCTTTTCTTGACAAGGCTTTTAATGAAAAGCAGCCATTTTGAAAGCCCTACCATTATTCTGATTACAGACAGGACTGATCTGGATGACCAGCTTGCGGCACTATTTACCAATGCGAAAGCCTTTATTGGCGATGATGCCATCGCAAGTGTGGAAAGCCGTGCAGATCTTCGGAAACGAATCAGGGGAAGGGAAAGTGGCGGCGTATTCCTTACCACCATACATAAGTTTACGGAAGACACAGAATTACTTACCAATAGAAGCAACGTAATTTGTATATCTGATGAGGCTCACCGGAGCCAGACCAATCTTGACCAGAAAATAAAGATCACTGAGAAAGGAGTTCAGAAAACTTTCGGCTTTGCCAAATACCTTCACGATTCTCTGCCTAACGCCACGTTTGTAGGCTTTACCGGAACGCCAATAGATGCTACTTTAGATGTATTTGGAAAAGTAGTAGATGAGTATACCATGACAGAATCGGTAAAAGACGAGATCACCGTTCGTATTGTATATGAAGGAAGATCGGCCAGAGTGGCCCTTGAAAATAGGGAATTACAAAAAATTGAAGACTATTATCGTGTTGCTGAGGAAGAAGGGGCCAATGAGTACCAGGTGGAAGATAGTAAAAAGCAGTCGGCAAACATGAATGCCATTCTGGGTGATCCCGATCGTTTACAGGCCATAGCAGAAGATTTTGTCCAGCATTATGAGAAAAGGCTGAAGGAAGGTGCTACCGTAAAAGGAAAAGCAATTTTTGTTTGTAGTAATCGCGAAATAGCTTACGACCTTTATAAAAACATCATAGAACTAAGGCCGGAGTGGGCAAAGATCAGAAAAGCAGAAGAAGGTGCCGAATTAACCGAAAAAGACAGGAAGCAGCTTAAGCCTATTGAGCGGATAAAGATGATCATGACAAGGGGAAAAGACGATCCCAAAGAAATGTATGATTTGTTAGGTACAAAAGAGTACCGGAAAGAGCTGGACCGTCAATTTAAAAATGAGAAATCGAATTTTAAAATTGCTATTGTAGTCGATATGTGGCTCACCGGTTTCGATGTTCCGTTTTTAGATAGTATCTATATTGATAAACCCATCCAGCAGCATAACCTTATCCAGACGATTTCGCGGGTAAACCGGAAGTTCCAGGGTAAAAACAAAGGACTGGTAGTAGATTATATTGGTATTAAAAAACAAATGAATTTAGCACTTGCCAAATACAATAAGGGTGAGCGGCAAAATTTCGAAGATATTGAAAGGTCCCTGAAAATAGTAAGGGACCACCTGGATTTACTGGCCAGGATTTTCCACAAATTTGACAGTTCCGATTATTTCCGGAGTGATCCAGTAAGTCAATTGAACAACCTTAACCAGGCCGTTGAATACGTACAGCAAACCAAAGAGCAGGAAACACGCTTTATGAATTTGGTGAAACGCCTGAAAGCCGCCTATGATATTTGCGCGGGAAGTGAAAAGTTAACTCAGGAAGAACGCGATTACACTCATTTTTACCTGGCTATAAAGTCGATAGTCTTTAAGCTTACAAAAGGGAATGCCCCGGACACGGCCCAGATGAACGCCAAAGTAAGGGAAATGATCAAAAATGCTTTGGCAAGTGAAGGAGTGGAGGAGATTTTTAAAATGGGTGACCAAACCAATAGTGAGCAGGATATATTTGATGAAGATTATTTGGCAAAAATTGATAAAATCAAATTGCCCAATACAAAAATCAAACTTTTACAGCAATTATTGGTCAGGGCCATTGATGAGATAAAGAAGGTGAACAAGGTAAAAGGAGTTGATTTTTCCAGGAAGATGGAAGGCCTGGTCTCCAGGTATAATGAACGGAAAGGAGATGTATTACGCAGTGAAGTTTATGAAGAAATGGCGGAACAGCTTACCGATCTTATCTGGCAGGTACAACAAGAGTTTTCGGCCGGGGAAAAGCTGGGAATTGATTTTGAGGAAAAAGCTTTCTACGACATTTTAAAAGAACTATGTATAAAATATGACTTTCAATATCCTGAAAATAAGCTTATCGAGCTTTCAAAAGCAGTAAAAGATTTGGTGGATGAACAGGCAAAATTTCCGGACTGGAGCAAAAGAAATGACATCAAATCTGCTTTAAAAGTCGGGCTTATCTTATTACTCGACGAACACGGTTATCCCCCGGTGGAACGAGACGAGGTTTATGAAGAAATCTTTGAACAGGCTGAAAATTTTAAGAAGAATAGACCTGCTCAGAGAAATCCCTAAATTTTAAGGCTTAGCAATAACAGTGTAAATATTTACCCGCTCAAATAGTAAAAATACGCTATAAAAATTTATTGAATTTGTATTACTATGGCTTTCGTTAAGACCATTTAGGGAATGACTCATAAATTTTAAGTTTTTCCATGAACCTCTCCATATTATATATGTACTCAAGATCTTCATTATCTGAATTCCAAAAAAATTCACGAAGAATCGCTATCTTTCTCAAAACTGGCATTCTGATCCCTTTTCAAGGTATTCGAGTAAAACTAATTGACGGTGTAATTCAAGTAATTTGTCAATGATCTCTTTCCTGAATTCATCGTGAAATTGTACTTCTTTAAATGCTCCCTGCTCTTCCACAATTATTGAAAATTTGGTATTACTAAATATACTAAATTGATTAAAATACTGATATTTGAAAAAAAGAATACAAAATTAAAATGTTTATTTATGTTTCAAAGTAATCCAACCAGGAAAGGGGCAGGAATAGAATTATGGGGTGATTACGGTGACTTAACAAGCTTGTATGAAACCATTCACAAAATAGGGGAGAGGCTAAATGAATATAAAAAGGAAGAGAAGGGGCAATCAGATATAATAATGGGCTTTGCTTATGAGCTTCGTAAAGCTTTCCAGCATTCCAGGTTGAAAGAAAATTTTGTTTTTGATTCGGAGAATAAGGTTGAATACTTTGGCTTTAGATACCTATGGACAGACTTCCTTTATTTAATTTCCGTCCTTCGCTATAATGCAGGTTATGTAGTGTTGGATGCCCTGGATCAGGCAAACCTCTATATCCTGGAATATAATTGTAGAAAAGCCTTATTTGATTATGATCCGCAGGGCGCACAACAAATTCAAAATTTCATAGGGCAAAGAATTGATATAAATAATGACCTGGTTTTTTTAGTGCTGCAGGGTATTAATATAGAATATTTGAGCAAAACACCGGGAAAAAGAAGATTTCGCGGAATACCAGATTTGTTAATTGCTTATACCCAACTTTCGCCAGCCTATAAGATGTGGAAGTCTGATATGGTAAGCAGGGCCAAGGAATTAGGCTGTAATATAGAAGAATTAAATTTTGATGATTATCCTGAAATAGTTTGGTAATCGTTAAGTAAAAAAGCAGCTCTTCAGACAGAATTGATTTTGAAAATCTTAAAACCATCTAAAGCTGCATTTAAGGTTCTTAAATTTAAAGTTGTGAGAAATAAGTAAATAAGATTAAAGTAACTTAATGTTGAATATATCAGGTTAAATTTTAATAGAAATTAAGATGGAAGAAAATAAAAAAACGGTTGCAGAATTGATTATTTATTACAAAAAACAGCGTTTGACCAGCCTGATTTTTGATACTCAGCAGACCGCAGACAAATGCTGTGAAACTTTAAATATGCTATTTAATAAAAAAGGAGAAAAGGAATTTTCGTTTAGTGGAGAAATCAAGACAGTATATTCCGGTAGTAGTGTTGTTGAGGAAATTAAAGATTGGGAGGACGGGAAAATTGAGCCTAAAGGGACCCTTTTAGAAATGATAAAAATTCTGGATCGTTTAAATTAATCTTAAAATATAAGGAGTTTATTTTTATTAATTCATTTATTCTTAGAAGATTTTTAATTCAAAATAGCTCAGATAATTAAGTATAAATTTCCCTTTTCATCTAAGGCTCAAAAAGCTATCTTAGTTAGAATATTCTTGAAGAGTTTTGCTTTGAGTCCAGCACTGAAAGTTGGGAACTTGCGATAACAGCTGGACAACAAGTGAAGAACGTTTATGCCATTGCGTGGACGCACTTATTGTTGTTGGGTTTCCTAAGACCTCAGTGCTATAAGTTGCTGCCTAGTTTACTTTTATTCGGCGGCATTAATCTAAAATAGTATTGACATGAAAACCACCGCCAAACATTTTCCCGGATTTCACTATTCAGCTTCAGAACTCCTCAAATACATTACCGTAGCAAAAGATTTTACCTTAATACTATCATCAGGAGAGTTTATTAAATTTACTCCCATTAATGATTCTTTATTTGAAGATTGGCTCATAGCCAACAAGGTTCAAAATATCAGAAAAGAAGAAGGCAGAATAACCGAATAACCAGCCTGAATACGTTACTTCCCTTTTCCTAACTCATTCAACTTTTCATTGAGTTCAATAAGTCCGGATTTTTCGAGATACTGACCGGCAATAATTTTCAATTCTTCCAGATTTTCATCAGGGATATTGGATAAAAGTCCTTCGTTTTCCTCATCATCTTTCACTAGTAATCCACGCTCAATTACATGGTTTAGTAATAGCACATTTTTACGTGAGATTCTTAAATCAATCTTCACTGTGTCATTCATGCCAGGGATACTTAAGATCGTATCATAAACTTTGGCTACATCATTCGTTGTCAACATAATCATACGTTTTTAAATCATTCAACATTAATAACAAAAGTATTAAGAGTAAAAGAAATCATCCTCATCAAAATATGAAGGAGATAATTATTAGAACTATGGAAAACAAATCAAACGCTATTATTATTACAGGAGGTCCCGGAATGGGAAAGAC
>PAZL01000064.1 GCA_002715485.1 Aequorivita sp. | reverse complement strand
GAAAACCTTTATAACCATATTCATACTGGCCTTTAGCACAACCGCTTTTGCCCAAGACCCACAACTTTTTGAAAGCACTTGGTATTTACGAACAGTTCAATTGGATGATTTAGCTGCTATATACGAAGTTTCTGAAATTGATCCTCCAATCAGCCCATATATTGCGATCTCAGAAGATTTTAATTATAGTGGTGAAGGAGCGTGTAACACGTTCAATGGCGCATACATCTTCAATCTGCCAAATTACTTATCAGCGTCTGATTTCACTCCAACTATCAATGATTGCGATGTGCAATTACATAATCTATTTGAGAATGCTTATTTTGGGTATATTTCAAACGAGTGTTGGTACAATATTACCCAAGATGGAGGAGGTAACGTCCTTACCTTGAGTAATCCATTGGGGGGTACTGCTGTTTTTAAGAGCTATCCACTTTCAACTAAAGATTTTAATAAGAATATATTTACATTATACCCCAACCCCGCCCAAAACGAACTCCTTATTACTGCCCAAAACACCACACAAAATCTAAAAATCAAAATCTTCAATATAGAAGGCAAACTATTAAGCAACCAAACCTTAGAAGTTGCAAATCAAACTTCCATAGATGTTTCAAGCTTAACAAGCGGCATATATTTTCTAAACATAGAAGATGAAAACGGCAACACCACTACCAAAAAATTCATAAAACAATAACCCATTCACAAACTCAAACGATTAACAGCAAAGCCTAGGATCACCCGTATTAAAGCCTAGGCAAAGTCTAGTATAAGCCTACTATACTCCATAGATGCCCTTTTGTATATTATTTACTGCTTGCAAAAATTTACAATAGTTAATATATGACCAAAGACAACATTATAAATAATTATTTCTTTTTGACAAGTCATAATTTTGCAAGCCCTTGTTCCTAATCTTTTTTGTTAACAAAAACCTGCCCCCCTCACAATTTCCTTTTGTCACACGCACAAAGAAATAGTATCTTAGCTAATTAAAAATTCCATCATAAAACACACTGAAAATGAGCACCGAAAAAGACGCAAAACTAAAAGCACTAAAGCTTACTCTCGATAAACTAGACAAAACCTACGGCAAGGGCACCGTAATGAAAATGGGCGATAGCGCCGTAGAAGATGTAGACGTAATCCCAACCGGTTCCTTAGGTCTCGATGTTGCCCTGGGCGTAGGCGGTTACCCACGAGGCAGGGTCATTGAAATTTATGGCCCAGAATCTTCCGGTAAAACCACATTAACCCTCCACGCAATGGCAGAAGCCCAAAAAAAAGGCGGCATTGCAGCCTTCATTGATGCAGAACACGCTTTTGACAGAATCTATGCTGAAAAACTCGGAGTAGACATTGAAAACCTTATCATTTCACAACCAGACAATGGAGAGCAGGCTTTGGAAATTGCGGACAATCTAATCCGTAGCGGCGCCATAGACATCGTAATTATAGATTCCGTAGCCGCACTTACCCCAAAAAGTGAAATAGAAGGCGAAATGGGCGACAGCAAAATGGGCCTTCATGCACGTTTGATGAGCCAAGCTTTAAGAAAACTTACCGGTTCCATTAGCAAAACAAAATGTACGGTAATCTTCATCAACCAGTTACGGGAAAAGATAGGGGTAATGTTCGGAAACCCAGAAACTACAACAGGTGGTAACGCTTTAAAATTCTACGCTTCCGTGCGTTTGGACATTCGTCGTTCTACCCAAATCAAAGATACCGATAGCAACGCCACCGGTAACAAGACCCGCGTAAAAGTGGTTAAAAACAAAGTGGCACCTCCCTTCAAACAAGCAGAATTCGACATCATGTATGGTGAAGGAATTTCAAAAGTTGGCGAAATTATCGACCTGGGCGTAGATTTCGAAATTATCAAAAAAGCCGGCTCTTGGTTCAGTTATGACGATACCAAATTGGGGCAGGGTCGCGACGCGGTTAAAAACCTACTGCTGGACAATCCCGAATTAATGGACGAGCTAGAAAAGAAAATCAAAGATGCCATTGCCGCGATAAACCAATAAAATTTTTATGTTACCTACGCAACCCTTTTGATAATGTGGTATCTACAAAATGTAGGAGCCTTGATTATTACGGTTGCCCTCTGAAATAAGAGGTATTTACAACGGAACAATAACTCACGGTACCGCATTTGACGTTAGACGAGCTCATAGAATTATGCAAAAAGCAAAATGCCACGGCGCAGGGCGAATTGTACAAACAGTACAACAGAATCCTTTTCGCCATTTGTCTTCGGTATTCGCCTAATTATACCGAGGCAGAAGATAGTTTGCAGGATGCTTTTATTACAATTTTTAAAAAAGTTGAGCAGTATAATGGCAAAGGTTCTTTTGAAGGCTGGATGAAACGGGTAACCGTAAATACCGTTCTTCAAAAATATCGAAAACAGCGCACCTTTGAAATTGTTGATGAAGGACAGATTGAAGACGAAGCTGAGGTAGAAATTGAAAGCGAAGATATTCCGTTGGATTTTTTGCTGAAAATTGTGCAGGAGCTTCCCGATAGATACCGATTGGTTTTCAGTATGTATGTAATGGACGGCTATCAGCACAAAGAAATTGCAGAAATGTTAGGAATCAGCGATGGAACGTCTAAATCAAACCTAGCACGCGCCAGAATGATCTTAAAAAATAAAATTGAAGAGTATAATGCTAAAAACGATAACACTTAAAAGCATTATTTTGAATTGTTTAGATTAAATAAGCCCCTGCGTTTGGGTAGGGGTTTTTGAAAAATTTCCCTTTAAAAAGGGTGAGAATGAAAGAAAAGAAAAACATAGACAACATTTTTAATGAAGGCTTCAAAGATTTTGAGGCCACTCCTTCGCCGCGCGTCTGGGAAAATATCCAAGCCGAGCTCAAAAAGGATAAAAAGGAACGTAAAGTTATACCCCTGTGGATAAAACTTAGCGGTGTTGCTGCGTTACTTGCCCTCTTGTTGACTGTGGGAGATTCCCTTTACAACTCTCCAAACACAGAAACTCCTTCGATTACTGATGAAAATGTTATTAAAACCGAAAAGGAATTACAGCAGAATTCTTCTGAAATAGAAAATGATTTAAATGCAACTCAGATAGCTTCTGAAGACAAAACACTTCAAAGTGATACCGCAGGGGATGAAGATGTTTCCGAGACTGACCCATTTAAAAGTAAAAGTGAAGCAAAACCTTCTAATGGGCTTTTCAACAACACTTCTGAAAAAACATCACAATCTGCAATAGCTTCCAATAATTCTGACAAAGAAACTTTTAAGAAAACAGAAAATCAAAAGAATAATATAATTGATAGGAATGCTTCTAAGAATGATTTGAACGAAGGGATGGCTTCTTCAAAAAACAATTCTGAAAAAGTGGATAGTCGCAAGGATGATAATGAAGAAAAGCTTATTAATAAAGACAAAATTTTCGATGCCAAAAAAGAAGCTGTCGTTGTTAATGAAAGTCCAGATAAGTTAACTTCAGAAAAAAACTTGGTGAAAACCGAGAAAGAAATAGCGGAAGAGGCCAAAAACAAAAAATCAATCTTTGATGCTATTGCTGAGAAGGATGAAGAAATAGTTCCACAAAAGAAAAAGAAAGAAAAACCAGAACACCGCTGGAACGTAGCTCCAAATGTTGCTCCCGTATATTATAGCAGTCTTGGTAGTGGCTCTTCCATTGATCCTTCCTTTGCAGACAATCCGCAAGAGGGCGATGTAAATATGAGTTATGGCGTACAGGTAAGTTATGCCCTAAGTAAGAGGTTGAGCGTACGTACTGGGGTTAATAATCTAGATTTAAGCTATAGCACTACTGGTATTGAAGTTGGTACTGGCCCAGTGGCCGTTGCGTTGCGTTCCGTTGATTACGGAGGCAGGGAAATTGTTGTGACAGCCTTTGATAAAGGTGCCTTGGCAAGTAATGGGCCCTCAAACGGTTTTGGAGATATTACTCCCAAATCTACGCAGGGTGATGCCCGATTGATACAAAATATAAATTATTACGAAGTGCCTTTAGAGCTTAAATATGCAGTTTTAGACAATAGACTGGGTGTTAATGTTATAGGAGGTTTGAGCACTTTGTTTTTAGGAAATAATGAAATTTCAGTAAAAGCTGATAATTTTAACAGTACACTTGGAGAGGCCAATAATCTCTCTACTGTAAGTTTTTCAACTAACGTCGGGCTGGGTCTGGACTATAAATTGTCCAAAAAATTTACGTTTAATATTGAGCCCATGTTTAAATACCAGCTCAACCCTTATACCGATTCTTCTGTAAACTTTAAGCCTTATTATTTAGGCATTTATAGCGGATTGAGTTTCAAGTTTTAGGTTAGTTTTTAGTTGAATGTGTTTGATATACTTCAAACAAATGATTGAGAGAAAACCGTTCTGCGCCATAGGACGGTTTTTTTATTATAAAAATTATACGGTTGGCTTAAGCAACTCATTCAAGATTACCTCACGAGTCTTGCTTTTTAGTTCCTTTCTGTTTTCTAAAGTCAAATTTGCTGTAGGAATTATTTCATGCACTTTTACGCGTAATATTCCCGGGCCACCTTTAAAAAATGAATATGGAAACCGTCTTTTATTGTCGTGAAAGGTCATGGGGGCAAGCGGTATTTTGTGTTCAATAGCTAGCCTGAAGGCGCCATCCTTAAATTCATCCAGAATAAGGGAAAGATCATCTGGCACACCTCCTTCAGGAAAAATGCAAACACTTAAACCTTCATTCAATCGTATTTCTGCTCTTCGGAAAGCTTCCACTCGGCTTTTGGTATTTCCGCGGTCAACTAATATACAAGTGCGTTTGTAAATATATCCAAACAACGGAATCTTTGCCAATTCTTTTTTGCCAACAAAAACAAAGGGATTTTTAGTTGCATAAAACATCAACATAATATCGGTCATAGACGTGTGGTTGGCCACAAACATATAGCTCTTTCCTATTTCATATTCCACTTCACGTTTTATTATAGGGTAACAGCCTATTCCATAAATAATGATAGCAGACCAAGTTCGGGCAACTTTGAAGAAAAAAGGATACCACGAGTTTTTTAGAATACTAACTATAAGGAATGGGAAGAGGAGGATAGTGGCAAAAGCAACTATCAAATAAAACCAGATACGGTAAAAAGCTGAAAAAATTTGTTGAATTAGCTTCATTGAGGTTCAAAAGTAATAATTTGAACGATGCGAGTAAATCAAAAAAAGTACCTTTGCTGAAATTTTTTTAAAAAACCATGTCAAGAATACTTACAGGAATACAAAGCACAGGCACACCCCACCTCGGAAATCTATTGGGAGCAATCGTTCCAGCAATTGAAATGGCAAATGACCCAAAGAATGATTCATTTCTTTTCATAGCAGATATGCACTCATTAACGCAAATTAAAAATGCTGATACACTACGTACAAATACATATAGTGTCGCCGCTACTTGGTTGGCTTTTGGGTTGGATATTAATCGAGCTGTTTTTTACCGCCAGAGCGATGTGCCGCAAACTACCGAGTTATCATGGTATTTAAGTTGTTTTTTTCCGTTCCAAAGGCTAACGTTGGCACATTCCTTCAAAGACAAGGCAGACCGTTTAGAAGATGTGAATGCAGGGCTTTTTACTTATCCAATGCTAATGGCAGCTGATATATTACTGTATGATGCCGAAATTGTTCCCGTGGGAAAAGATCAAATGCAGCATATTGAAATAACCCGCGATGTAGCTTCGCGATTTCACACCCAGATGGGCGAAACTTTTGTGATGCCCGTGGGAAAAGTACAGGAAGAAACAATGTACATTCCCGGGACTGATGGTTCTAAAATGAGCAAATCCAAAGGAAATATTATCAATATATTTTTGAATGATAAACAACTTCGCAAACAGATAATGGGTATAGAAACTGATAGTACACCTTTAGAAGAACCTAAAAATCCCGATACTTGTAATGTTTTTGCACTGTATAAAATTCTTGGTACTAAGGAAGAGGTTGCACAAATGCGAAAAAACTATGAAGGTGGTAACTACGGTTACGGCCATGCAAAGCAAGCCTTATTTGAATTGATAACCGAAAAGTTTTCTGAAGAGCGCACTCGCTATCACTATTTTATGGATAATCTTCCTGAAATAGATGCAGCATTGAGCTCGGGTGCCGAAAAAGCTCGAAAAGTTGCCAATGATGTTTTGAAACGAGTTCGTGAAAAAGTGGGTTATTAAACCAATTGAAACAACTTACCCGGCAACGGACGGACCACGCCCTTAATTTCCATATTCATCAAGACACTTGCTGCTTTGTAGGCAGGAATATTACATTCCAGTGCTATCATGTCCAAAAGTTCTTTTTCTCTTTCCTTTAGAAAACGGAAGACTACTTTTTCATCTTCGTCCAATTCTACAAAAAGCTGGGTTTGTTTTGGTTTTTGGGTTTTTTCCAATTCCCAACCCAGCATATAGATTATATCGGCAGCACTTGTAAGCAATTGGGCTTTTTGTTGCTTTATCAAATTATTACAACCCCGACTTTGACTGTCTGTGGCTCTTCCGGGAACTGCAAAAACTTCACGATTGTATGAATTTGCAATATCTGCTGTTACCAAACTTCCGCCTTTTTCAGCAGATTCTATAACAATTGTAGCTTCGGAAAGCCCCGCTATTATACGGTTCCTTTTTAAGAAATTATTTCTGTCAAAAATATCGCTACTCCAAAATTCTGTGATAAAACCTCCATTTTCCTCAATTTTTGAAATATATTTTTTGTGGCTTTTGGGATATATTTGATTGAGACCGTGAGCCAAACAAGCAATATTCTGAAGGTTATTATCTATTGCGGCTTTGTGTGCGCAAATATCAACCCCATATGCTAAACCTGAAACAATTACGGGATTAACTGGAGCAATTTCCGCTATAAAATCTTCACAAAATGCATTGCCATAACTGGTAATTTTTCGAGTGCCCACGATGCTAATTATTTTCTTTGCCGCCAAGTCTATATTTCCACGGTGAAAGATAAGTATGGGGCCGTCTAAACAGTGCTTTAATTTTTCGGGATAGGTTTTATCTTTAAAATAGCTGTACTCAATATTATTTTCCTCAATAAACTTTAATTCTGCATCGGCCTCTTCAAGCTGTTTTCCCAAATTGATATCTTTTAAGCGTAACAGCCCAATGCCGTCAATCTTGGCGAGATTGCTTTTTTTCTCTTTGAAAACTGCTTCCGCAGAACCCATTTTGCGCAATAATTTTTTTGCTGAAATATCACCCAGATTTGGAATTCGCTGCAAAGCAAGCGTATAGCGTAATTCGTTTTTCGAAAGCATAGCCTAAAGATTAAAATCGGGGGAGATTTTAAAAATACAAAATTTTTAAGTTGTTAATAAATTACCAAAACAAAAATTGGATTGCCTCCAAAAAAGCCTAATTTTGTTAATATGCAACTTATAACCTACATATCTGATCTACTTTACCGTTACGAATGTGTTATTATTCCTGGGTTTGGGGCGTTTTTGACGCGCTATAAATCTGCCCAGATAGATGATGCTTCAAATACTTTTCATCCGCCTTCTAAAATTGTTTCTTTCAACAAACAATTGCAGGCCAATGACGGATTGTTTGCAAATTATGTGGCTTCTGCTGAAAAGTGCAGTTATGAAACGGCGTTGCAACAAATTAGAAATTTTACGGCTCAAATTTCAAGAGAGCTTTCGGAGGGAAAAATAATTTCTTTTAATAATATAGGTGCGTTTTCATTAAACGAAGAAAAATCACTTCAGTTTGAACCCTTATTGCAACAGAATTTTAGTACTTCGGCTTTTGGTCTATCATCTTTTGTTTCACCAAAGATAAGCCGCGAGGTTTACAAAGAAACTGTGGAAGCTATAGAAGAAAAAACGCCAATCCATTTTACGCCCGGTAGAAGGGAAGCTAAGCCTTACCTTAAATATGCTGCTATTGCAGTTATAGCATTATCAGCGATAGGTTTTGGAAGTTTAAAGCTTTATGAAAGTCAGGTTCAAAAATTCAATTATGCTGAAAGGGAAAAGGCCAATTCCCTTGTTGAAAACCAAATACAGGAGGCTACTTTTGTAATTGAAGACCCCTTACCGGTTGTTAGTCTACAAATTCCAAAACATACGGGAATGTACCATATTGTCGCCGGTGCCTATCGCTTGGAGGCAAATGCTGAAAAGAAAGTCTCACAGCTACGTGAAAAAGGGTATTCGCCATTAAAAATGGAAGTTAACCGTTATGGGCTGCACCAAGTTATCTATGCAAGTTTTGATGACAAATTGGAAGCACAGCGAAAACTCTATGATATTCAAAGATCTGAAAATGCCGATGCATGGCTTTTAATTCAGGAGATTCAGTAAAATCTCTTTATCATCCAGTTTTTTTCTTTCTTCATTTTTCACTTCGCTATATTCCGAACTTAGGTATCTTTGCAAAAAATTTCACAAATGCAAGCAAAAACACCGCAACAATCTTTGACCGTTTATACAGATATGGTTTTGCCCAGCGAGACCAATCCCATAGGAAATATGTTTGGGGGTGAGCTACTTGCTAGAATGGACCGTGCAGCCAGTATTGCTGCACGTCGACATAGTCGTAGAATTGTTGTAACAGCCTCAGTGAACCATGTAGCGTTCAACAAAATGATACCCTTGGGTAGCGTTGTAACAGTAGAGGCAAAAGTTTCCAGGGCTTTTAGCAGTTCGATGGAAGTCTATATGGATGTTTTTATTGAAGACCGTGAGAGCGGTGAAAGAAGTCTTTCAAACGAAGCAATTTATACTTTTGTAGCCGTTGACGAAATGGGCAATCCTGTGCGTGTTCCTGAACTTGTTCCAGAAACCGAACTGGAGAAAAAACGTTTTGAGGCCGCACTTCGCCGTAAACAATTGAGCCTTGTACTTGCCGGAAAAATGAAGCCCAAAGATGCTACGGAGCTAAAGGCTTTATTTCAATAAAACCGCATAATATTTCATAAGATATTGATTTCGTTAGCTTTTTGACGGATGATTTTATGTTAAAATGAAATATTTTCCTAAAATCATGGTTGCTTTAAAGCTGGTATTAAATATATTTGGAATCCTTTCATGAAAATTCTTTTGAATTTCATAAAAGGATTTTTTTAAATCTATTTTCAAATCCATAGTAATTATGAAAAAAACTACAATTCTTTCTTTTCAAAGTTTTTGTTTTTTGGCGTTGACACTTGTATTTTCAATGTCCTTTGCTCAAAATTCAACTGACATCAAGTTTCAGGGCGAAACCATTGTAATGCCTGAAAATATTGCGAGCTTTCAATGGAGCCAAATGCCAGAATCTGCAAGACTAGACAATGGTTATGTGGGCTGGGTTCAATTCTATGAAACACCAACACAGAAAGTTCAAGATCTGTTCAAACAAAACAATTTGGAGCTTTTAGAGTACATTCCTCACAAAACATATCTTTTTTATTTTCCTGAAAACACATCTATTTCATTATTAAGAGACAATGGTGTGCGTACAATTGTTCCTGTTGATGGGAAGGCAAAACTTTCTTACCAACTAAAAAATCCACCCTATGAGTATTGGGCTATGGAGGGTGACAATATTTTGGTAACACTACAGTACCATAAAAATGTGAGTAATAACTATGTAATTAACCAATTGGCTCAGCAACAAATAATTGTTAAAGCAGATTATAAAGAACACCAGACTTTAGATCTGTCTATTCCAAATAATTGCTTGGAGGCAATTTCTAATTTACCTTTTGTTAAGTGGGTAGATCTTGTAGTTGCTCCAGCCGTTAAAGATGATACAAAGGGAAGAAGTCTTCACAGAGCAAATAATTTGGATACACAAACTGGAGCAGGAAGAAATTATACTGGAGAAGGTATTGGCGTAATGGTGCGTGATGATGGTCGCGTTGGTCCGCATATAGACTTTCAAGGAAGGATAACAAACCTTACAGGGGTTTCAAACCAATCGCATGGCGATGGTGTGGGCGGAATAATGGCCGGTGCTGGTAATTTGGTGCCACAATATCGAGGTATGGCTGCTGGGACTGATGTTTATGTAGTGAATTATGTAAGTAACTTTTTGGATACTCCTACCTTAAACCTAATCAATGATGGAAGTGTTCAAATTACAAATTCATCATATAGTAATGGCTGTAATGATGGTTATACAAGTATTACAGAGACGGTAGATCAACAAACACTAGATATTCCCACATTACTACATGTTTTTTCCGCAGGAAACTCAAACAACAGTAATTGTGGATATGGTGCTGGTAATCAGTGGGGAAATATCACTGGTGGCCATAAGCAAGGTAAGAATGTAATAGCAACTGCTAATGTGTTTTTTGATGGATCATTAGTAAACTCTAGTAGCCGTGGACCAGCACATGATGGAAGGATTAAGCCGGATATTGCTGCCAATGGACAAAACCAAATTTCTACAAACGAAAATAATACCTATCAAACGTTCGGTGGAACGTCTGGTGCTGCACCTGGTATTGCGGGTATTTCTGCACAGCTTTATCAAGCCTATGGAAACATAAATGGTGGTGATTTTCCGCCTTCAGCTTTAATAAAAGCAACTCTGCTTAATACAGCTAACGAAGCGGGAAATATTGGACCTGATTATAAATTTGGTTGGGGAATTGTAAACGCATTGCAAGCTGTAAAGCTGATTGAAGATGGGCGATACCTTTCTGATGAAGTTAGTCAAGGAAATACCAACACCCATACTATTAACGTGCCTGCTGGTACTACACAAGTACGTTTTATGGTTTATTGGAGCGATCCTGCAGCATCCCCTGGCGCTGATCCAGCATTGGTTAATGATTTGGATTTATTGGTAACAGACCCTTCCAATAGTGTTTTGGAGCCTTGGATACTTGATCCAACTCCAAATCCTGTAACATTAGATAACCCTGCAACAACTGGTCCTGACCATTTGAACAATGTAGAGCAAGTTTTAATCAATGCACCTGCCGCGGGTAATTATGATATTGACATTACGGGCTTTAATGTGCCTTTTGGTCCTCAAGAGTATTTTGTTGTCTATGAACTGATTTCAGAAAATCTTGTAATGACGTATCCTAACGGAGGTGAACATTTTCAACCTTTTGTTT
This sequence comes from Aequorivita sp., assembly GCA_002715485.1. GTDB lineage: Bacteria > Bacteroidota > Bacteroidia > Flavobacteriales > Flavobacteriaceae > Aequorivita. Next base: position 21,799 of record PAZL01000064.1, on the reverse strand, counting down.
CTGAAACAATCCATTGGGACGAAGTCAATACGACCGAAGATTTTGTGTTGGAATATTCTGTCGATAATGGAAGTAGCTGGAACACCATAGCAACAGTGCCAAATGACACTCATTTCTACAATTGGACAACAGCTGACGAGATCACAGGAAACGCACTTATTAGAGTTACCAGCGGTGCTTTTCAAGATGTTAGTGACGAAACATTCAACATTGCCAGAACTACCAATAGTTATAATATTGTAGAGGTTTGTCCATCGTCAGCAACCTTTGAATGGATAGCTGTTGATGGTGCGGAATCGTACGATTTTTATCTATTAGGAGAAAAATATATGGAGGTAGTTGGTACTACAAATACCAATTCCATTACCATACCTATTACAAACCCAGATGATGAAATGTGGTATGCTATAAGTGCCAAAAATGATTCTGAAGGATGGGAAGGTGAGAGAACCCGTGCAAAATTTTATGGAGGAGGAATTTTGGATTGCCAATTAGGTGTTTCTGAAAACACAATAGAAAATGCTGTTGCTCTTTACCCTAATCCGGCAACAAGCGAAGTCTTCATTAGTATTTCAGATAAAACTTTCAGCACTTTTGATGTAACAATTGTAAATAGCTTAGGTCAAGTCTTAGAAAGAAAAACTAATGTAGATAATGCAGCAACTACTAGCTTGAATGTTTCTAACTACAGCTCAGGAATCTATTTTATTACAATTAAGGCTGGGGAAAGTACAACAACTAAAAAATTGGTTGTTCAATAATATTATGAAAAATTGATTTTAAAAAAGGGAGCTTTTTAGCTCCCTTTTTTTACATCCTGTATATCCAGTCTGCAGGATTTATCTTTGTTTTGTTTTGATAAATATAGAATTTTAGCACAGTTCTACCCTCAGTCGGGCTTTTGGCAACTGTGCCAATAGCTTGTTTAGTAGAAACCTTATCTCCTTTTTTAACTGAAACAGTAGCCAGGTTACTATAAACCGAAATATAATCACCGTGCTGAATAAAAACTACTTTGTTGGCACCTTTTATTATTTGAATAGCCATAACCTGACCTTCAAAAATGGAGCGCACCTGCTCATTATCTGCAGTGGCTATTTCCACACCACTACTATTGGTAGTAACATTCGGAAACTGGGGGTGTTGATGTTTTCCAAAACTCTTCACTACCATACCTTTCTCAACTGGCCACGGAAGTTTTCCTTTATTATTTGTAAAGCTAGCTGCAAGGGTTTTCTCTTCAGCGGTTAATGCAAACTCTTCTGTTTTTGCTGGTTTGGTAATAACGTTTTTAGTTGAGGTAGATGTAGTTGTATTTCCTTTGGCTTTCTCTTCAGCAAGGGCTTTTTCACGAGCTATTCTATTTGCTTCTTCAATGGCCGCCTTAATCAAAGCATCTATTTGGCGGTCTATTTCATCTGCCTGTTTCTGTTTTGTTCTTATTTGCGATGCAAACTTACTTTCGTCTTTCTTTAAGGTTGCTACCAACGCTTGTTGGTCCTTTCGTTCTTCAGTTAATTGTGCTTTCGCTATTTCGTTTTCCGCAATAAGCTTTTGTTTGGTTTTTTTCTGTTCTATCAAATCTGCATTTAGCTTTTGAAGTTCTTCGGTTTTTGCTTTGATTCCTTCTCCCTGTTTTTTTCTGAACTTTGCATACTGCTTCATATATTGTACGCGCTTGTAGGCTTGCAGAAAATTTTGCGAAGACAACAAAAACATAATCCTACTCTGTTGGTTTTTACTTTTGTATGATTTGCGAACCATTTCGGCATAATCTGCCTTCATCACTTTTAGCTCTTCGCGCAGGGCGCTAATTTTTTCAATATTATCATTAATATTGCGCGTAAGTAAATTTGCTTGTTGGTTTGTAACGCGAATTAAGTTTTCAGAAGCTGAAATGCGTTGGTTAAGGTCTTCTACTTGGGAGAGAACTGATTTTTCTTCCTTTTTGGTTTTAAAAAGAAGCGAGTTTATTTGCTTTATTTCTTCTAAAATAGCCTGCCGTTTTTCCTCTAGCTCCTTTTGTTTATCAATTTGGGCCGATACAGAGACCGTCGTTAAACAGATCAATAAAAAAAGATATTTGCGAAAGTGCTTCATTTAGTTAAGTTGGATTTCTTCGTAGCCTTGAGGAATTTCAAAAGGAAAACTCACGTCTGCATTCAAATCTATTTTTTTGAAATTCATTTCTATTTTTGTTTTTGAACCTTTTTCCGAAGTATCTATTAAAATTGTGGTTGGAAAATACTGATCCTCAATTTCTTGATAATCTCCGTATCGAATGCTCAATAATCTATCGGCATTTGGTTGCGATAGGGTTTCCAAAGCAATTTTGAAATTTTCAGGATTTAAAAACAACGAATGTATAAAATTTTGGGGTTGTTGCTTAGGCTGGATTTTGAATTTATTCTGAAAAACTTCTGCCTTATATTCTGAAGGATTCAAAGTGAAAATAGATTGTCCCAAAAGCATATTTTGGGCCTGCTGAAAATTGATTGGGGTGCCAATCCATTCGCCAAGCAATGCAAAATCACCTTCAAAGTAAGTGTTGCCAATGGTTTCATAATAACTAACGCTTGTGGGCGTAATCAAAACCTTTGCAATGGTAATTCCCAAAACCGAAGCTTTTATCCAAATATTTTTATCTTTTTCCATTCGAAGGCTCACGGTAATACTCTGCAGTTTTTCATCGGTCTCATAAACCAATTGTACACGGCCTGCGAGGGTTTTAAATTCAGGCGTTACTGCTTTATGGGCAGCGATAACCTCCTTAGCGGAAGCGTTTTCGATTTTTGTTATTTTCTTGGTGCCACCACAGGACGCAAGGACCAATAGTAGCAAAATATATAAGGGTTGTTTCAGGTTCATAGAATATTTAATTCGGTAATACGATTGCTATGGCTTTTTCAGCATACATTTTGGCTTTTTGGGTATCGCCTTTGGTTCGGTATGCTAAGCTTAATTGTTCATAAAAATCGCGCTCCATTTTTGGATCTTCCAAAATAAAATCCAGACCAATCTCTAAACTTTCAATTGCAGCCTCACTTTGTTGAAGTCCGTTATTTGCCACGCCATTCAATAAATATAAAAGCGCCTGTGCGGGAAAAATTTCAAGACCTTCAGAACTCAATTTTACAGCAGCTTCATATTTTTTAAAATCTATTTGGAACAAAAGTGTATTCTTTAAAAGATTGTAATTATCAGGGTCTTGGACTATTCCTTTTTCATAGGCATTGAGCGCGTCTTCTTTTCTGTTTTTTGTTGCGTAATAATCACCGAGTTTTTCGTAAACACGACCGTTTTCAACTGAAAATTGATTTACAATTTCTGCCAATTCAGTTTCGTATTGTGGGTTCTCATTCACAAATTGAATAAAATCGCCCAGTACTTTATATTGCGTTTCTTTATCAACCTCTTCCGAAGTAAAAACAATTTTCATAGATTTTATAGCCTCCGTGGCATTCCCTTCGTCTAAATAAAACTTATACAGTGCCAGATGGACCAATTCGGATTTTGGGTTATTTTTTAAAAGGTTTTTTGCAGCCTCAAATGCTTTTTCCTTGTTGCCCTGTTCGCTGTATAGAAAAATCAGGTTTAGATATTCTTTTTCGTTCTTTGGATTGTTGTCAATTTTTTGTTCCAAATCTTCAATGGCACCTTCAGTGTTTCCTGTCGCCCTGTAAATTTGTGCTCTTAGAGCGTTGCGGATGTCACTTTCGCCCCAAACCTGATCGAGCTCATCCAATTGCTCCAAGGCTTTGTCATATTGCTTCGTGAGTACAAATAGGTTTGCTAGATCTTCTTTATAATCCTCATCTAAAGGAATTAATTTTTGAACCATTGGAATGGATTTTTCATACTCTCTTTGCTGATAATAGAGTTCATAGAATTGTTCCAAAACATCCAAACGATCTCCTTGGCTTTTCAATACTTTGTTGAAGTTTTCTTCGGCTTCTGCATATTGCTTTAAATAAGTGTGATTTTTACCCATTTCAAAATACACCACGGCTTTGTTTTCATCACTATTTGCTGCTTTTTCAGCTTTGTTTAACGCGGCGAGGGCTAACTCATAATTTTCAATACCTTTTTGTTTGAGTGCCTCAAAAAAGTTTTCTTGAAAAGCATCGGTAACGTTTTCTGGTTCTGAATTTGGTAGATTTTCGGTCTCTTGAGACCATGCGTGATTTGGCAGAAATAGTATTCCGAAGAAAATTATAAGTATGTATTTTATTTTTATCCTCAAATTTTGAATTTTCTGCTTAAAAGGAATAGGTTATTTTAACGCCGAATAATCACCAATGCTCACATTGGTGAAGTTACCATCAAAAGTAGCATAATTGCCAATCATTGCGTTGTCCAAATGAGCGTTCTTTATTTTTGAATGTGTTTGGATAATACTGTTCTTTACAGTGCTATCCTCAATTACCGTGCCCTCACCAATAGAGGCGTATGGGCCAACAGTGCTGTTTTTTAAAATTACGTTTTTACCAATAAAGCACGGTTCAATTATTTTTGAATTTTCATTGCTGATGTTTTCAGAAATCAAAGGCTTTTTTGCTTCGGAAAGGAAACCCAGCATTTTTTGATTGGTCTCCACGGTAACTTCTTTGTTTCCGCAATCCATCCATTCATCTACTGTTCCCGTTTTAAAAATTTTTCCGCCTGCCATCATTCTTTTTATACCGTCATTAATTTGGTATTCGCCGCCATTTATGATGTTATGGTCCAGCACGTACTGCAATTCATCTTTAAGTTGTGCCACATCTTTAAAATAGTAAATACCTATAACGGCTTGGTCGCTTACATATTCTTTTGGTTTTTCAACCAATTCTATTATTTCATCTTTTTCGTTGAGGTTTACAACGCCATAGGCTTCAGGATTTGCAACTTTTTTGGTCCAAATTACAGCATCTGCATCTTTGTCCAAATCAAAATCTGCACGTATCAAAGTATCTGCATAAGCAATAACAGCTGGTCCCGAAAGTGAATCCTTGGCGCACATAATGGCGTGGCCGGTTCCTTTTGGATCTAATTGTCGGTATATTGTTGGTTTTGCATCTAAACTTGTGGCGAGAGCTTTTAAACTTTCAACCACATCTTCTCCGAAAAAAGCGGGATCGCCGAGAATGAATGCGATTTCATCAATCTTTTCATTCAAAACTTCCGCAATATCCTCAACTAAACGATGGACTATTGGTTTTCCTGCAACGGGAATTAATGGTTTTGGTATTGTGAGTGTATGTGGGCGAAGACGGCTTCCGCGGCCTGCCATTGGGACTATTATTTTCATTTTTTTTTAATTGAATTCAATTTTTATTTCACGCCAGTACTTCCGAAACCTCCCGCACCGCGTGAAGTTTCAGCAAGTTCTTCCACTTCTTCCCAATCGGCGCGTTCGTGTTTTGCGATTACCAATTGTGCAATGCGCTCACCGTGTTCAATGGTGAAATCTTCATTGGAAAGGTTTACTAAAATTACCCCAATCTCGCCACGATAATCGGCATCGATGGTTCCGGGAGAATTTAGAACGGTAATTCCTTTTTTTGCTGCCAGACCACTGCGGGGGCGCACTTGGGCTTCGTAGCCGATTGGTAACTCTATAAAAAGCCCCGTTTTTACAATGGCGCGCTGTAAGGGTTTTAATGTTGAGGGCCCTTCAACGCAGGCACGTAAATCCATTCCCGCAGAAGCGATTGTTTCGTATGAAGGCAATGGGTGATTGGATTTGTTGATTATTTTTATTTTCATGGAATTATTTTCGAATGATTTTTAAAAATTCCTTCTTTTCAGAATAGAACATAATTACGGCAAACACTATTAACAACGCAGTTCCAAGCCAGATATTTCCGTTGAATGCGTAAAAGGAAATTGCCGAAAAACCAATGGCCAACAACAAATAACCGCATATTTTTTTCACTTGGTACGGAACGTCATAATACTTGCGACCGTAAAGATACGAAAGCACCATCATACTGCCATAGGCCGAAAGAGTTGCAATTGCTGAGCCCATATAGCCTATAATAGGGATTAAAATATAGTTCAGCACAAGTGTTACAACAGCTGCGAAGACTGAAATATATGCCCCATATTTTGTTCGGTCCGTAACTTTGTACCAAACAGAAAGGTTGTGGTAAACTCCCAAAAAAAGGTTTGCCAAAAGGATGAGCGGAACGATTTTTAAAGCTTCCCAGTATTGGCTGTTTGGGATTAAAATATGTTTGAAAACGTCTATATACACTACAACTACCAAAAGAATCAAACACCCAAAAAGCGTAAAATATTTTGTGATTGTGGCATAGGTGTTTTTTGCGTTTTCATGACTGGAATGATTGAAGAAAAAGGGTTCAATTCCCAAACGAAATGCCATCACGAAAAGCGTCATAAACATACCCAGTTTATAACAAGCGGAATAAAGCCCCACTTGTGTTTCGGCAATATTTTCAGGTAATAAATATTTCAGTAGAATTCTGTCAAAAGCTTCATTTACACTGAAAGCTATTCCTGCAATTAGCACGGGAATGGCGTATTTCATCATTTGTTTCCAAATAATCTTGTTGAAACCGAAACCTATTTTCACATAAAGCGGGAGCAAAACCAATAGCGTTACTGCGCTCGCAATTAAATTCGCGATAAAAACATAAGCCACTTTGTTTTCGGAAAACCAAAGGGTGCTCCAATAATCACTAGTTTCCGCAAGTTTTGGAAGCATTAAAAGGAAAAAAAGATTGAAAGCGAGATTGATGACTACGTTGAAAATTTTAACCACCGCATAACGCATAGGCCTTTCGTTTACACGAAACCACGCAAAAGGTAATACAACCAAAGCATCCAAAGCAAGAATTAGTAAACCATAGGTTACATATTCGGTTTTAAATTCAGAAACTTTGGCGATGTGGTTTGTGAAAAGAAGCGTAATCCCCAAGAAAATCAAAGTAGACACCGTAATTGATGTAAGCGTAGTAGATTGTACAATTTTTTGCTTATCTGCATCTTTGGTGATAAACCTAAAAAATGCTGTTTCCATTCCGTAGCTTAACAAAACATTTCCTAAAATAAGGTAAGCCATTAGTGTTGCATAAATACCGTATTCTTCGGGAAGCATGACAGATGTGTAAAGCGGCACGAGAATAACTGCCAAAACACGGGGTAGCACGGTGGCCAAACCGTAAATAAAAGTTTGCTTAAAAAGTTTTTTGAAAACGCTCAATGGAGTGCAGTTTTATAGCGCAAAAGTATTGAAAATATCGGGGATTGAAGTATTTAATACGATGCATCTCACTGAAAAAGATTGCCTATTTCTTTTGGAATTTTTGTAGGCTTAAAAGTTTCGCCGTCCAAAAAACACCAAAGTGTTTTTGCATCCACGATGGTTTTATTATCAGAAAGGCGAATTATTTTATAGTGCCGTTCGCTTTTTACACCCTCATAATTGTCAATCCAGGTTTGTGTTTCAAGCTCTTCACCTAAAAAGGAAGGGTTTTTATAGGAAATAAAATGGTTTAGCACCACCCAAACATACTGTTTACGCTGTGCTGGGGTAGTTTTTGAAACCCAATGCGCTTCCGCAGCATCAAGGCACCATTGTAGATAGGTAATATTGTTTACATGGTTTAAGCCATCAATGGCTGAGGCTGGAACCGTAAAACGATGTTTGAAAACTTCAGCATTCAAAATCCAAGGATTAGTTTAGCTATTAAAAAGTAGGTTAATATTCCGAAAACGTCATTGCTGGTGGTGATAAAAGGACCCGTTGCAACTGCAGGGTCGATTCCCCTTTTATCTAAAATAATTGGAATAAAAGTTCCGATTAAGGCAGCCAAAAGAATAACGGTAATTAATGCAATACCAATGCTTATAGATTCTAAATACGTAGTGAAAAATAAAAAATGGCTTATCACCAAAACTACCAAAGCAATGGCAAGGCCATTAACGAGCGCCAAACCAGATTCACGAAGCAAGCGCGAAATAATGTTACCTTTTAGTGTATCATTAGCCAATCCCTGTACAACAATAGCACTGGACTGAACACCTACGTTACCAGCAGTTGCTTGAATTAGCGGCACAAAAATAAGTAGCTTGGGAAAATTTTCTAGAATAGTTTGAAAGCTTGCAATAATACTGGCAGCACCAAGGCCACCGAGCATTCCAATTAAAAGCCACGGCAAGCGTGCGCGAGTTTGTTTTATAATTCCATCATCGGCCTCAACGTCCTGGCTAATACCCGCTGCCATTTGGTAATCTTTCTCGGCTTCTTCCTTTATGAAATCTACAATATCGTCGATAGTAATTCTACCTACCAAAACTCCTTGCTCATCAACTACCGGGATGGCTTCCAAATCGTATTTCTGCATAATTCGTGCAACATCCTCGGCTTCGGTATGTACGTTTACATAATCTACTTTTGGAATATAAATATCGCTTATATGCGCTCTTTCTGGTGCGGTAAGCAGGTCTTTTAACGAAAGTCTTCCTTTTAGCTTCCCGTATTTGTCTGTAACATAAATGGAATGTACTCGCGTCACATTTTCAGCCTGACGGCGCATTTCACGAACGCATCCGGCAACAGTCCATGTCTCTTTAACGCGCACCAATTCTTTCGCCATTAGGCCCCCAGCGGTATCTTCATCATATCGTAAAAGGTCTACAATATCCGCAGCGTGGTCTTCGTCTTCAATGTGGTCAATTACCTGCTTTTGGATATCGTCATCTAGCTCAGCGATAATATCGGCAGCATCATCGGTGTCCATTTCGTCAAGCTCATCGGCAATTTCTGAAGGGGAAAGGTTGTCCAGAATTCGCTCGCGGAAATCATCGTCCAGTTCCATCAATGCTTCACTGGTAATTTCGCTATCAAGCAGTTTAACCAAATAGGTGGCTTCTTCGTGATTCAGTTCCTGAAGCAGCTCGGCAACATCGGCAAAGTGAAAATCGTCCAAGAGCCCTTTCAGTGCATCACCATCATTATTGGCGATGTACTGCTCAATTTGCTCTATAAACTCTTCGGTCAGTTCAAATTGCATCTGTTTGCAGTTTTTGAGTGAGGGCTATAAATTGTGAAACGGAAAGTTGTTCCGGGCGTAGGCCAAAGATAGCATCTTCTTTTATTTTATCGGAAAGATTGAAGGATTTTAAACTGTTGCGAAGTGTTTTTCTTCGCTGCTGAAAAGCTGTCTTTACAACCTTATATAGCATTTTTTCGTCACAAGGCAGTGAAATATTTTCTTTTCTCCGAAGGCGAAGTACGCCACTGTCTACTTTTGGCGGCGGATTAAAAACCGAGGGAGGCACGGTGAACAAATATTCGGCATCGTAAAATGCTTGTGCCAAAACCGATAGAATACCGTAGGCTTTGCTACCTTCTTTTTCACAAATGCGTTGTGCCACTTCTTTTTGAAACATACCTGTAAACTCTGGAATTTGCTCTTTCAATTCCAACATTTTAAAAACAATCTGGGTTGAAATATTATATGGAAAATTGCCTGTAATTGCGAATTGTTCTTGTCCAAAAAGTTTTGAAAGATCATATTTCAAAAAGTCTGCTTCAAGGATTTTGAGGTTCTTGTGAGGATAATTTTCTTCCAGATATGCAATGGATTCTGTGTCAAGATCCATCGCTATGACCTCTATATCTTTTTGGATTAAATATTTTGTAAGCACGCCCATTCCGGGACCTATTTCCAATACGTTTTTATAGCCTTCAAGCGTCAACGTATCTCCAATTTTTTCGGCAATAGCTTCATCCTTCAGAAAATGCTGGCCTAAGTGTTTTTTGGCACGTACTTCTTTCCCCATTAGTGTTCACTTACAATCTCAAGTTCTGTCCTAAAAGCAACAAATTTTCCTTCAAACGGCTTGCTCTGTGCGCGAAGTTCTACAGCATTTTCGGCATAATATTTCTGAAGTGTTTCTTTACTATCTGTAGTATATTGAACTGCGTAGGTCAAGCCGCCCATTTCTTCCTCAACCATAACACGAGTCATCAATGCTTTGCTGAACTTTCCTGTGGCGAGCATAGCTGGTATATGTTCGGTCTTCATCCATTGCAACCAGCGGTCGTGAATAGTTTCGTCTATGTTTATGGTTACGTTGTATATATACATTTTCTTAAAATTTCAAAATTTAAACACCATATTCCAAATGTATTCTAAGAATATATTGTAGTCCGATTTGGAATTTTTATCTAGGTGATTAATTAATTACATCCCCGCGCAAAGCACGATATTTTTTCCGTGCATCTACAAAATAAATACTATCTGCAAAGTTGAAAATAATCGCTTCGTATTGTGCTTTCGCCTTATCTGGCTGACCCAGCTTATCTTCGTATATTTTTGCAAGGCGGTAATGCGCATCGTCTGCCAAAATATCTTCGTTGTAGAACTCTATTATTTTGAGATAGTTGGCTTCGGCTTGCTGGTATTTGCCTTGCTTTTCATAAATCTCACCTTGCTTCAACAATGCTTCGTCTTCTATTTTTTCACCTTTGTGGTTTGTTAAAATATCTTCCAAGGTATCAATAGCTTCTGAATTTCTATCCTGAAAAGCCAAAAGATCTGCTCGCGCATATTTTTTCAGAGCGGTTTGGGTAGAATCTTCCAAAGAGTTATCGCGAATCAGCAAACTGAGTTGCATGGCATCGTTCGCCATTAATTGCGAAGTAGATTTTTTCAAAACGTCCAATTGCACTTGTGCCCATTCAAAATCGCCCTTAAAATAGCTGGTGCGAGCTACTTTAAAACGCGCTTCCTGCGCCAGTACATCACTCTGTACTTTTTTCTGGATTTGGGAATAATAAATCAATGCTTCATTAAATTTTTCGTCAAAAACCAAAATATCTGCCAGCTCCATTTTTACCCGTGCTTCCTGATAAGCCGTTAAATTTTGTTTTGCCAAATTTTTTAAATTTTCTATGGCAGCTTCTTTTTTATTGTTTTGGAAAGCTAAAAAGTGATTGTAGTCTATTTGCAGCAAATAGGTTTCGCGGTTTCTTCCAAATTCATCCAAAAGGTTTTCAAACTTTTTTTCCACCTCAGCATATTGTTTGGGAGTGGCGGTTTTTACTTCCATCTTCATCAAAATTTGATTGCCCTGCAGTTTATTTTGTGGTGTATAGGAATTGTCAATTATGTAATTTACTACTTCTCTCCCCACTTCATAATCTTCATCTGCTATTGCAATGTAGGCGAGTTCGGTAATTCCGCCAAGGTCTTCACCAATACGTTTATAGATTGCTTTTTCTTGTATAAATGCTTTTTTGTATTCTTTTTGTTGAATAAATAACCAACTAAGCAATTCATTATAAAGAATATCTGGATTCTGCTGGGAACGCTGTAGCAATGTTTTTTTCAATAATAGGTTAGCTTCGTTGCTAGGATCTTCGGTAGTGTAGAGGCTAAAATAACGCTGTGCGGCTCCTTTAAAGGCATTGTTTTTTTCAACAAGGCCTAGATAACTGTCAAACATTTTTTCCAATTTTCCCTGTTCGCCGTAAATCTGTGCGAGCTGCATATTGAAATCCAATTTATCGCTGAGCGACATAGCTTTTTCATATGCAGTAACGGCTTCTTCCAATAGACTGTACTTCTCAAAAGTACTGCCTATGTTATAGGAAAAATTAGGGTTTGTCTCAATTGCCTCGATGGCTTTGTTATAATTTAAAGATGCAAGTTCGGGCTGGTTTTGAAGTGAATAGTTATAACCCAATTCTACGTATAATTGCGGAAAATTTCTGCCGTTGTCCAATTTTTCTTTTATTAGGCGTTCGGCTTCGGTGAAATTTTCAAGTTGCTGGTTGCTTTGCACCATACCCATAAAATAATCGAGGCGATAGGGGCTTTCTTTGTTCAGTTTTTCATAGATGCGTAAGGATTTTTCAAACTGGCCTTGTTCAAAATAATTTTTTGCCAAAGCATCGCTCTGCGCATAGCTTGCGGCAACAGTAAAAAGGAATAGTATAAAAAGAATATTACGCATGCCGTAAATATAAACAAATGACCCGATAGCCGTAAGGTTCAAAGTAGATTTATCAAAAATAGGACCGTAAACGGCCATTTTAGATTTTTTGGATGTATCGTTTTTAAATAAAAAAAGGGACTGCGATTAAGCAAGTCCCCTCTTTTCAACATTAAACAATCTCCTCTTATTGTTTAATGAATTTATATGTGGCTGATTGGCCATTTATGGCTAATTTCAAAATATAAACTCCTGGCTTAAGAGATGCAACGTCTAGTGTTGCGTTATTTTGATTAGGCGAATCTTCCAATACTTTTTGACCGAGGATGGAATAAATTGAAAGGTGCTCAATTACATTTTTGGATGAAAAGTTCAGGGTTTCTGATGTAGGATTTGGATAGAATTTGAAATCTTCAAAAGTATTTTCACCTACTGAAAGATCAGACTTTGCGTCATAATAAAGCCCATAACCGAAGGATCCTCCCCCGCTTGTTCCGGCAAAAGCCAAACATGGCAATTGGTCATTTGTTTCAGCAATAACAGAGGCAAAACCATCAAAAACATTTAACCCGGTGTCGCCCACTCCTTCAAAGGGACCAAAACCAGTACCGTCGTATTGAAAGGAACGATTTAAATCGTCTTCAGAATCATCAATATCATCTCGTACATATGCGGTTTCAATGGTTTCTGTACCCACTTTGCTCATCCAGGTATCTATGTGCGCAATGTTTGCGTCACTTCCCGCACCTATATAATTTATAGGTACGTAAGCAGCACCATTTTCACGGCGATATGCTTGGCCAGTGTATGAATCTGAACTTCCGGCGGCTCGTGAAGAGGTTATTACTAATACTTCGTCTGAAGCAAAATCTTTTCTAGCTGCTCTTATTGTTGGGTTCAAACTTTCTGTTGTAGCTCCCGTTTCGATGATTTCATTTGCCCCCCATGAGGCGGGATCATTGTAATTGGAATTTGCTGCCGTATACAAATTTCCAGAAGTCGCTCCAGTGAATGCTGTGTAACAGCCACCGTTTAATCCATAGGTGAATTCTACCTGTTGGCCGCAAAGGCCAAGAGATATTTCGTCAACCCAATCAAAACCATAGCTTCCAGCAGTACTTCTTGCAGAAAAAACTTCAGTACAACTGGTGGTTTTTTCATACGTTGCAAAAACTCTTTGGGCATTGGTGTTTCCAGGAAAATTACGATCTACGCCAAAATCGGTCACGTTGCTGGCAATTACTTGGGCATCAAAAGCACCCGTTGCCATATTCCAACGCCATACTTGGAAATTTTCGGAATCGGTAACTAAATAGGCTAACAAATACTCATCGCCAGCGCCATCCATGCTGATAATCTGCATTTTTCGCATAGCGGCTGTTACACCTACTTTTTTCCATTCATTAAAAGTTTGCCCGTAATTGGTTGAACGATAAATATATATTGAGTCAAATGTTCCACCAAAGTCGATAAGATTTTCGTATGCGCCAATATAGATGTCGCCGTCTCCAGTAACGTCCATATCTACACCATCTATATAGTCATCCCGTAAAAAGTGGTCTGCACCCCAATCTTCTGGAATTTCAGGTAGGCCATCTCTTTCTAATAATTGCGTAGGGTAGGATATGCCATTGAAGGGCAAATTTTCTACTGTTTCGGGCAGTCTGTTGGTTACTATTGGCTTATAGAGGACTGCCACGTTGGGGTCAATTTCCTGCCAAGCGTTTTTAATTGCAATACGGTTTGCATTTATTTCTGCAGCCGTTCCATTTTGTTCAAGAGCTTTAGCTTGTTGGTACAAGGCTTCAAGTTCTGGTGTTCTTTCAGGAATAATTACACTATTCCCGTTAAAGTCTGATTGTGCTATACCCGTGATTATACAAAGTGAGCACATTAAAAAAGTAATTGCATTTTTCATGATTACATGTTTTTTAATTAATACTTGTTTATTTCACTTTATAATCGAGGAGTTTACTAATGAGTGATTTAAAAACTTAAGACAAATCTAAGTTGACATTTCAGGAAGCATTATAATTATTGTACCAATCCCTATAACAGATGTAACATCCATGAAAAAGCCGAAAACTACTGTGTTTTCGGCTTCATTCTTATTAAAAATTGGGTTCTTTATCCCAGTTTTTCAATGTCTAGATCTTCGATAGCATCCCAAGTTTCGTCTAAATCCATATTGGTTCCGTTTGCTTCCAGATAGAAGCGGTTGCCTTCCATAAGTTGGATCTTACTTTTATTGTTGCCAGTTCGATACTCCTCAATGGCTTTTTTGCCATTTTTGGTAACCGTTCTTCGGGATCCGTTTTCATCTTCCTCTTCAAAATCTTGCGACATTACCATCCTGATACCTGCCGTTGCAGCTGCGCCCACTTGGCCGGCGCCATCAATAATGCTTATGGAAAACTTTTTTGATTTGTCTTCATTAGCATAAGCGGCTTCAATGGAGGATATATTCATCATTCCTGCTTGCCCTGCCTTATAGCTTATGCGTTTCATTCCTTCTACTTCTTCGGGAAGCCAAGATTTTAATTCTTCATTTGTTAGTGGTGTAGTTTCCTGAAGTTCTTTAATATCATCCTGCATTTTGGTCATTTCCTGTACCGCATTGGTAGAATTGGAAACAGCATCCTTGGTTTCCTTAATTTTTTTGCTCACGGGATTGTCCTTACAGCTTAATAAAACCGAAAAAACAAATAAAGCCAGTACATACTTTTTCATAATTGAAAATTTTAGTTAGTGAATAATTTGTTGAATTGCAGCACTAATATAATCAATATCAGTAAAATAAGCAGTGATTAAAATGAAGAAGATGTTTTGATAACTACATTTCCGAAGCCAGTTTTTCGAGCGCTGTGTACCAATTTTCACCAAACTTTCGGATAAGGGCCGTTTTTACAAATTTGTAAACGGGCACTTGCAATTCTTTGCCCAAGGTACAGGCATCGTCACAAATAGGCCAGCGGTGGTAGTTTACTGCGGAAAACTCACTATAATCCTGAACGCGAACAGGGTAGAGGTGGCAAGATATTGGTTTCCTAAAATCTATAGAGCCAGCATTAAATGCATCTTCAATTCCGCAACTAGCAATGCCTTTATCTGTAAAGGTCACGTAAGCACATTCTTTACCTTCAACTAACGGAGTTTCCAATTCATCAAGATCAGTTTTGATGTACGTGCCTTGTTGTTCAATGGCAGCAATCCCTTCTGGGCGAAGAAAAGGTTTCACTTTGGGGTATATTTCCTTAAGAATTGCTACTTCTTCTTCAGTGACAGGAGCACCCGCTTCGCCTTCAATACAACACGCCCCCTTGCACGCATTGAGGTTGCACACAAAATCTTTTTCGATAATGTCTTCAGAAACGATTGTTTTTCCCAGTTGAAACATGCGGCAAATATAGTTTCTTTACTTATTGTACGTAATAGAAATTATACTTTTATTAACGATAGATAAGGTTAGGGCATCAAATTTAATTGTCTAATTTTGCGCCCTCAAAAAAAATGTGATGGTTTTAAATTTTAAGGAAATAGTTACGGCTACTATGGTTCTTTTTGCGGTAATAGATATAATAGGAAATATTCCTATTATAATTGGGCTGCGCGAAAAGGCAGGACATATTAATTCGGGCAAGGCTTCTATAATTGCCGCCATAGTGATGATTGTTTTTCTTTTTTTGGGAGAAAGTATCTTAAAATTGATTGGTGTAAATGTTAATGAGTTTGCGGTGGCGGGTGCGCTTATACTTTTCTTCATTGCGCTGGAAATGATCTTGGGTGTTACGCTTTTTAAAGAAGCAGATGCAAGTCCAGATTTGGCATCTATATTTCCATTGGCATTTCCGCTATTGGCAGGACCCGGAAGTTTGACCACATTGCTTTCGCTACGTGCAGAATATGCTATTCAAAATATAATTGTTGCAATATTGGTAAACATTGTAATTATTTTTGTAGTTCTTAAAACATCAGGCAAATTGCAACGTTTTCTGGGAAAGAACGGAATTGCGGTAATCCAAAAAATATTTGGTGTAATTTTGCTGGCGATTGCAGTGAAGCTCTTCACTTCAAATATTCAAGAATTGTTTAATTAATTTATAATGAAAATACTTATTTACATTTTGATAGCCTTAGCCACAGGATTGGTAATTTTTAATGCTACTAAATTAGATTTCGGCAATTTATTTGAAGGAGACAGTGCCGTAGCCGCAATTAGTATCTTGGCAGGTCTTTGTGCAATTTTAATGCTGGGCATATTGTTAATTTCCAAGAACATTGCTGCACGCACTAAGAAGTAGTAGGCCTTTAATTTTTTTCCAAATGGTTATTGGCCTCCAGCTCCAAAACTTTTAGGAGCATAGGGTCATTTTCGTTAAGAATAATTTCATACTCATTTGGCCCAAAAAGCTGCTGGGCAATGTTTGCTTTTAGTGTTCTTTTTAACTCTTCGGTGTAGTTAGAAAGGTCTATTTGCGCTTCGTTAAACTTGGCGTATTCAATAAATTCTTTGGAGAGCGTATCGTTCACGGTGAAGTTTTTTCTGAAATCCTCAAATTGCATTCCTTTAAAAACAGCTCGGTTTTTTTCAAGGTATTCAAAAATGAAATAGCTCATAAAGCCACTTCTGGAAACATATTGAAGGGTCTCATTCTCAACGCTCGTATCTTTCGGAACAAAAACATCCGGAATAATTCCACCGCCACCATAAACTACTTTTCCTTTGGGTGTTTTATATTTCAGTGAATCGGCTACTTTTATGCTGTCTGCATGGATTAACTCGCCATTGCGGTAGCGTTTTTCGTAATCACTATAATAGGTGTCATTACCATTTCCATAAGGACGCTGAATGGAACGGCCAGTTGGCGTATAGTAGCGGGCAATTGTTAATCGCACCGCGCTGCCATCACCCAGAGACATTTCACGCTGCACCAATCCTTTCCCGAAAGAGCGGCGGCCTATAATGGTTCCTTTGTCGTTATCCTGTAATGCACCGGCTACAATCTCACTGGCAGAAGCAGAATTCTCATTAATTAACACGTATAACTTTCCGTGCTCAAAATCGCCACGACGGGTCGCGTAGGATTTGTTTATATCGCCACTTTTATTTTTTGTGATGAGCACTAATTTGTCATCTTCCAAAAATTCATCTACCACACGTTCTGCGGTTGAAATGTATCCTCCCGGATTATTGCGAAGATCCAAAACCAGTTTTTTGACACCTTGGTCTTTAAGTTTATCCAGTGCAGATTCAAATTCCTTAAAAGTGGTTTCGGAAAAGCGGTTGATTTTAATATAGCCCAAATCATCATCCAGTTTATAGGATGCATCCACACTAACAAGCGGCACTTGTTTTCTTCTAACTTTTAACTCCAATATTTTTTTTTCGCTAGGGCGGTAAACATCCAAAGCTACTTTGCTGTTTATTTCGCCTTTTAAATAATTTGAAATGCTATCGCGATTTACCAATTCGCCAAAAAGTTTTTTGCCATCGGCATAGAGAATTCTATCACCCCCCTTTATACCTGCTTTTTCGGCGGGCCCACCTTCAATGGAACGGATTACGGCTATGGTGTCTTTATAGATATAGAAACTAACCCCAATGCCTGTAAAAGCGCCGCGCATATCATCGGCATTGTGCTGGTACTCGCTTTTAGGAATATATACGGAATGTGGGTCGAGGTTTTCAAGAATTCCGTTTACTGTAACATCAACAATACTATCGGTGTTAACATTGTCAACATATTCATAATCTATATAATCTATGAGCCGGTTAAGCTTATCTTTCTTGGAATTTGTAGCAAAAATTTTTTCGGTGTTATCGTTGAAATTTAGTTTTGATCCAATAAAAACACCTGCGGCCAGTGCCAGTCCAATCCATAGGGGCAAGTATTTTTTTTGATTTCCCATTATTCTAAATCCAAATCTGTAATGTGCTGTATGGTTACTCCCGCTTTTTCTAAAAAGGCTATGCCGGAGTTGTCTTTATATTCATTGTGATAAACCATTCTTTTTATACCCGCTTGGTGTATCAATTTGCTACACTCCTTGCAAGGCGACATTGTTATGTAAAGTGTTGCTCCTTGACAGGCCTGCGTACTTGAAGCTACTTTTAAAATTGCATTTGCTTCTGCATGAAGCACATACCACTTGGTGTATCCTTCTTCATCTTCGCAAATGTTTTCAAAACCTGTGGGAGTGCCGTTGTAACCATCACTGATGATCATTTTATCTTTTACAATAAGTGCGCCAACCTGTCTTCGCTTACAATAAGAAAGCTTGCTCCATTCTTGGGCCATCCGTAGATACGCAATATCATACTTGCGTTGTTTGCTGTCCTTCATACTATTATATAGGTAGCGAAATTACTTTGAAGTTACGCCACTGCCAAAAAAAATGTTGTTAAGTTATTGCCAAATGAGTAGAAGGGAAGATGTATTTAAAAAAATCTTAAGTATTATTTTTCTGAAGTTATGCTTTTCTGAATTTAAAAAATCCAATTATTGATGAGCATTGGGATAATCATTCCGATAACTAAGGAAGAAACTACTAAAACCCAATCGCGCTTGTTGAAGCGGAAGATGGTTTGGAAGATAAATGCGATGATTAATATAATGATTACCACAATAATTTGCGCGGTTTCAATACCGAGTGCAAATTCCAGCAATGGCAAAATGCCGCCATCGTTATGCAATGCCGTGAAAAAAGATGCAAAACCCAGCCCGTGAATCAATCCAAAGAAAATGGTAACAATATAGAAAATGCCCATTTTTTCCACTTTCTTTTCTTTTCCTGCGGTAAATAGATTAAAAAGTGCCGTAACTAAAATTGTTACAGGAATCAAAAACTCGATAACCTTACTTGAAACACTTACCACATTATAGCTGGCCAAAAGAAGGGAAATAGTGTGTCCAACGGTAAACATAGTCACCAAAAGCAACAACCTTTTCCACGAAGAAAAAGTATATGCCGCACAGAGCACAATTAAAAAGAGAACGTGATCGTAAGCCTTCCAGTCCAATACGTGGTGAAGGCCAAGGTTAAAATACAACCAGAAATCAGACATTGGGGAGATAGGGTTTTCAAGGTTTGCCCAAATATAATGATTGTAGGTAAAATTTCATATATTTAATTAGATTTCTAAATATTTCAATTATGAAGAAAACTACGCTGTTTTTTTTAACGATTTTTGCAGTCCTGCAGTCGTTTGCACAAAATCCAGACCCCGAGCTTTTTAAAACATGGAATCTTTACAAAATGGAATTTGATTTTGGAGGCTCACTTTACATTGAAGATATTGACCCCCCAATAACCCCAACATTAACTATTTTTGAAGATTTGTCTTTTGAGGGTTTTGGAGCCTGCAATTCTTTTTCTGGAAATTTTCTATACGATGAGATATTGGATAAATTGATGCCCTATAATTATTCTGATACTACTGAAGAATGTGAAACAGAATTTCATGATGGTTTTGAGTTGTACTATTTTGAATACTTTTCGCTGAATCAAGCACATTTTTATAAAATAGAAATTTCTTCGTCAGATAATCTCCAACATTTATATTTTGGGCAAGGTCAGTTAGGATATTGGCTAGATTTTATCGCTGGAGAGCCATTATCTACCGTTGAAAATAATTCTGAAAAAATAAAGGTTTATCCAAACCCCGCTTCCGATAAACTATTTATAAAATCTGAAGAAGCCCAAATAATAAAAACGATAATTTATTCCATATCTGGGAAAAGTATTATGAAAATCGTTCCAAACAATGAAAGTATCAACATATCCGCTTTGGCAAAGGGAATGTATTTTATTGAAATAACCACTTCAGAAGGCAATAGAAGGGTAACAAAGTTTATAAAAAATTAAATTGTCACTGCGTTCTTCTCGTTGTTTTATATTGTTTTGCCGAAAGACCTTTATTCAAATAATCACACGCACTTCACCTAATTGCTGTACTCTATAGGGGAACTGTTCTCCCGGAGCGCCTATGAACATAAAGTTTATTGGAATTTTCCACCTCTTTGACAATTCATTTATTTTTTCAGGGCCGAAAATACCGGGTTCTTCAACAAATTGAATTTTGATTTCGGGATACATACGGTCCAAAACATTTATATCATTTTTCAGGTTGTTAGCCACTTTTACACCTTCGTCCAGTACGGCCACAATTTTTAATCTTTTAGTAGGTTCATTATGTTTTATATACTGCATCACTTTGTTTAGGGTCTCCACATTGTCATTGTTGGTAAAAAATACAAATTGTTTGCCGGTAAGTTGTTGTAGCTTTTTTGTGGTTATCTTCTTCCAGTTTTTAAAAAATTTGTTGTTATCTGGAGCGGCATATTCTATAAAGCGAAGTACGGTTTTAAGAATATAATGGTGATAAAGCATAAAGAAAACCACGAAGAGCGTTGGCACTAAATATTCAAAAAAGGTAATCAAAAATTCAGGATTCAAAAAAATATTGCCCAAAAGAGCTGCGATAACTGAAACAATTGCAATAAAAACGGCTAAATAGGAAGCCCGTTCTGGCCTTGGCAGATTTCTTCTGTTAAATTTTAACAAAAGATTCCCGATACCAAAAAGCACCATTACTGAAAGAAAAGCAATTGTGTATACTCCTGCCAGAGAAGGTAAATCTCCGTGGGTTACAAGTAGAATGGACGTACACAAAGTAAAAAACAAAATAAAAATAAGGTAAGGACTTTTTTTCTTGTTTCGTTTCAGTAAAAAACTTGGCAGCACCCGATCCAGCGCCATACGTTCCATTAAGCCACCTACACCTACATAAGATGTAAGTACCGCACCGCTCAAAACTAACGCCGCATCTATGCCAATTAAGAATGAAAGCCAAGGGCCGCCCGAGGTTTTGCCCAAAAATGAAAGTAATGCATCCTGATTGTTGTTTACCACTTCCTGCGGAAGCAAGCCCAATGCAAGAAAAGCTATAAGCGGATTAAAAATACTCACCACGATCCACATATTACGTAAGGTTTTTGGAAAAACTCCCGCTTGCTGTTCTTCAACATAATTGGCAGAACTCTCAAAGCCACTAATGCCGAGCATCGCCGCGGAAAAGCCAAAAAAGAGTGCCATGGTAATACTTCCGCCAACGGGCATTTTAAAATTTGCGACGAGGGTATCAAAACCGTTGTGGAACAAATAATACACACAAAAGCTACAGAGAAGCGTCAAAGAGAAAAGGTGGAAAAGAAAGATGAATACCGCTACTTTTGATGATTCTCCAATTCCTAAAATCACCAATCCCATAAATACAAGCAACAGTCCAATAGTTACTGGAAACACGGGGATTACATCCCAAATACTGTGTGCGTATTTTACCGCCTCACTGGCGGAAAGGACGGCAGTAGCCATGTAAGAGAGCACCGTTAGAGCCGCAGCTACAGAGGCTGTGGATTTTTTGGTAGTGTTCAAAAGGGCATTGTAGGCCCCGCCATTTAAAGGTAAGGCTCCTACAACTTCGCCATAGATTTTTCGAAATAAAAAAAGGACTCCAGCAACCATTAAAAGCGAAATCCAAGCGTATTGTCCTGCATAAAAAATAGCAAGTGCCGAAACGTATAAACATGAAGAACTTATATCATTGCCACAAATAGCGGTGGCTTCAAGTTGATTTAGTTTTTTTGGCATCTACTCTAGATTAGTGCATTTAAAGGTAATTATTGAGAAAAGTTTTATAAAAAAGATAGTGTTAAATTTTGAAGGCTTATTTTAATCGAAGGAAAGAAAAAATCTAAATAAAAAAAAGCCCCAACAATTGTTGGGGCTTTTGTACTCGAGGTGGGAATCGAACCCACACTCCCGAAAGAACTGGATTTTGAATCCAGCG
>PAZL01000063.1 GCA_002715485.1 Aequorivita sp. | reverse complement strand
GATCGGGAGTTGTGAGTGCACGTTCGGGAGTTATGAGTGCACGTTCGGGAGTTATGAGTGCACGTTCGATAGTTGTGAGTGTACGTTCGGGAGTTGTGAGTGTACGTTCGGGAGTTGTGAGTGCACATTCGATAGTTGTGAGTGCACGTTCGATAAATGTGAGTGTACGTTCGGGAGTTGCGAGTGCACGTTTAAAAGTAGACCTTACATACTTTCTTATTAATTGATTTTACTGGGTTTTTGCTAAAAGGCGAAAGATACTGGGGGAATGGTCTTCATTTTCAAGTAAAGCTGTTTGTGGCGCTAAAAAAGGGTTAAAGTTTCGTGAAAGTGGATGGGAAGTGCAAAAGGTTTTAATACTTTTATACAACTATCATATCGGGGTGCTTAAGTTTTAAAAACAGCTGAGAATATACCCGTAAGACTTCGAAACGGATAATGCCAGCAGAAGGAATATGATTTGCAAAGGGAACGAAGATTTTAGAATCTTGTTCCCTTTGTTTTTTAGTAGATATAGAGTTAATTTAGAATTATCTTTTTTGTAATTACTGATTCAGTAGTTTTTATCTTTACTATATACAATCCTTTTGACAGATTTGAAATATCGAAATTGGCTGATTTTGAACCAATATCCTTCCTTAGTATGTTTTTCCCGGAAAAATCTAAAATTTCTAAATTGTATAGAATTAAATTTTCTTCTGATGTAATGGTAAAAAATCCTTTAGTAGGGTTAGGGTAAATAATAATTTTATCTTCCGAATTAGCCGTTTGAGTGTTATAATCATTCACATTTAAAATTTCAGATACACCAGCAACATATAACTCTTCGCCACTCGCTAATGTTGGTGATATAAAGTATATCTTATTATGGGAATAACTTTCAATTTTCCTTACATAGTTATTGTCTAGCTGTTCACCATTTAAAACATTTATTGCTACCGAGTTTTTATTAGTGCCATCTGTAATCCAAAGGTTATCTCCATAAACACCATCTAAATAAGCTAATTTATTTTCGATACAAGTATAATTTCGTAATTCATTTTCAGCTATTCGGATGGTGCCGTCTGCAGTACCATCTGTACGCCATAGTTCAGAATCAAATTCATTATATTCACCTACTGAGAAGTACAAATATGGCCCACAAATCCCCATATATTTTACATAGCTACGCTCCATTCCTCCTTTTACCATTACTGTTCCATTTACAGTACCGTCCGTTTTCATTAGTCCCAATCCAAATCCATCTCTAACCATGAAATAAAATTCATTGTTGTAAATAATATTATATTCGAAGTGGACGGGTGATAACCAAGTTCCCAAAGTTGTAATATTGGATTGAGTACCATCGCTAACATTTAAAGAAAAATATCCATACGACGTATTATTGGGATTTGTGGCAAAATAAAGTTTTCCATTGGAAGAATTAAGAACAACAGGCCCATTATCATTATTTCCTGACGAAGGAATACTAATAGCTTTAACTGTCCCGCTTTCAGTACCATCTGTTTTCCATATTGCGTTCTCGACACCATCATCAGCATTAAAATATAACAATCCGTTCATAACTGTATGATAATTTAAACCATCTCGATAATTTGCGTTTTCAATGCCGTGCCCAGGACCAAGATATATATCTTTTAACATAAATGTACCAGTTTCAGTACCATCGGTCCTCCATAATTCCCCTCCGTGAACCTGGTCATTTGCTTTAAAATATAAATCATCATTATATTCAATAAAAAGAAAGCTCTCCACAATACTACTTTCAGCTCCAGGGGCAATATTTTTAACTATAGAGGTATTTGCAGAAGTGCCATCTGTCATAAATAATTCATATCCATACAGAGGGTCAAGGGCTCTAAAAAATAATTTTCCTCCAGCTTTTTTAAAATTAAAATCTGGAATTTGGTTTAAGTCTATTGAAGAATCGTCGTTAGGCATGATGTCTTTAAGTAAAAATGTGCCATTAACTGTTCCGTTTGTCGAAAATGGCTCAGCACCATGTAACCCATCCTTTGCAAACATTACAGATTTATCATTTAGCGGAGTAATAAATCTATCACTATAAGCAGGTATAGGATTGCTACTTCTTCTATGATTAATATCTACTGTCAAAGCAGTGTTTTCTGGAATACCGTTAGTTTCCCAAATTTCAATGCCATTTAATGTTTTGTCAGCTCCTTGAAAATAAAATTTATCATTGACTTCTAAAAATTGCATAGTGTACCCATAATCTTTATTCAAATCAATTTGTATAATCTCGATGGTTCCAGCCATAGTTCCATCGCTTTTCCACAAGCTTGTAGGGCTGTTATAGTTTTCTTGGGCGGCAAATATTAGGTATTGCCCGTTTGATGTTAAATTTACGATTCCACTTGTATGTGATCCTGGAAAAATATCTTTTACTATTTGCGTTCCATTAGAAGTGCCATCAGTAACCCATAATTCATTTCCATTGACACCATCATTGGCTAGAAAATAAACCTTGTTATTTAATATTGCAAATTGTCTATTTTGAAGATTGATGCCACTTGGAAATCCAGGGAAAATATCTTTTATTAATTGTGTGCCACTATTAGTTCCATCACTTACCCAGATCTCTCGACCAATACCGTTGGTAAGAGCTGAAAATATAAAGTAATTATTAGTTACAGCCCCAAAAGTTAAACCCATAGAGGAATAAATCTCTTTAACTATAGAAGTTCCTGCTGCAGTTCCATCGCTTTTCCATAAATGGTATTCAAAAGAATTTTCTCCTGCTAAAAAGTAAAAGTGATTGTCGAAAATTATAAAATTATTTCCATCCACTACTCCGTTATAATCAACGCTTAAGTCAATAAGAATTGATGTTCCCCCAGGAGTTCCATCACTTACCCAAAGTTCTCGACTGTTAATACCATTATCTGCTGAGAAGTATAGATTCCCATTAAACTCAAAAATATCTGCTATATCACTATCATCAGGTCCCACCTTAATATCTTTCAGCAAATAGGTTCCGTTTTCACTACCATTACTTATCCATATTTCCTGACCATTGATACCATCGTCTGCACTAAAAACTAAATTTCCATTATAGCTAATCATGTTTTCGATTGAACTACTGCCAGAAATATTGATATCTTTAACCATATAAGTTCCGCTTTCTGTACCGTCACTTCTCCAAAGTTCATATCCATTTACTCCATCACTAGCCGAAAAAAATAAAATGTCATTGACAAATACATGGTTTGAAAACTGCAAACCTCCATTATATCCTGGGTTGATATCTTTTATTAAAAAAGCTTCTTTTGAAGCCAAATCAAGAGACCATAATTCTCGTCCGTGGATATTATCTTTTGCCGAGAAATATAATTTGTTATTCTTTTCAACCATATATCTAGGTGAACTGTCATCAACAGAATTTAGTTCTATTAATGTTGCATCAATAGTTTGGGAGGAAAGGTTTGTAAATATTGTTATAGCAACAATTAAAAAACAGTAATATTTTTTCATAACGTTAATTGAAATATAAGTTTTGCAATATAATAAATTATAGAATTTTTTACAGTTCATCCTTCTTCTCCTTCTGCCCAGTCATCATCAAATAAGCCTTTAAAAACTCGTCAATCTCACCGTCCAACATAGCATCGGTATTTCCGGTTTCGTGGCCTGTACGTACATCTTTTACAAGTTTGTATGGGTGTAACACATAGTTGCGTATTTGCGAGCCCCATTCTATGGCAAGTTTGTTGTCCTCAATTTCGGCACGCTGTGCCATTTGCTTGCGAAGTTCAATTTCATACAATTGCGATTTGAGCATCTGCATTGCCTTTTCACGGTTGTCCAACTGGCTTCGTGTTTCGCTGTTGTGAATAACAATACCGGAAGGGTGGTGGGTAAGTATGGCTTTTGTTTCTACCTTGTTTACATTCTGGCCGCCAGCACCGCTACTGCGGGCAAACTCCCACGAAATATCGGCTGGGTTTATTTCAATTTCAATGGTATCATCAACCAATGGGTAAACATATACACTTGCAAAACTTGTATGTCGCTTTGCGTTGCTATCAAAAGGAGAAATACGCACCAAGCGGTGTACGCCGTTTTCGCTTTTTAGCCAGCCAAAAGCATATTCGCCTTCAATTTCCAGCGTTACGGTCTTTACGCCCGCCACATCGCCGGCCTGAAAGTTGAGTTCCTTTACTTTAAAATTGTTTTTTTGGGCCCACATAAGGTACATGCGCATAAGCATTTGTGCCCAATCGCAGCTTTCGGTTCCGCCGGCGCCTGCGGTAATCTGTAGTACGGCACTCATGTCGTCGCCTTCTTCGCCCAGCATATTGCGGAACTCCAAATCTTCAATTGCAGATTCAGCCTTTTCAAAGGCCACATCTACATTTTCAGGCTTTCCTTCGCCGTCTTTGTAAAATTCAAGTAGAATTTCAGCTTCTTCGGTAAGTGTTTTTGCGGTTTCGTAATCGGTAACCCATTTTTTTTTGGTACGGAGAACTTTCATAAAAGCTTCTGCTTCCTGCGGATTGTTCCAAAAGTTGGGGTCAAAGGTTTTTTCTTCGTCGTTGGTAATCTCTATGCTTTTTCCGGCAATGTCAAAGATAGCGCCTTAAGGCATCTAACCGCACCTTAAGGTCTTTGATTTGGTCTGTTGTAGTCATTTTTGGATAAGAATTTCAGCAAAAATACTATTAACTTCGTGAGCTAAACGAATATTTCGGCTAATTTTATGGTTTCTTATAAAAACGTATTTCTCAAAATATTTTTACAGATGAAAAAACTACTATTTTTATTTACAGTGCTTATTGCAACTGCTGGTTTCACTCAAAATGATGAAGCGTATGTGGATGCTATGGTTGCCCAAAAAATGGCGGAACTTGAATTACAGCAAAACCCTGAGTACTTCTTTAGAAAGGATTACTGCGATGGCAATATCCAGATGTTTAATTTGCCCGGTGGAAAGCTTTGCACTTCAAAATCTACCTATTATTCTGTGTATGTTTTTTGGAGCGAAGATGAAGATGTTATGAAGCTTCAAAAGTTTGACAATTGTGGAAGTTTTATGCCAATAAGCATTAGTAAAAAAAGCACGATAGGTAAACCCCTTAAAGATAAAACCGCTTTAAAAGAGGGTGAGGTAAAGCCTTATGAAGGGGAAAAGGTTGAGGAAAATGCTTACGGAAATATGCAAGTTCAGTCTTGCCATAAGGAATACAAGTTTGTATTGGGAGGAAAGCCATTTGAGAAAAAATTTAAGGAGTTTGACTTGACGAACGATTCTAAGTATAAAAATGTAAATGCCGCGCATAACAATTCTTTGGAATTGGTGAAACTGGACAAGATTATTTCTGAAATGATTAAAAATTTTGACGAAAACGGGAAATTTTTCCGAGAAAACTAAAAACTGAAAATGATTATAGATTTAAGAAGCGATACGGTAACCAAGCCTACGAACGGAATGATGCAGGCGATTATGGAAGCCGAAGTAGGGGATGATGTATATAAAGAAGACCCGACCGCAAATAGACTGGAAGAAAGATTGGCAGCTATGTTTGGGATGGATACTGCATTATTTTTTCCCACGGGCAGTATGGCGAACCAGGCTGCCATAAAAATGCACACCCAGCCAGGCGAACAGCTGATAGCAGATAAGTGGGCGCATGTTTACAATTATGAAGGTGGTGGGGTTTCTTTCAACAGTGGTGTTTCCTGCAAATTGATTGACGGTAATAGAGGCATGATTACTGCTGAACAAGTGGAGGAGAATATCAATCCGCCAGATTTTTACCATAGTCCGCTAACTAGTTTGGTTTGTTTGGAAAACACTACGAATAAAGGCGGTGGCGCCTGTTATGATTTTTCTGAAATAGAAAAGATTAAAAAAGTTTGTGATAACCATAATTTAGGATTACATCTTGACGGTGCACGAATTTGGAACGCGCTTGTTGCTAAAAACGAAGATCCAAAAGCCTACGGAAAAGTTTTTGATACCATTTCAGTATGTTTAAGCAAAGGTATGGGTACGCCTATGGGCAGCGTTTTAATAGGCAAAAAGGATATTATGCAAAAAGCTATGCGTGTACGTAAAGTATTGGGTGGCGGCATGCGGCAAATAGGGTTTATGGCAGCAGCTGGAATGTATTCTTTGGATAATCACATGGAGCGTTTGGCAGAAGACCATAAAAAAGCTTTTGAAATTGCGGAAGTACTATCACAACAACCGTATGTAAAAAAGGTAGAACCTACCGAAACCAATATTGTTATATTTTATTTGGCAGCAGGAATATGTGAAGCAAAATTTATGGACGATCTGCTTAAAAAGAATATTAAAATCAGCGCAATGGGACAGGGCAAGCTACGTATTGTTACCCATCTTGATTATACAAACGAAATGCACGATATATTTATAAAAACAATTAAAGAATATCGCTAAAAAAAGCCTCCAGAATTCTGGAGGCTTTTTTTATTCAACTTCTTTTATCGAGGCACCTGGTGCATTCTTTCGGACGGATTCAATTCCATTTTTTGCACCACTTTCGGCGGCATACATTTGGCTGCTGCCAATTATTTGCCCATTCGTGGCTTTAATGTTGAAATGAATTTTTCCGTTTTTAGCAGTCTTCATTTCAAAACTGCTGTCTTTACCGCAGTTTTTTTGAACAGATTCTATCCCGTTCATCGCAGAAGCTTTAGTAGCATACATTTGGCTGGTTAAAATAACTTGACCATTGGCTGCTTTTAATACAAAGTGAAATTTATCACCGCTTTTTTTGAGTTCAAACATGATTAGGTGTTTAAAATGATTACTGAATATTTTGAGCCTTCAATATCGTGAAAAACAATGTTTTTAAAAAAAATCTCTGGATGTTTTTATAAAAAAGTTCAGCACTTTTATTTAAACATATCAAGCCCAGGAATATTTGGCATCCCTTCTTTGGCCACAGCGGCAACTTCTGTTTCGTGAACGTTAGTAGCTTTTTCAATGGCTTTGTTCAGGGTAAGGATTAGGTAATCTTCCAATTGCTCTTTATCCTCTAGCAGTGTGTCATCAATTTGAATAGCTTTGATTTGTCTGTTTGCGGTAAGCGTTATTTTTAAAAGTCCGTCGCTGCTGGCTTCATCTATTAAAACGGAATCCAAACGTTTTTTAGTGGCTTCTACTTTTTCTTGGGTTTCTTTCAGTTTGCCCATCATACCCATTAAATCTCCAAACATATTTTTTGTATTTAAGTTTGATGCAAATTTACTACATTGTAAAGCTATTCAACAACCTTCAATTATGAAAAATAGTTTAATTGTTACAGTAGCTTGCCTTACTTTTGCCATTGCTTGCAAAAATCAAGATACTTCAGATAAAAATATGGAAATAACTCCCCCAAAAGCAGAAAAGATTGCTAAGGAATTAAAGGCCCACAACGATATCCGCATTGATAATTATTATTGGCTCAACGATCCCGAAGATGAAAAAGTACTAAATTATTTGAATGAAGAGAATAGTTATTATGAAGCAATGACTGAACATACCAAAAAGTTTAAGTCAGCTCTTTTTGAAGAAATGAAGGCGCGCATAAAGGAGGATGATGAATCGGTTCCCTACAAATTGAACGGTTATTACTACATTACGAGGTATGAAACAGGAAAAGATTACCCTATCTATACTCGAAAAAAAGAAAGCTTGGACGCCCCCGAGGAAATTCTTTTTGATGTGAATGAAATGGCTAAGGACTATTCTTACTATAACCTTACGGGTCTTAATGTTTCTGAAGACAACAAATTAGTTTCATTTGGGGTGGATACCTTAAGCCGAAGAAAATACGACATTTATATAAAAAACCTTGAAACTGGGGAAGTTTACCCAGAGCGCATTCCTTTGACCACTGGAAGCGCAACTTGGGGCAGTGATAACAAAACGCTTTTTTATACCCGAAAGGATGAGAAAACCCTTCGGGCAGATAGAATTTACAGGCATACTTTGGGTACCGACCCCATTACAGACGAACTTGTATTTACCGAAAACGACGATACCTTTGGCACCTATGTGTATAAAACAAAGTCTAAAAAATTTATAGTAATAGGAAGCTACAGTACCTTAACATCAGAATACCGTATTCTATCTGCCGATAATCCTATGGGTAAATTCAAAATCTTTCAGCCGCGCGAAAGGGGATTGGAATATAGCATTTCGCATTATGGAAATAACTGGTATGTTTTGACAAATAAGGACCAAGCACTCAACTTTAAACTCATGAAAACTTCGGAAGACAAAACTTCAAAAGAGAATTGGGTTGATATGATTCCGCACCGCGATGATGTGCTTTTGGAAGACATTGATATTTTTAAGGATTATTTGGTGGTTAGTGAAAGGAATAACGGACTAACCAAGATTAGAATAAAGGAATGGAAAGGCGATACAGATTATTATTTGCCTTTTGATAATGAAACCTATACGGCCTTTACAACGCAGAATCCCGAATTTGATACCAACATTCTTCGTTACGGTTACAACTCGTTAAATACTCCCGCTTCGGTTATTGATTTCAATATGGAGACCAAAGAGAAAACTGTTTTGAAAGAAACGGAAGTTTTGGGCGGAAAGTTTGATAAAAATAACTATGAAACCGAGCGTTTGTGGGCAACTGCCGCGGATGGAACAAAAATCCCAATGTCGGTTATCTACAGAAAGGGAATTAAAAAAGATGGTAAAAATCCGACTTTGATATATGGTTATGGTTCCTATGGAGCTACTATAGACCCTTACTTTTCTACGGTTAGGTTAAGTTTGTTGGATCGTGGTTTTGTATTCGCAATTGCGCACGTTCGCGGTGGGGAATATATGGGGCGTCAATGGTATGAGGACGGAAAATTGTTGAAAAAGAAAAATACATTTACCGATTTTATTGATGCTTCCAAATATTTAATAGAAGAGGGTTATACTTCTCCAGAGCATCTTTATGCTTCTGGTGGCTCTGCTGGCGGACTTTTAATGGGTGCCGTGGTAAACATGGCTCCAGAATTGTACAATGGCGTAATAGCCTCTGTACCGTTTGTTGATGTGGTTACAACTATGCTAGATGATTCCATTCCGTTAACTACAGGAGAATATGACGAATGGGGAAATCCCAATGAGGTTGAATACTATAATTATATGAAAAGCTATTCGCCCTATGATAACGTAGTGGCAAAAGCCTATCCAAATATGCTGGTTACAACGGGCCTACACGATAGCCAAGTGCAATATTGGGAACCCGCAAAATGGGTAGCCAAACTTAGAGATTTGAAAACTGACAATAATATATTGCTTTTACATACCAATATGGATGCGGGTCACGGCGGTGCTTCCGGGCGTTTTGAAGCGTTGAAGGAAGTTGCGATGGATTATGCCTTTTTATTGGATTTGGAAGGAATTAAGGAGTAATAAAAATAATTCCTTACCTTTGTGCGGTTAAAATTTTCAGTTTAAAACTGAAGTCATTTTAAAACGAACTCCCTCTTTATGAAAGAAGAAATAAAAGCACACAATAACGTGTTGGAACTTATAGGCAACACACCGTTGATAAAGCTTAACAAAATTACCCAGAAGATGAAGGGTAATTTTTTCGCAAAAGTTGAAGCATTCAACCCGGGACATTCTACCAAAGACCGCATAGCACTTTATATTATTGAAGAAGCCGAAAGAAAAGGTATTCTTAAGCCCGGCGATACTATTATAGAAACCACAAGTGGCAACACAGGTTTTAGCATAGCGATGGTTAGTATTATTAAAGGTTACGAATGTATTTTGGCCGTAAGTTCAAAATCTTCGGCTGATAAAATTGATATGCTGAAAACAATGGGAGCTAAGGTTTACGTATGCCCCGCACACGTAAGTGCAGATGATCCTCGGTCCTATTACGAGGTTGCAAAAAGACTTCACAATGAAATAAAAGGTTCAGTTTACATAAATCAATATTTTAATGAATTAAATATTGATGCACATTATCAAACTACTGGTCCGGAAATTTGGGAACAGACAGCGGGGAAAATTACCCATTTGGTAGCTTGCAGCGGAACCGGAGGAACCATTTCCGGAACGGCACGTTTCCTAAAACAAAAGAATCCAAATATAAAAGTAATAGGTATTGACGCTTACGGCTCGGTACTTCAAAAATATCACCAAACCAAGGAATTTGATGCCAATGAAATCTATCCATATCGCATTGAAGGTTTGGGAAAAAACTTAATTCCTACCGCTACAGACTTCAATATTATTGATAAATTCGAAAAAGTAACCGATGAGAGCAGTGCGCATACTGCCCGCGAACTTGCAAAAACTGAAGGACTTTTTGTGGGTTATACAAGCGGTGCGGCAATGCAAGGTTTGAAGCAACTTGAAGAAGAAGGTGAATTTGACCAAGACAGCAATATAGTTGTTATATTCCCCGATCACGGTTCACGCTACATGAGCAAAATTTACAATGATGAATGGATGAGCCAGCAGGGCTTTTTTGATTCTGAAACTGCTGAAATTCATCAAATAGAATTTGTGAAATAGTTTCTGAAATAAGAAGTATAAAGTATTAAATCACTTAAATCTCGATAGCAACGCGCTATCGGGATTTTTTTTTCTAATAGTGACATTCTAAAATCTACTGTCCAAAATCTAATATCTCACAAATAATTTAATTAATTTTGTCCCGCATTTTTAACTAAAGATTTAATGAAAGATTTATTCGATAAAATCTATAAAGATAAAGGTCCGTTAGGAAAATGGGCTGAACAAGCGGAAGGCTATTTTGTTTTCCCAAAACTGGAAGGTCCAATCTCTAACAGGATGAAATTTAAGGGCAAAGAAGTAATTACTTGGAGTATTAATGATTACTTAGGTCTTGCCAACCACCCAGAAGTTAGAAAAGTAGATGCTGAAGCTGCCAAAAAATGGGGTTCTGCATACCCAATGGGCGCCCGGATGATGAGTGGCCATACCGATCTTCACGAGCAATTACAAAGAGAGCTAGCAGCTTTTGTAGGCAAAGAGGCAGCTTATCTTTTGAATTTTGGTTATCAAGGAATGGTTTCAACCATTGACGCACTTGTTTCAAAAGATGATGTGATTGTTTATGATGTTGATGCCCATGCTTGTATTATTGATGGTGTTCGCCTTCATTTAGGGCAACGTTTTACCTACAAGCACAACGATATGGAAAGTATCGAAAAAAACCTACAGCGCGCTACAAAAGTTGCTGAAAAGACTGGCGGCGGAATTCTGCTTATTTCAGAAGGAGTCTTCGGAATGCGCGGTGAGCAGGGAAAATTAAAAGAAATTATAGCACTTAAGGAAAAATATAATTTCCGCTTTTTTGTTGATGATGCACATGGCTTCGGAACACTTGGTAAAACAGGTGCGGGAGCAGGCGAGGAGCAGGGAGTTCAGGATGGAATAGATGTATATTTTGCCACATTTGCAAAATCTATGGCGAGTACCGGGGCTTTTATTGCGGGTGATGAAGAGATTATGAATTACCTAAAATATAATCTGCGTTCGCAAATGTTTGCAAAATCATTGCAAATGGTTTTGGTGGAAGGCGCTTTGAAACGCTTGGATATGCTCCGTACCATGCCTGAATTAAAAAACAAACTTTGGGAAAATGTAAACGCTTTACAGGGCGGACTTCGAAAAAGAGGTTTTGACCTTGGAACTACCCAAAGTTGTGTAACCCCTGTTTATTTAAAAGGAAGTATTCCAGAAGCAATGGCTTTGGTTAAAGATCTTCGTGAAAACCACGGAATTTTCTGCTCAATTGTTGTGTATCCAGTAATACCAAAAGGATTGATTCTGTTAAGAATGATTCCAACGGCTTCGCACACTATGCAGGATATTGAAGAGACTTTGGAAGCTTTTTCATCCATCCGCGAGCGCTTGGAGAATGGTACTTATAAACGTCTTTCTGCCGCTGTTGCAGAGGCGATGGGAGAGAAGATTTAAACAAATTCCCGTGCAGGCGGGAATTATATGATATTGAAAAATCCACCTTTTTTGGGTGGATTTTTTATTTAAATATTCTTCCTAAAAGTACTTCTTTCCTTATGCTGCACGGGATTGTAATCTTTCCAAAGCAATTGTACCGCTGTGTTTTCCTTTAATTCGGGATTTGTTTCAACGGTCTGTATTCCTTTGGAATTGAAGAGATATTGCATCTCTTCAAAAATAATAGCGGTAACGCCCTTGCCTTGGTATTCTGGGTCAATTCCTATTAAATAGAAAGCTGCGGTATCATTCTTCTTTTGCGCCTTCAAAATATGGCTCCAACCAAACGGAAAGAGTTTGCCGTTGGCTTTTTTCAGTGCTTTGGAAAAAGAAGGCATTACGATTGAAAATGCTATAAGCTTTCCTTCCTTGTCTTTTATGCAGGTTATATAATCAGGATGTATAAAACTAAAATATTTTTCTTTATAATAATCAATTTGATATTGTTGGATTGGAACGAAGGTCTGTAGGCTATTATAGGTTTTGTTCAGCAAATCAAACATACTATCCACGTACGGAAGGATTTCCTTTTTGTTTTTAAAGCGAATAACAGATATTTGATAACGTTCGCGAACTAACTTTGAGAATTTTTTCACCTTATCAAGAATAGCAGGAGGTATGTTCATTTTATATTCTACCCAAGTTGCCTGTTTCTCAAAGCCCAATTTTTCCAAGTGTTCTGCATAATAGGGGTAATGATACCAAGTAATCATGGTGTTCATTTCCTCAAAACCCATTGTTAAAATTCCTGCTTTTTCCATATTACTGAAGCCTACGGGGCCTTCGGCATATTCAAGATAATGTTCACGGCCTTTTTCGTATGCTTTTTCAAGTAAGGCTTTGGTCACTTCAATATCATCAACCATATCTAACCAGCCAAAGCGTATCTTTTTCTTCCCCTGTTCATTTACCTCCAAATGATTTAAAATAACTGCGATACGACCAACAATTTCATCTCCTTTATAAGCCAAATAATACCAAGCTTCGGCATTTTTAAAAACAGGATTTTTTTCAGTATCCAAGGTTTCCATCTCATCCTTAATAAGCGATGGAACCCAATATTTACTGTCTTTGTATAATTTAAAGGGAAAAGTGACAAATTTTTTAAGATCACTTTTTGAGGTTAGTTGTTTTATTGTAATCATACACAAAATGTTATTATTCACCACCTTCGTCCAAGTTCAATTCTTCTTGGCGTTCTTCTTTTTTATCCTTTTCTTTTTTGTCTTTCATCTCTTTATTTGCATCATCCTCTAAATATTCATCTTTATTGTGCATATCAAATCGATAGGCTAGACCTGCTCGTCCATAAAATTTAGATGGAGTATCCTTAAAACTATAAGTTAGTGAAAGATCTACTTGTAGGTTTTGATTAATGAGGGCAGCAGCGCCTCCGCGGATTAATTGGTCTGAGTAAAAGTCACTTTTTAAACCTTGGTTTTCAAGAAAGACCGAAAAATAGCGATTGGTAGCGTGTGTTAAGGTTACAACATATCCATAGGTGGGAAAATCTGTAGTAACTCGGTCTACAATAATATTGGTCACAAACACCCAACCGCCTATAAAGTTGTTCTGTGTGGAAATAACAAATTTTGGACTTATTTTCCCTTCAGTTTCAGGAGTAAATGGATTGTCAGCAAAATCAAAATTAGCCCCTGCGTAGATTGCGATTGCTGGAATTAAATCTGCCCACTGTGTTTTGTTATTTGCCTTCCAACTGTAAAGGTTAGGACCTTTTAGGTCACGTTTTCGATAGGGATCGTATATTAAATATTTAGCGCCAAGTGTATTGCTTTTAAAATTTGAAAGACTGTACTCCCGTGCCACTGCAGAACGGTTATCTGTAACCGAGTTTGATTGAAACTCGCCCATAAGACTAAATTCCAAACGTTCTTTCCAAAATCCATAGCGAACGGAATAATCAATGTTAAAACCGTTAGTCTCTGTTTTCAATAGTTCGTGCTTTTCTTTTCCGTAGCTAAATCCAGTCTCAACCTGAAGTACATTAGTTCCAACCGAAAAAGCACCCTGTGAGCCGCCGGGGCGGTTGGTATTAATCATTTCGGTATATTGTGCCGAAACAGGAGAAAAAGAAATAGTGCAAAGCAGAAATAGAAAGGGAAGTTTGATATTCATGGATAGTTGGGTTTAGTTCAAAGATATAAGATTTTACCATTTATTTAATAGTCAACATTCGTCTTTTTCTACACCAATTCTTATTTTTGGAAAGAATTTTACAGTTATGATGACATTCCTAAAAACGATATTAATCGTTCTTCTGGTATACTTTGGTCTAAAGTTTCTTATTAGACTGGCAACTCCTTATTTAATGCGCTATATTTCAAAAAAAGCAGGACAGCAGTTTGAGCAATTCTTCGGAAATAGTCCAAACATGAACACCCAGCGCGAAAAGGAGGGGAGTATTACCATTGATAAAAATCCTTCGCCAAATTCCCGAAATAGCAAAAAAGTTGGGGAATATGTGGATTATGAAGAGGTAGAGTAGTGGTGATTGCATGAAACGGGATGATATGGTTTGCAAAAACTTGAAGTAATTCCGGCGTACAGCGTTAAATATATTTTTCATAATTTCCCCTCTTCAAAATCACAAGCCAAATTATGCAGTCCAGCTATAAAAAAATCCTTCCGCATTTAGTTGTTTTCGTTTTGTTTATCGTGGCTTCGCTAGCCTATTTTAACCCGGTTTTACAGGGGAAAAAAATATTCCAAAGTGATATCGTGCAATACACTGGAATGGCAAAACAGCAAAATGATTTCCGAGAGAAAACCGGCGAAGAAACCTATTGGACCGATGCCGCTTTCGGCGGAATGCCAACGTATCAATTGGGTGCAAAATACCCGAACAATTACATAAAACAGCTCGATCTCGCTATCCGTTTTCTGCCCCGTCCGGCTGATTATCTCTTCCTTTATTTTATTGGAATGTATATTCTTTTCCTAGTGCTGAAAGTGGACTATAAACTTGCCTTTTTGGGTGCGCTGGCGTTTGGATTTTCAACCTATTTGATAATAATCTTAGGGGTGGGCCATAACGCAAAAGCCCATGCAATAGCCTATATGCCCTTTGTTTTAAGCGGAATATTTCTCACTTTCCGTGGAAAATATTTGTGGGGGTTTTTACTGCTGACCGTTTCCATGGGACTGGAGCTGGTTGCAAACCACTTCCAAATGACATATTATTTGATGCTGTTAGTAGTAATCATCGGCATTGTTTATTTGATTGATGCTTTTAAAAAGAAAATGCTGCCCCATTATTTCAAAGCTGTAGGTATCATGATGGTTGCAGTAATAATTTCCATGGGCTTGAATGCTACAAATATTTTGGCAACAAAAGAATATGCAGATACTTCTACTCGCGGAAAAACTGAATTGACAATAAATGCAGACGGTACGCCGAAAGACAACAAAACAGGGCTAGATTACGATTATATTACTGAATATAGCTACGGCAGGCTGGAAAGTTTCAATTTATATATTCCACGATTTATGGGCGGAAGTTCTGCCGAGTCCTTTCCAAAAGATTCCAAAACCGTAGAGAGCTTGATGCGAATGGGTGCTTCTGCACAGGAAGCTAATCAAGTTTTAAACCAAATTCCAATGTATTGGGGCGAACAGACCTATGTGGGAGCCCCGGCATATATAGGCGCGATTGTTATATTTCTTTCTGTGTTGGCGCTCTTTTTAGTTCGTGGGAGATTAAAGTGGTGGATAGTTTCAGGTTTTATTTTAACCCTACTACTTTCTTGGGGAGACAATTTTAAAGGGCTGACTCAGTTTTTCATTGAGTATGTGCCGATGT
Source organism: Aequorivita sp. (assembly GCA_002715485.1). Lineage (GTDB taxonomy): Bacteria > Bacteroidota > Bacteroidia > Flavobacteriales > Flavobacteriaceae > Aequorivita. The sequence continues at coordinate 28,371 of PAZL01000063.1, read as the reverse complement.
ATAATAAATTCCGCGCAGTTTCTTCCATTCAAGTAATTATTGAATTGATTCTTCCAATCCTTGCTATTGTTGGTTTACATCAGTTTTTTAGTCATTTTGAAAAAGAAGATGAAAAGAAAAAAGCTCTGCTTTGGTCAACAGGAATTGTGGGTGGAATTACCTTGCTATTTATTCTCTTTAAAACAACCTTGTTCGATTTTGCGAGTCCGTACGATAGCTATTTTAGGGATGAAATGGGACTTCCATTTTTGGAGGCCATCCGTGAGGATAGAATGTCGCTTTTCACTTCAGATGCTATCCGTTCGTTGATATTTGTGCTTTTAACGGCTGCAGTTCTTTGGTTTTTTATGAAAGGCACTCTTAAAAAAGGCTTTGCCGTTGCTGCACTTTGCTTATTGATATTGGTAGATTTAGTTGGCGTTGATAGAAGATATGTGAATGAAGAAGATTTTGTACAAGCAAAGTTGGTTGAGCAGCCTTTCCAAAAAAATGGGGCAGACATACAAATTTTGGAAGATGATGGGCATTACCGTGTTTATGATGCTGCTGCAAATGCTTTCAATAGTGGGCGCGCCAGTTATTATCACAATGCTTTGGGGGGATACCACGCTGCAAAGCCTGGCAGGATGCAGGATTTAAATGAATTTTACATAAGCAAGGGCAATATAGGTATTCTAAATATGCTGAACGTGCGCTACATTATTGTGGAAAACAAAAACGGTGGTGCAGTGGCGCAGCGTAATCCGTATGCAAATGGAGATGCTTGGTTTGTTGAAAACGTGTTACCTGCGGAAAATGCAAATGAGGAAATTCAGCTTTTGGACAGTTTGGACACCAAAAGAACCGCAGTTATCAATAAAGAATTTCTTTCAAAAATTCCGAACCAAAAAATTGAAAGGGACAGTACGGCAACTATTGAACTATTCACTTATCAACCCAATCATCTAGTTTACGAAGCTTCTACCAAGTCGCCGCAATTGGCTGTCTTTTCGGAAGTATATTACCCAAAAGGTTGGAACGCATATATAAATGGTAAACCTGCTGAATATTTCCGAGCCAATTATGTACTTCGTGCTATGGTTATCCCAGCGGGAAATAATAAAATAGAATTCAAGTTTGAACCAAAAGTAATCCAAACCGGAAGTACCATTTCTTTGGTGAGCAGTATTATATTCCTATTAATTTTATTGAGCGGGCTGTATTTTGCCTTTCGAAAAAAAGAACTGCAAGAATAAATGAAACGCGCCCTTATCATCACATACTATTGGCCTCCCGCGGGCGGTCCGGGCGTACAGCGGTGGTTGAAGTTTGTGAAATATTTTAGGGAATTTGGCGTGGAACCCATAGTGTATGCTCCCGAAAATCCGAACTATCCTTTGATTGACGAAAATTTTTCTTTTGAAATTCCTTCGGATATCAAAATTTTAAAAAAACCAATTAAAGAACCGTATCGATTTGCAAAACTTTTTTCAAAAAAAAAGACCAAACAGATAAGCAGCGGTATTATTTCAAAAAAAGAAATTTCGGCAATGGAAAAGCTGATGCTTTACATTCGCGGCAATTTTTTTATTCCCGATGCGCGCGTGGGTTGGGTAAAGCCTTCGGTAAAATTTCTTTCAGAATATATTTCTGAAAATCCTGTAGATTTAGTGATTACTACAGGACCGCCTCACAGCCTTCACTTAATTGGAATGCAACTTCAAAAGGAATTGGATATAAAATGGATTGCAGATTTTCGTGATCCGTGGACGACTATTCATTACCACAAATCTCTTCGATTGAGCAAAGCTTCAGCTAGAAAGCACAAGGCATTGGAAGCCTCGGTTTTAAAATCGGCATCGATTATCACAGTAACTAGCCCTACGACCAAAAAAGAGTTTGGGATGATTACTGAAAGACCCATAGAGGTTATTACGAACGGTTACGATATTACTGAGAAAATTGATTTTGAGATAGATTCTGTCTTTTCAATTTCACATATAGGCTCCTTGTTGAGTGAAAGAAACCCAGAGATTTTATGGAAAGTGCTTGCTGAAATTTGCAAAGAAGACCAAAACTTTAAAAAAGATCTGCAATTGAAATTTGCAGGAGCTGTGAGCCAAGAAGTGAAACAAAGTCTTGAAAATTTCCAACTATTGGAAAATTGTAAGTTTTTGGGATATGTGTCCCATACCGAAGCACTACGGCTTCAACATAAAAGTCAGGTTTTATTTTTGGTTGAAATAAACCGTGCGGAAACCCGTGCTATTATTCCAGGAAAACTATTTGAGTATCTAGCTGCCAAACGCCCAATCATTGCTTTGGGTCCCAAGGAAAGTGATATCGAAGGAATTATTCAAGATACCAATGCCGGAAAATTTTTCAGCTATTGGGATAACGATGAATTGAAAGCTGAAATCCTTCAATTGTACAAAGATTTCAAAAGTGGCCATTTAAAGATTGCTTCCCAAGGAATTGAAAAATATAGTAGAAGGGGGCTTACACAGCAAATGGCATCATTAATTTTTAATTTAAAAAAGTAAACCCCCGATCTCCGCCAGAAGCGAATCACGGAGGTTTAACCAACCAACCAAAAAACTATCTTTATCCGCGTCCTCTTCTGGAACTAGCTTCTCTAGATGAATTACCTCGAGAGGTGCTAGCTTTTGAACTGCTGCGTGAAGGAGCGCTGGATTTATTTACTGTACTACGGCCACGGCTAGCGGTTTCCCGCTTTGGAGCCTGGGTTTTGTTTCTACTTACTGAGCTGTTTCTATTGTTCGATGTTACTCGGGTTTGTCTTTGAACCGATTTGTTAGTAGAAACAGTTTTATTATTTGAGGAAAGAACGGTATTGTCACTTCTCATATCTCTTACATTATTTCGAGAGGTATTGCTTTTTACCTTTGTGTTACTCCTGTTTCTATCAATAACAGCAGCGCCTTTACTATTAGAGCTTCTATTTCTAGTTACGGTTTCACTCCGTGAGTTATTATTTCTTATAGCACTGTTGCTTCGAGAATTATTGTTTCGGGTTGTGCTATTATTTCTTACAGTACTATTAGATCGCGTATTGCTGGTCGCAATCATAGTATTTCTTCTATTGGGGTTGTAATTTTTATTTATTGAAGCCCTGCCTTTTTTATCGTAAACTCGGCTTCCTGGACGATAAAAATCTCTGCGGCCATTATGGTAAGCTACCCGATGTCTCTTTTTATAATAGACTACATGGTCATGGTAACTGTATCTAATAGGACTGTAATATCTTCTGTAGGGCAGATCATAAACCACACAGTGTGTATATATAGGAGGTGCGTAGTATACGTGCCAAGGGCGGTAAACGTAATATGGATTGTAAACGTTTATAACACCTGTGGCGTGTGAAAAGTAGCCATAATTGTTGTAAACTATATGAAGCCCGCCAACGCGTACTAAGCGTCGGTCGTTGTATTGAATGTCTACATTACCTGCTTGAATGATACGTCCGTAGTAATCATAATAGATAGGGACACTTTCTACCTGTATGACCGCTCCGTAATCATCGTACTGTACATAAGCGTCATAGTCATATCCCGAATTGAAACTTATATTCACATTGGGAGTGTTTATCGTAACGCTTGAACCTTTTTGAGGCCCCACATATACAAAATCAAATTGACCGTCGGGAAAAACGGAAAATTCCACATCGCCTTCAATAAAGATGTAGGCACTTCCGTCATATCCTCTTCTTAGGTTATCTGCATTTTCAAGGGAAGTTGCATTTGCTGAATATCCCATCAAAAGGACGCTAAAAATAAATGCTATGTTTTTCATAGTTTCAATTTTTAAAAGGTTCGTACTTGCTTTAAATTTTTGGTCAGCTGAGTACGCTATTAAATAACCAACGACCGTGCCAAAGTTTTAAGTAGTTGATTTTCAGAAGGTGTTTTGGATTGCTATATGATTGGAAGGGAATTTTAAAGATATTCAAATAAAAAATCCGCTGAACTGTTTTAACAATTCAACGGACTTTAAAAACTAACCAACCAAAAAAACTAAAAGTCTTATTTCTAATATTTTGATTTCAATTAGTGTGCCAAGAATATATAATTCTATATAAGTTTTTCCTTTAAATATTCCGCAGTAAAAGATTCTTTGCTTTTTACAACTTCTTCTGGAGTACCAACTACAACCACTTGTCCGCCATTTTCACCACCTTCTGGCCCAAGATCAACAATGTAATCTGCACATTTAATCAAATCTAAATTGTGTTCTACCACAATTACCGTGTGGCCTCTGTCGAGTAAAGCATAAAAGGAAGCCAATAATTTTTTTATATCGTGAAAGTGAAGTCCAGTAGTAGGTTCATCAAAAATGAAAACAGTTTTCTCTTTTGAAGTTCCCTTAACCAAAAAGGAAGCAAGCTTAATACGTTGCGCCTCCCCACCGGAAAGGGTAGAGGAGCTTTGCCCAAGCTGTACATAGCCCAACCCTACATCTTGTAATGGTTGCAATTTGGCCGCAATTTTATCCTGCTTATGTTCTCCAAAAAATGCTACCGCATCATCCACAGTCATTGTGAGAATATCGTCAATATTTTTATTTTCAAAAGTTACTTCCAAAACTTCCTTTTTGAAACGTTTACCATTGCACGTATCACATATTAAATGCACATCTGCCATAAACTGCATCTCTATTGTAACTTCACCTTCGCCTTTGCAAGTTTCGCAGCGACCCCCATCTACATTGAAACTGAAATGTTTTGCTTTGTACCCACGAATGTCCGAAAGTTTCTGGGAAGCATACAGATTTCTTATATCATCATACGCTTTAATATAGGTTACCGGATTGCTTCGGCTGGAGCGGCCAATAGGGTTTTGGTCAATAAATTCAATACTTTTTATAGTGTTGAAATCTCCTTTGATTTCTGAAAATTGTCCTGGTTTTTCGCCATATCCACCAATTTCACGCATTAAGGCAGGATAGAGAATTTTCTTCACCAAAGTACTTTTTCCACTTCCCGAAACACCTGTTACTGCAGTAAAAACATTCAATGGGAAAGTAATATCAATATTCTTTAAGTTGTTCTGTCGCGCGCCGGTAATGGAAATTTTATTCTTTGAAGTACGCCGTTTCTTTGGAACTTCAATTTCCATTTCGCCATTTAAATATTTTGCGGTGAGCGAATTGGATTTTAAAATTTCAGCATAGGTTCCTTGTGCAACCACTTCGCCACCAAAAGTTCCGGCTTCTGGACCAATGTCAATTATTTCATCAGCTGCTTTCATTATATCTTCGTCGTGCTCTACTACTATTACCGTATTTCCCAAATCGCGAAGCGATTTTAAAACAACGATTAGTCTTTCTGTATCTTTTGGGTGAAGCCCAATGCTCGGTTCATCCAAAATATACATCGAACCTACAAGGCTGCTTCCCAAAGAGGTGGCAAGATTTATTCGTTGCGATTCGCCGCCCGAGAGGGTGTTTGACTTTCTATTCAAAGTTAAATAGCCCAAACCAACATCCTGCAAAAAGCGAAGACGGTTATTGATTTCTAGCAACAAGCGCTTTGCTACTTTTTCATCGAATTCTGAAAGAGTAAGGTTTTTAAAAAAATCAGCTGTTTTATCCAATGGCAATTCCACCAATTCCTGAATTGCAGTATTGTTGACTTTTACATAGCCGGCTTCGGGACGAAGACGCTTTCCTTTGCAAGTTGTACATTTTGTCTTTCCGCGATAGCGCGAAAGTATAACACGGTTTTGGATTTTATAGCTTTTTGACTCCAAAAAGGAAAAGAAAGAATTCAATCCCTCAAAATATTTGTTTCCGTCCCAAACAAGTTGTTTCTGTTCTTCAGTAAGTTTAAACCATGGTTTATGGATTGGAAAGTCAAATTTATAGGCACTGTTCACCAATTGATCGCGATACCAACTCATGCTTTCTCCTCGCCAAGAAAATATGGCATTCTCATAAATTGAGAGCGCAGTATTTGGAATCACCAAATCTTCATCTATGCCGATAACTTCACCGTAGCCTTCGCAAGTGGGGCAGGCGCCGTACGGATTGTTAAAACTGAAGAGATGCACATTTGGTTCCATGAAAATCATTCCATCGGCTTCGAAGCGGTTGTTGAATTCTGTAATTTTATTGGAGGAAAGTGCTTGAATATAAAGTTCGCCTTTACCTTCAAAAAAGGCTATCTCAATGGCGTCAGCCAATCTGTTGTAAAAATCTTCTTCGTCTTTTGTAATGATTCGATCAATTACCAAATCTATTTTATTCGGAAAGGATTTGCCTTCTAATTCATCAATTCGTAATACTTCATCATTTATTTTAATTCTTGAGTAGCCTTGTTGTGCTAATGCTTGAATTTTGTTTTGCATTGTGCGGCCTTCTTCCAGAAGAATAGGGGCAAGGAGCAGTAGCTTTTCACCTTCAGAAAACTTTTTTATGAAATTTATAACATCTGTAGTTGTATCTTTTTTAACTTCTTTGCCGGAAATTGGCGAAATGGTTTTTCCGATTCGTGTGTAAAGCAATTTCAAATAGTCATAAATCTCAGTGGAAGTTCCAACTGTAGAACGCGGATTTGTGGAATTTACTTTTTGTTCAATTGCAATTGCCGGAGCGATTCCTTTTATAGAATCTACTTTTGGCTTATCCAACCTTCCCAAAAACTGGCGCGCATAGCTGGAAAGGCTCTCCACGTAGCGGCGCTGGCCTTCTGCATAAAGCGTATCGAACGCCAAACTGGATTTTCCGCTTCCGGAGAGACCTGTTATTACAACCAATTTATTCCGAGGAATAGCAACAGAAATATTTTTAAGGTTATGAAGTTTAGCACCCTGAATGAGGATGTTTTTTTTGGTGTCTATAGTTTCCGTACTCAATTTATTTTTTCCTTTTTTATAGCTTTTAGCAAAGATACTATATCGATTTCAGCAATGCACATTTGAGGTTATTATTATTTTTTAATGAAAAATTTAACCTTTTTTTTGCATTTGTGATTTCTTTGTTGTTATATTTACGGCTCTTAACGTCATATATAAAAATTATTGCCTATAGCTGATCATTACTTTTAACAAATAAACATTGTAACTAAGCAACCAAATCACCATAGTTGTTTATTTTTTAAAGAAGTATTGATATGAAGCAAAGCACAAACTCTGATGCGTTCTTAGTGAGCGCTTATATGAACGGTAATGAATCTGCACTTAGCGAGTTGATAACTCGACACAAGCAAAGAATCTACAGTTTTATTTATTCGAAAGTCTTTGATAGGGATGTCGCTGAAGATATTTTCCAAGACACTTTTATTAAGGTAATTAAAACCTTAAAGAGAGGAGCTTATAATGAAGAGGGAAAATTTCTTCCCTGGGTAATGCGAATTGCCCATAACTTGGTGATAGACCATTTCAGAAAAAACAACCGCATGCCCAAGTTTGAAAACAATAATGACTTTAATATTTTTTCGGTTTTAAGCGACAATGCATTGAATGTGGAAAAACAGATAATTAAGGGGCAGGTTGAAAGTGATGTTCGCAGATTAATCCAGGAACTTCCGGATGATCAAAAGGAAGTATTGATTATGCGAATTTATAAAGATATGAGCTTTAAGGAAATTAGTGAGCAAACAGGCGTCAGTATTAATACTGCACTGGGACGGATGCGTTATGCCCTCATCAATTTGCGCAAAGTAATTGATAAACATAATATTATATTGACCAATTGATACAATAAAGTGATTTTTGCTACGTTATTTGGAAATAAAACCTCAAAATAACATTCTATGCAAAAATTTTACTCCGAAACATCACGTGTGGACGACGTGAATAAAAAACTCGTTCCAAAAGAAGAAACAATTAAATTTCTTCTGGATTATTCGATGGCTTTAAGTGTTATAGATTACCATAAAATGAAGTTTGAAGCACTTCTAAACTAAACTTTGGAGAAACCCCGGAATTAGCTTTTCGGGGTTTTTTTTGATTATCTCTTATCTTTCCAATACTCTTTTATTACCGCCTTTCTGCCAATGGTCTTGGTAATAATGTCGTTTTCCAAATCCCAGCCTCGGGCAGGAGAGTATTGTCTTCCATACCAAATAATTTGAAGATGCAGTTTATTCCATAAATCTTTTGGAAATAAACGTTTTGCATCTTTTTCTGTCTGTACTACATTTTTTCCATTAGTAAAACCCCAACGGTACATCAATCGGTGTATGTGAGTGTCCACTGGAAAGGCAGGTACGTTGAAGGCTTGGCTCATAACGACACTTGCTGTTTTATGGCCTACAGCGGGTAAAGACTCTAAAGCTTCAAAGTCTGCGGGTACTTGCCCGTTATATTTATCTATTAATATTTCTGATAGTCCGTGGATACCTTTTGATTTCATTGGCGAGAGCCCCACTGGTTTTATGATTTCCCTAATTTCCTCTATGGTAAGTTTCACCATATCATAAGGATTATCAGCTACTTCAAACAAAAGTGGCGTAATTTGATTGACCCGAACATCTGTGCTTTGCGCGGAAAGCAATACGGCAATCAATAAAGTATACGGATCTTTATGGTCCAAGGGAATTGGAATTTGTGGATAAATTTTATTTAACGTATCAATAACAAATGTTACCTTTTCCTGCTTGGTCATTTTAAGTATTTTTATGCAAAAATAAATATAATGAAAACATTAGAGGTAGGAGATAAGGCCCCAGATTTTACAGTAAACGATCAAGATGGAAATAGTATTTCCTCAAAAGACTTTAAGGGAAAGAAATGGATTGTGTTTTTCTATCCCAAAGCCAATACTCCTGGGTGTACAGCAGAAGCTTGTAATCTTAGAGACAATTATAAAGAATTACAAAAAGAAGGCTATGAATTATTGGGCGTAAGCGCAGATAGTGAAAAACGACAAAAAAACTTTAAAGAAAAATATGATTTTCCCTTTCCGTTATTAGCAGACGAAAATAAGGAGGTAATAAATAGTTTTGGGGTATGGGGACCAAAAAAATTTATGGGTAGGGAATTTGACGGTATTCACAGAAAAACTTTTATAATGGATGAAAACGGAATCATAACCCGTGTCATTGACAAGGTTAAGACCAAAGATCACGCTGCGCAGATACTGAATTAATTATCTACCTTTTCAGCAGTAGGCTTATAATTGAAAAGTTGCTTATCCTTTATAATTTCTGAAACCCCAGGTGGCAACATTTGTTCCCATCCTTCTTCACCAGTTTCTATCATTGCCAACACTTCACGAGAAAATATCTCCATGTTGTCAGGGTTATAATCTGTGATATCTACAACCTTGCCATTGTATTTAAAGAATTTGTACAATTCTTTCATTCGTGGATGCACTTTCAGGTTTTCACTATTAGTATATTCTCCTGTTTCTGCATCTTTCATAGGGTACAGGTAAACCTTTAAATCTTTAAAAAAGAGTTTTCCAAAGGCTTCCAAAATACCGCCACTTAAGTGTCGATAATATTTTTCATCAAATATGTCTACAAGATTATTAACGCCCATGGCAAGGCCCATACGCATCTTTGTATATCTGGAGAAATATTCGACTAGTTTATAATATTCCTGAAAATTTGAAATCATAACCGTATGCCCCAAAGAACATAGCAATCTTGCTCGGTCCATAAAATCTTCCTCGTCAATTTCACCTTCGGCACGTAAATTTGAAAGTGTAATTTCAAATATCACCTCAGTTCTATCTTTTTCTACCCTATTTTCCTTCAAAAACATTTCATAAGAACGTTCAAACATATCTATATTGACCTTAGTAACGGGCCTAAAACTACCGCGAAGGGCCAATATATTTTTTTTATAAAGTATTCTTGCAGGAAGTATATTGTGGCCTTCTGGGTTAAACATAACCGCATCGGTCATGCCATTTTTAATTAACTGAAGACTCATCAATCTGTTGTCAACGTCTTTAAAGCGAGGCCCAGAAAAGTTTATGGTATCAATTTCAATTTTATCCTTATCGATATGATCGTACAGATAACGAAGCAATTTATTGGGTTGGTCATATTTATAATACGCACCGTAAATTAAATTTACACCTAAAGTACCAAGTGTAATCTGCTGTAATTGGGCATCATTTTCGTGAAAACGAATATGAAGGGTTATTTCATTGTAGGGCTCTTTTGGGTCTATTTGATACCGAATACCTACCCAACCGTGACCCTTATATTTTTTAGCAAAATCAATCGTGGCAACAGTATTTGCATACGAAAAGAAAAGTCTGTTTGGGTGTTTTTCACGATTTATGCGCTCTTCAATCAAGTTAAACTCATGCGAGAGCATCTTTTGAAGTCTTGATTCTGTTACATACCGGCCATCTTCTTCTATTCCATAGATTGCGTCGCTAAAGTCTTTATCATAGGCAGACATCGTTTTTGCAATGGTTCCAGAAGCACCGCCGGCCCTAAAAAAATTCCGAACGGTTTCTTGCCCGGCTCCAATTTCAGCAAAAGTGCCGTAAATGTTTTCGTTCAGATTAATTCGTAAAGCCTTACTTTTTATGGAGGGAATATTTTCAAATTCCTTGTCTCCTATTATGGTTTCTGGCATAGCAACGTTCTATTTTTTAATATAACAAAGGTAGCAAATACAATAGGTAAACAAAAAAAATACCAGTATTTTTGCGCAGATGAAATCAACATTCCGCGTTACATTTCTCGGCACTGGAACTTCTCAAGGCATACCCGTAATAGGCAGCAATCATCCTGTTTGTAAAAGCAGTGACCCAAAGGATAAACGTTTGCGCGTTTCGGTTTTATTGCAATGGGATGATTTTACTTACGTTATTGATTGCGGTCCAGACTTTAGACAGCAAATGTTGCGCCAAAATGTTTCAAAACTGGACGGCATTCTTTTAACGCACGAGCACAGTGACCACACCGCAGGTTTGGACGATATACGTCCATTTAACTTTATGCAGGGCAACATGCCTTTCTATGCCCATAAGCGAGTTTTTAAATCATTGCACGAACGCTTTGCTTATATTTTTGAAACTGAAAATAAATATCCCGGAGCGCCTAGTGTTGAAGAAATTGTGATTGATAAAGACAGACCTTTCACAATAGGGGGAAAGGAAGTTGTTTCAATTGAAGCGTTCCACGACACCTTGCCGGTTTTAGGTTTTAGGGTGGGAGACTTTACATATTTAACGGACGTTAAAACCATTGCTGAAGAAGAAATTGAAAAAATAAGAGGAACAAAGGTCTTGGTTGTAAATGCTTTGCGCGAAGAACCTCATTATTCCCATTTCAACCTTTCGGAAGCCCTTGACTTTGCAGGAAAAGTAAAACCAGAGAAAACATATTTTACCCATATTAGCCATTTAATGGGCTTTCATGATGAAGTGGAAAAGAAACTTCCAAAAAATGTCCATTTGGCCTATGATACACTCACTATAACTATTTGATTATGAGAAACAAAATTTTTATGTACCTGTTCCTTTTTGCAGTGCTTTTCATAATTTATCAATATATGAATGAGAAAAGCATTTTTGAATCTCAGGAATCCCAGATTGAAAATCTGCAAGCTAAGGTTCAAAAGTATAATGATTCAATCGAAAAGTTGAATGGGGAAATAATGAACCTGAACTATTTCACTTTAATGGGAAATGATAATGCGATGACCTATTTTGAAAACTTGGGTTATGAGGCTTCTGCAGTAGAATCAATGGTTTCTGATCAAATTTATGATTTCAATCTTAAAAAGGGAAACAATCCCTTAGTTCCATTTGAGGGAATGGCAGGCGATATGAAAATCAACAAGTTAAAATTTCTCAATCACAAATGGATACTTGCTGATTTTACAGACAATACTTATTGGGGTGAAATGATTTTGGAATATTATTTTAATGATAAAAAAGAACTGGAATTGACACCACTCGCTTCCTTTTTATATCAAAACTAGGTAATTACCTGAAGATCAAAGGTTAAATTTTATCCAACCAATTTTTAAGTTCATAAAAATTCTGGGGAGCAACCCCGTGACCCACGGGAAATTCCGAATACTTGCAGTCTATATTTAATTTTTTGAGAAAAGGCTCAGTTTTTCGGGCCCATTGCACGGGAATCACTTGGTCCACACTGCCGTGGGAAGTATAAACCTTTAGATTGCTGAAATCGTTTTTGGCATACCCCTCCTTTAAAATTTCCTCATTAATATAACCACTCAAGCCGATTACGTTTTTTATCTTTTCGGGATAGCTCAATGCAACTGCAAAACTTAAAATGGTCCCTTGACTAAAACCGAGAAGTGTAATATTATTTTTGTCAACTTTGTATTTTTCAACTACTTCATCTATACATTTTGAAACCAATTCGCGAGAGGCAACGGCTTGTTCATCGTCGCTGAATTTTCCCTGTGAATTGTCAAAATAAATATTATACCAAGCATTTCCGTACGGTTCCAACCGTATTGGGGCCTTTAGAGAAATGATTGCATATTTTTCCGGAAGTTCGTTGGCAAAGGAGAACAAATCATTTTCATCACTCCCAAAGCCGTGCAGCATTATAATTGCCGGTGGATTTTCCGAAGAATTTTTTGCGGGTCTATAATTGTGTTCTAAAAGTAAGGTCTGTTTTTCCATAGACTACAAAAATAAACAAGACCTTTTAAACTGAAGTTCTTTCAGTAGAAAAGGTCTCGTTAAAAATTGTTTAAAATTAAATTCCTTTAAACCATTCTTGAAATTGTTCGCCAAGAACAGGAACCGGTTTCATTTCGCCCTGAACGGCACTTATCAAACCAAGGAGCCAAAATACCAAAATTGCGAGCTGTACAATCCAAGTAAGTATTGAAACTCCAATAAAACTTATAACGATACTCAATACTACTCCCACGCACATAATGCCCAGAGATTGCCGCACATGGAATGAACCCAGTGCGGTTTTATTTCCATTGTTCATTATTAAAGCGATGATCCAGCCAATTAAGGTAATGTAAGCAATGATGGCTACGGTTTTGCCATTGTCTGCAGTTGTTTCCATTTTTTTTGATTTTAGGTTAGTGAAATTTATAAGATAAAGATAACCAATACATTAATTTAAAAATGTAAACCATTCCTGAAATTTTTCACTTAAAAATGGAATGCCTTTCCTTTTGTTGAAAAAAGCCATCGCCCAGGAAAAGAGCCACAGCAAAAGACAGATTAACCAAATAATATCACCAATCGTTACATCTACCTGTGCTTGTATAACAAGTGAAACGATGAACATTATTGTTAATCCAAACATATTTTTTATATGCCAAGTGGCAAAGGGGTGGTTTTCTTCCCTGTTGAAAAAATAGGCAATAATAAAGCCCACAAAAGGAGCGTAGGCAATGAGAGCGGTAGATTTTCCTGCGGGTGAAGTCTTCATTATTTATTCAGCACCAATTTGTTGTTTGCCAAAATTCCGTAAGGCTTTCCATTTAATTTTGTTCCGAGGAATGCAGCATTTTTTGAAGTTGATAGAATATCTTTTTCAGAAAACTCCCAACGTTGGTCAGGATTGAACAATGTAAGGTTAGCAAAATGTCCTTCCTCAATTTTTTCCGAAGGAATATTGAAAGCTTGTTTTAAACCCGTAAGTGCTTTAACAGATTCCTCAATCCCCAAAACACTATTTAGCGCTCCAAAACAGCTTTCAAGACCAGTACTTCCGAAATACGCATGGTCAAATTCGGTTTTTTTATGCTCCACATCAATTGGGTTGTGGTCGCTTGTAATGCCATCAATTGTTCCGTCTTTTAGTCCTTTTAATAATGCTTTTGTATCTTCTTTGGTGCGTAAGGGCGGAAGTAATTTATAGTTTGTGTCAAATTCTTCCAAAACATCATCTGTTAAAATAAGATTGAAAATAGCAACACTACACGTTACGTTCAATCCTTTTTTCTTGGCATCCTTAACCAGTTCAACAGATTTTTTGGTTGAAATGGTAGGAATATGAAGCTTACCACCCGTATATTCTAAAATATACAAATCGCGAATAATTTGGAGCTCTTCCGAAAGTGCCGGAATTCCTTTCAACCCCAATCGGGTACTGTTTATTTCTTCGTTCACCATTCCGTTTCGAGCCACAGATTTTTCAAATGGAAACGATTGTACTAATCCATCAAAATTTTGTGTGTATTGCAGCGCTATTTTTAGCAAGTTTGCATTCGCAATGGGGTTTTTATAATCGTAAAAGGAAACCGCACCTTCGTTTTGCATATCATACAATTCTGCAAGATCTGTTCCTTTACTGCCTACGGTTAGTGCGCCAATAGGGTAGAGGCTCACGGCATTTCCTTCGGCTTTACTTTTCAGAAATTTTATATGCCCTTTGCTGTCCGTAACCGGAAAGCTGTTGGCATTTACGGCAACACTTGTAAATCCGCTGTAAGCTGCTGTTTTTAATCCATTTTCAATAGTTTCACGTTCTTCAAAACCAGGTTCGCCAAAAGAAACGCTGCTATCAAACCAGCCTTGGGAAATGTAAAGGTTTTTTAGGGAAACTTCTTTTGTTTTTTCAACTGAAGGAATTGTAGAAGCAATTTTTGAAATTTTACCATTTTCTATTAAAACATCCCGTTTTTTTAAATGATGCCTGCTTGAAACATCTATTATGGTCGCGGATTTCAGTAATATCTTCATCTGTAGAATTTTAAGATAAGCATTTCAAAAAGTAAAAAGAGCAGTGCAAAAATAGCAAACCATTTCCAAAAACTATTAATAGCGTTCGCATCTTCAATAGAATCAAAAAGAGCTTCCACCGAACTATAAACTTTCGCACCTTCCCAATATTCGGGACTCAAGTATTGTAATTCACTCTCGCTTCGTGAATAATTGAAACTTATGTTTTCCAAGAACTCGTTTTTCTTCATTATTTGATAATTCCCAGCTTTCGCGGGCTCATCAGTGGTTGTCATCAAAACATAATTGGCTTTTGTTTGCTGAATTGGAATAAACTGTTCGGTACTGTCTTTAACGGTGATTATTTCATCCTGACCCAACTTTACGGGAACAGCGATTTCATTTTGCTGACCAATAGTGTAATACAAGTGTGGCAGTGGCAAGCTCTGCAAAGCCATATTATAAATGGTGGGCACTACCAATGGCGAATTCTGAAAATTGGAATTTTCCTTATTAATTGGGGCTGCAAATAGATAGGTTTTGTTTTTTTGAAGTAAAAACGGCTGATTGTCCTCAAAACCGATTGCTGCAGATGCATTAGTTGAAACTCTATAAAACGAATTGACCTTCGGATATTGAAAATTTTCGACCTCTTTTTCAAAAACATCTTTAAAGAGCGGATGCGAAAAAACAATTTTAGTAATCATTTTTTCTTGACTTTTTTCCTCTGTAAGTGTTCCCAATGCCATCGTTAACAAAAAGTTATTATAGCCACTTAAATCTGCTTGTGAAGCTGGTATAATTAAAATACTTCCGCCATTGTCACTAAAAGCTTTTAAAGCGGTTGCCAATGAAGCCGGAATTTCCTTCAACTCGTTTAGCACAATGAAATTCTGGTCGGGAATTTCATTATAATTCAATGTTTTGAAAGTTTGCTGATTAAACTGGAATTCCTCTTTATCAAACAGGCGTTGCAGAAAGTTTCCGTCTGCTTCATTAATAGCCAAAACCTTTATTTTTCCTGGATTGTTGATGGAGAAATACAACGAATTGTCAAAGGGAAGATTGGGCTCATTAATTTGTAGTTCTCCAATAAACTCTTCGGAATTTTCGATGTCAAAAGTTACGGTTCCGTTAGAATTTTCTGAGAAATCCAACGCTGTTTTGGCAATTAATCTATTCTTGTTGAAAAGAGAAATAGGAACCTCCGAAATTTCAGAAGTAGTGTTGGAGACTTTTACTTTTAATTGCGTTACGGAGGCATTCTTTGAAACGATGTATGCGCTATCAATGGAAATATTGGATGCTTTTACAGGCTTAAGAGGTACAGCATCCAAAATTAAATCTTCAGGTATCTCTGGAAAAATTTCTTGTTGCTGAAAATCTGAAAGATAAATCAATCGTTTCAAAACATCTTTTTCATTTGAATAAAGTTGGTTGGCCTTTAATAAAACCTGTGCAGGGGTCAATTGGCTTTGTGAATATTCTATGGAAAGCACCTCGTTTTTAAAATCCTGTGGGGTAACATTTCTTCGTTCAGAATTATTGGTGAACCAACTCAGTTTTTCGCCGCCGCCAGTTTTATCAAACAAATCCTGCAAGGCTCGCTCCAGCATTGGACCTTTTGCACCTTTGGCCTGCATGCTGAAGGAATTGTCAATATAAATTACGGTTTCCTTTTTTGTATTTAGAGCATTTTTGGCAGCGGTGAATGGTTGTGCAAAAGCAATAATAATAGACGCTAAGGCTAGCAAACGCATCAGTAGTGTGAGCCACTTTTTAAGTTGTGAGCTTTTTCGGGTCTGGATGGTCACTTTTTTAAGAAAAGCGACATTCGTAAAATCAACTTTTTGAAAACGCCGAAGTTGAAAAAGATGAATAAATATTGGGATGAGCAGCAGGAAAAGGGCGTAAAGAATTTCTGGATGTTTAAACTGCATTCCTATAAATATTGGCCAAAGATAAAAAATGGAACGCAATTAAAGCTATTTCTACAAGCTAAAGGTAAAATCAATCTAACTTTTTCACACAAAACTTAAAAGTAGTGCCTTCTCCCAAAGTGGAAGAAACTTCTATTTCACCATCAAGTCTATTAACTAGCTTTTTTACTGTGGAAAGTCCGATGCCATTTCCTTTTTTTCCATTTCGGTCTAAATTTCCAGTGGTGACAAAAAGATCAAAAATATGATCTATTCGGTCTTTTGGTATTCCCATTCCGTTGTCGGTAATTGTAAAAAAGTAAAAGCCATCCTTTTCTTCACAACCAATATCAATTTTTATTTTCTTTTTGTCGTTGTATTTTAGGCTATTGCCAATAAGGTTTAAAAGTATTTGCTCAAGGGCAACTTTATTGGCCTGCATTTCTATATTTTCATCGGGGAGATTTATCTCACAATCCACGTTGATGTTCAGCAGTTCTATTATTTCCTCTAAAAGGTCTTGGCTGTCAAAAGGTTCACTTCGTAAAGATGCTGTTTTATCGGTTTCGTAATGCTCCAATAGGCCAGTAACATACTCGCTTAACGTAAAGGATGACTGCTTGATATAATCTAAATATTCTTTGCCCTGCTCATCCAAATGCTGACCATATTTTGTGCGGAGCATATCAGAAGTAATAATCATATTTGCTAGTGGCATTTTCATATCGTGGGAAACCACGCCAGCAAAATTTTTAAGTTCCTCATTGCGTTCCCTAAGTTCTTTTTGGACAGAAAGCAATGCTCTGTTACGTTTTCGGGCCTCAAACAAATTCACAACTTGGTAGGCCATTGCTGTGAGTGCCTTTTTTTGGGATTTTGTCAATACACGGGGCTTGGTGTCAAAAACACAAAGGGTTCCTAAGGGATAGCCATCACTGTTTACCAATCGAACACCGGCATAGAAAATGGCATTCATATCGGTAACTAATGGGTTGTCCTTAAAACGATCATCTTTTCTTGCATCCTCAATTATAAAAATGTTTGATTCTTCCAATATTGCGTGTCCGCAAAAAGAAATATCTCTTGGTGATTCATTAAAAGGAATACCGTAATGTGACTTAAGAAAATTGCGGTCTGCATCAAGTAAAGTCACCAAAGAGATTGGCACATCACAAATATTTGCTGTCAACGCGGTAATATTATCAAAATCCTTTTCAGGCAATGTGTCCAATAAATGATATGATCGGACTGCCGCCAAACGCTGGGCTTCATCTATTGGAAATTTGGGTGCAATCAAAATGGGTTTAGGTGTTTAAAATTAAAACCTACAAATAGCTTTATTTGTGGGTGCAAACGTAAAAGTACAACATTTTATAAAGAATTTTAATACATCAAAAATTTATGTGAAATGGGTTAAACTTAAAATCAAAACCGTTCAAAAACACCTAATCCGAAAAGAGCAAAATCATACTTTACAGGGTCGTTTGGATCTAACTTCCGAAGCGACTTATCCAACTCCATCAATGCTTTGGAATCATTTTGTTTGCGTTTTAACAGTTTAAGCTTTCGCGCAACGTTTCCACTGTGAACATCAAGCGGACAAGATAATTTGGAAGGGGAAATGCTTTTCCAAATTCCAAAATCCACGCCTGCTGCGTCATTACGAACCATCCACCGAAGAAACATATTTATTCTTTTTGCTGCCGAGTTTTTCAATGGGTCACTAATATGTTTTTGTGTACGAGGCGGGTGGGGGAGTTCAAAAAAAGTCTTTTTGAATTGATGTATTGCCGGTTGCATCGAGTTTTTTTCGGCATGTTTTGAAAACAAGCTTTCCAGCCCTTCGTGGTTTTTATAAATGTTTTGGAGTGATTTCAGAAAATAGCCAAGATCTTCATTATTGAAAGTTCTATGCACAAAATTTGAAAGAGACCCTACATGTTCTTCTGAAAAATTCATCACAAAATCATAAGGCGAATTGCCCATCAATTCCACTAAACGGTTGCCATTTGTTATGATGCTTTTTCTATTTCCCCAAGCGATAGTAGCCACCAAAAAGCCTGCAATTTCAATATCTTCCTTTAAAGTGAAAAGATGTGGAATTTGAATAGGATCAGTTTCAATAAAGTTGGTGTTATTGTAAATATTGACCTTTTCATCAAGGAATAACTTCAGTTCAGTTTTATTCATCTAATGGCCAACAATTTTTCCGTCCTGCATTACCAATTTTCTATCAGCCATATTTGCCAGTTCTTCATTGTGTGTAACGATAACAAAGGTTTGACCAAACTCATCCCGCAATTTGAAAAATAAATTGTGCAGGTTTTCGGCACTTTCGGTATCGAGGTTTCCACTAGGTTCATCAGCTAGAATAATTGCTGGATTATTAATCAATGCCCTCGCTACAGCAACCCGTTGTTGTTCTCCGCCTGAAAGCTCATTTGGCTTATGTTCTTCGCGATGTGAAAGTCCAAGAAACGCTAAAAGTTCTTTTGCTCTTATGACAGCTTCGGTCTTGGGAGTATTTTTTATGAATGCAGGTATACAAACATTTTCGAGAGCTGTAAACTCTGGTAAAAGTTGGTGAAACTGAAAAATAAATCCCAAGTTTTCATTTCGGAACTGCGCTAATTTCTTCCCCGAAAGGGAACCAATATTTATACCATTTATGGCTAATTTACTTTTTGATTTATCAAAAACGTCTAGCGTTCCCAATATCTGCAGCAATGTGGTTTTTCCTGCACCCGACGCACCAACTATTGAAACAATTTCACTCTTTTTTATGTAGAGGTCAACGCCTTTTAAAACGTGGAGGTTGTCGTAATATTTGTGAATATTATGGGCTTCAATCATAGCAAAATTTTAAACCGTGAAAGTACTATTTATAGCGCTATAATACAATCCAATGGATTATATTGTTTTTATTCAGACTTATGTGTTTATTTTTGGTTTTCAATTTTCAAACTTACAAAATGTCATCATACAAATATTTTGAGGAATACGAACATTCTGTCACAGACAGTTTGATTAACGATTATAGCAATATTCTAAGCACCATAGGTGAAGATGTTTCCCGAGAAGGAATTTTAAAAACTCCGGAACGTGCAGCAAAAGCTATGCAATTTTTAACATCGGGAAACTGTCAAGATCCTGCTGAAATATTAAAAAGTGCCATGTTTGCGGAAGCTTATCACGATATGGTTATTATTAAGGACATTGAGCTTTATTCACTTTGTGAGCACCATATACTTCCCTTCTTTGGGAAAGCACATATTGCTTATATTCCTGATGGACATATTGTGGGTCTTAGTAAAATCCCACGGGTGGTAGATGTTTTTGCGCGTAGATTGCAAGTTCAGGAACGCTTAACTCATGATATTTTGGAATGTATAAATGATACTTTAAAACCAAAAGGAGTTGCAGTTGTTATTGAAGCATCACATATGTGTATGATGATGCGCGGTGTGCAGAAACAGAATAGCGTTACAACAACTTCAGGTTTTCGTGGCCAATTTGAGGCTATAGAAACCAGAAATGAATTTTTAAAATTAATCAGTAGTGATTTGGGATAATTTTTTTGGAATGTTTTTTGCTCTTTGTAATAAAATTAAACACAACAAAAATGAAAAACGAAAAATATAAATTACTTCGAAAAAGTATCTTTTATGATATAATAGGTATGGCTACAATGGCCATTCCCGTAATTGGCCCCTTTTTAGATTTACTTTGGGCGCCCATTGCAGCAAAAAACATGAGTGAAATGTATAAAGGAACTGAAGGTAAAATCGCTTCTGTTCTTGTATTTGTTGAGGAAGTTTTACCCTTTACAGATGTTGTTCCAACCTTTACACTTATGTGGTTATACACATTTGTATGGAAAAAGCAGCCCACCCCACAGACTATTGAAATTCGCGTAAACGAATAAAAAAAGCCCCAATTGGGGCTTTTTCTTTAAATTTTCAATTTTAGGTTTACATTAATACTTCTTCCCATGTTAAAGATACCATCGGGTTTTAATCTTGAGAGATGGGCTATATATTTTTTATCGGTAAGATTTGTTCCATTCAAGCCGATTTTAAATAAAACCTTTTGAAATTGAAAACTGCTTTCAATCCCTGCGCTTAGTAATGAATAACCTCCCGTTCTTGTTTCAAAATTGCTTACATTTTTTTGATCAAAGGTATTTTCGAGTGTTATAAAAGCTGTACTTGATTTTCTGGTTTTCCCGTCATTTAATTCTACACGGAATGTATTCCGCAGTGAATTTGCCGGTATCAATGGCAAGTAATCATCATTGCTCAATTTACCCGTAACCGTTTCGAAACTACTTTCTAAATGAAGCCAATCCAACGGGTGGGGGTGAAGGTGAAAGCCCAATTCGCCTCCATAAAGTGATGCGTTGTCCTGCAAGTAATCAAATACCTGTGCATTGTCAATGGTTTCATTGGTAGGTGACAGAAAAATGTAGTCATTAACGGCGTTGTAAAAACTATTTGCAAAAAACTCAATATGTTCGTTTCTGTACTCTAAAGCAACATCAGCTTGAAAATTCTGCTCGTTGGTTAAATTTGTATTCCCGCGTTCGTATCGGTTTGTACCTTCGTGAACGCCATTAGAAGTTAGCTCTGCCAAGTTTGGTGCTCTAAATCCACTGGCAAGATTGATTCGTGTTGAAAAATTTTCAACAATATCGAGTTTAGCCCCTAAGGCAGCCGTAAAGCTATTAAAGGTTGTATTTAGTGCTGGAATAAAATCCATGTCAGTTGGATTTCTAGCGGCTTCACTTTCAATTTTTCGGGAGTCAAAACGGATTCCAGCTTGAAAATCAATTTTTTCCAAATGATAGTGTGAAGTTGCTAATATTCCGATATCAGTAGTAAAGGCATCGGGAATCAAAATTTCTTCACCTTCGTTTTTATTGTTTTGAAACATTCCCTGCAGACCAACTATGGTTTCAAAATTACCCAGTTGAGGTAGGTGATATTTCAAATCATAATTAAAAGTATTTAATTTAAGACGAAGGGCTGCTACATCTGGTTCTTCTTCAAACTCACGCCTGTCATTGAACAAATAGCCAGCTTTTATATCTAAACTGGAATTATTTAAAAACAATGTATTATCAAAACTTAAAATATGGTTGTCAATTTCCTGAAAAGGAAGTTCTAAATCCTTTGAACGCGTTTGTTCACCGATTTCCTCAGGAATACCAATATTTGATCGATTGTAATTATAGCGAAGTGTTGACTTAAATTTTGTGCCAGAATATTGTATTCCAGTTTTAAAATCTTTTTCATTAAACCTAGTGTTGGTTACACGATAATCTGCTCCCGTATCATAATCACTGAAGCTTGCATAGGCGCCCCGTGCCAAAAACTTCAGCTTTTTACCTGAGGTTTTAATTCCAAGATTTGTAGCGGTCCCCAATGTATTTGAATAATAAGCGCTGCTTAGATCACCGTGAGTTTCACCAGAGAGCGCAAATTTTTCAGGATTCAAATACAGTACTCCGCCTAATGCATCGCTTCCGTAAAGCAATGATGCAGGGCCTTTAATGACCTCTACACTTTCTACTCCCGCTTCATTAATACCGAGTCCGTGTTCATCGCCAAATTGCTGATTTTCTAAACGTACACCTTGCGTATACGTTAAAACTCTATTTGAGCTTAGTCCGCGAATAACTGGTTTTCCAATACCTGTACCTGTGCTAATAATCTCAACCCCTGCAATGTTTTTAATGCCATCGGCTAAGGTTACAGCCCCAGAGGCGTTTAAATCTGCGGTGGAAACTCGTTCTACCTTCATAACATTATCACTCTGTAATTTATGGAAAGGAGTAGAAACTATAACCTCTTCCATTTCAACGGCACTTTCCTGCATTTCAAGATTTTCCGTAACGCTTTTTCCGTTTGAAAAATTAATTTTTTTTGAAATGCTTGCAAACCCTAGTGAAGAAAAAACTATATTATAGCTTCCGTCGGGAATGTTAATTATTGTGTAGTTACCGTTAAAATCTGCAACGGTTCCTTTTTCAAGTTGTGGAATATAGATTGTTGCGGGTATTGGCTCTTTTGTGTTTTTTGAAGTTATGTTTCCTGTCAATGTATTTTGTGAGCTTACCGTGGTATATATAAAGAACACCACAAGTAAGCATAGTATGTTTTTCATGTTTTCTTGATTATTTAATTAAAATAAAATGGTAAAATCAAGAAAGTAGCGGAGGACCTCTAAGGAAATATTGGGAAAGGTTTAAACTAAAAGCAGATGTAAAGTAAAAACTTTCAGTATTTTGAAAACCTTGAAATACAGTAAAATCAGGAACCTCCAAGGGTGTGAAGGTAAATATTGAAAAGTGAAAATCACAAATAGAACAGTCTAATTGCTTTTCGTGAAGATGGGTGGAAATATCTGTACAGGCTTTGTGCTCATGAGCTTCAAAAGTATGCGCAAACTGAACGGCAGAAGGGAGTAGCAGCACCAACGAAAAAATCGTAGCTACTAAAAACTGCGTTATTTTTGTTTTAAGAATTATCATTTCTTAATTAAAAAACTGAAGCCCATACTTTTGAGCATTTTCTTTGCAAAACTCCAAAAAAAGTGAAACTCTCCAAATACCCAACCAAAAAATACTAAAAGTACTTTATAAATTGGTAGGATAATCAAAATTCGGAATGGCCAGTATATATACCAACCCATTTCCCTTGTAATATTAAAAAAATCTGTTAGTGGAGCGGCCAGTTTTGCAGCTGAACTTCCTGTAATGGCAAATACAAGAAAAATTATAAACAGTTGTCTGTTGGTTTCAATATTCCAACGTTCTTTAAGCTTTTTCAATTTCTTCCGCCTATAAATCTTTGGTTGTACTTATCTTGAAAATAAACAAAATAATTATACAATAAATAATTCACCTCGTATCCATAATCTATAGTTGGGTCATAATTAATTTGTTCACCATATAAATTTCTGGAATATAAGTTTGGCTGTAAAACACGACTGTTGTACTCCGCTACAAACTGACGGTTATTTCCCTCTAATTTTGCTTGACCGTAAAAACCCCGTGGTGGCTGGGAAATTAGCCAAGATTGAAACCCTGGTTCTACGATTATTATTTCATATTCAAGGCTATCATTCGCAATTCTAACTGTATCATTTTTTGTGGTTCCATCAGATGGTGAGCTGCTTATGGAAGTATTTCCTGTTCCGCAGCTAAAAATAACAAGTGAAAGTATCACAATTAGTAGAAAATTTTTCATATCAATGATTTTTACAAAGTTAACAAATGTAAAATGAAGGTAACCTGATTTAACTTTCATTTAAAAAAAATACCGCCATTTTAGGAATGACAGTATTTTTATTAGTTTTACTTTTATATTTTTATTTTCCAAAAAAGCCTCCCAAAAGACCGCCGAGACCACCTTTTTTCTGACTGCCTCCACCTAAAACCATTCCAGCGATATCGTCAATTACACTACCGTCATTATTTCCGTCAAGCAAAGATTCAATCATTGACTGCTGCTTAGGTTGTTTCTTGCCACCGCCCATAAGACCTCCAAGCAAATCGCCGATTCCAGAATCTGAGTTTACATTTTTCTGTTGCTTTTGTTTCCCCAAATAACCCAATAAAATAGGGGCTGCAACCTGTAAAATTTGCATAACAGAATTGGTGTCCAATCCAGATTTTTGAGAAAGCGCTCTCACTGCATTATCTTGTGAACCTCCTAAGACATGACCTAAAATACCAAGCCCGTCCTGTTTCACTTCTTCATTTACACCACCCCCAAAAAGACCGCCTAAATTATCGAGAATACTACCGTCATGCTTGCTGTTTAAAGCATTCAATAAATTAGCTGCTCCACTTTCGTTACTCGCATTGCGTTTCATGGCGCCTAACAGAATAGGCATAGCCATGGTTACAACAGAAGCGGTTTTGTCTGCTGGTTGATTGGTTTCTTGACTAATACCTCCAATAATTTGTTTTCCGAGGTCACTGTTCAATAAATCTAAAATTCCTGCCATTTTGTTTTACATTAAATTTATTTATCTCCGCAAGTTACTGAAAATGAATAATTATCTATTTATAAAATGAATATAATAATATGACTACGCCTTATGTAAATAAAAACGCTCTATTTTACTAAAATCGAAATAATCTGATTTGCCAGTTCTAACCCAATTCTATCTTGTGCTTCGTTTGTTGCTGCACCAATGTGTGGGGTTAGCGAAATTTTATCATGCATCAATATTTTTATTGATGGGGTAGGTTCGTTTTCGAAAACGTCAAGTGCCGCAAAAGAAACTTTTCCATCTTCAATGGCTTCCAAGAGTGCGTTTTCGTCTAGAATACCACCACGGGCAGCATTTATTATACCTACGCCTTCCTTCATTTTTGAAATCTCTTCCTTGCCTATTAAATAACCCGATTGGGAAGGCACGTGAAGACTTATAAAATCACTATGCTTTATTAATTTATCTATGGGAGCAGTCTTAATTTTTAGAGTTATATTTTGACCGTCATAGAAGGTTAATGTTATATCTGCCTCTCCAACCTCTCGGTCGCTGGCGATAACCTTCATTCCACATCCTAGGGCTATTTTTGCTACTTCGCGACCTATTCTGCCAAAACCAACAATCCCTAAGGTTTTTTCGCGAAGTTCACGACCACCTCCATAATTTTTCTTTAATTCTTTAAATCTAGTATCTCCTTCCAAAGGCATATTCCTGTTGGAATCGTGAAGAAAACGAACCCCTCCAAACAAATGGGCAAATACCAATTCGGCCACTGATTCTGACGATGCCGCTGGGGTATTTATTACCTCAATTCCATTTTTGCGGGCATACTCCACATCTATATTGTCCATTCCCACACCTCCGCGACCAATAATCTTTAAGGAAGGGCAATTATCTATTATGTCCTTTCGCACTTTGGTTGCACTGCGTACTAAAAGCACTTCAATTTTATGTTCATTTATATAATTTTGAAGTTGTTCCTGTGCAACGTGCACTGTCAATACCTCAAAACCAGCATCATTCAATGCGTCTATACCACTTTTTGAAATTCCGTCGTTTGCTAATATTTTCATTTAATAAAATTCTGTGTTACTAATATCTTGATTTATGCGCCTTTTTCAATTGCCTGCATTACTTCTACCAAAACCTGCACGCTCTCTAACGGTAATGCATTGTACATAGAAGCGCGGTAACCGCCAACGCTGCGATGGCCATTAAGACCATTGATTCCTGCTTGTTTTAAATGATCATCAAAGGTTGCTTTTAATTCGTCATTTTTTAAGTTAAAGGTAGCGTTCATTTTTGAGCGGTCTTCATTATTGGCTACAAAGCCTTCAAATAAAGGGTTTCTGTCAATTTCATTGTAAAGAAGTTCAGCTTTTTGATTGTTTACTTTTTCAATTGCTGAAATGCCTCCCAGATCTTTTAACCATTCCAAAGTCAACATGGATACGTACACCGAAAATACCGCCGGGGTGTTAAACATACTGTCCTTATCAATATGCACTTTATAATTTAGCATAGAAGGAATGGCGCGTGAAACTTTTCCTAAAATATCTTCTTTTATAACTACAAGTGTTGTTCCTGCTGGCCCCATGTTCTTTTGGGCACCGGCATAGATTAAACTGAATTTTGAAAAATCGAGCTGACGCGAAAAGATATCACTGCTCATGTCGCAAACCATCGGGATTTCGGTTTGGGGAAATGTACGCATCTGCGTCCCAAAAATAGTATTGTTGCTCGTGCAGTGGAAATAATCTGCATCTGAAGGGATGCTATAGTTTTTAGGAATAAAGTTAAAATTATCACTTTTTGAAGTTGCTACTTCAACAATTTCACCTAATAATTTGGCTTCTTTTATGGCTTTGTCGCTCCAAGTTCCTGTGTTTAGATATGCTGCTTTTTTTTCCAAGAGATTATAGGCAACCATCAAAAATTCAAGACTTGCACCTCCATGTAAAAATAAGGCTTGGTAGCCTTTGTTCTGAAGGCCCAAATGTTCAAGGGCCAGGCTTCTTGCTTTATCCATTACCTCCACAAAATCTTTGCTGCGGTGGGAAATTTCAATCAATGAAAGATTTGAATTATTAAAGTTTAAAACTGCCTCGGCAGATTTTTGCAAAACAGATTGTGGTAAAATGCAGGGACCCGCACTGAAATTATGTTTTTTCATCTTATGAAAATTTATAGTACAAAGATGTGAATTATGCTACTAAAAATGTGGTAATTATGAATATTTTATCAAGGAAGTTTCAACAGAAACTCAATGGTATCAACTCCATCTGCATAATCCCATAATTTTGGGGTTTGTGCTTTTCCGAAAGAAACTTTATTTGCAAAACTTTTATTTGAAACGATGCATTGAATATTTTCTGATTGGGCTTTGAGTTCCTTTTCAAGCTTTTCAATAGAATTATATTTTTCATAGAAAACTACTGAAATAGGTGAGGAGAAGCCATTATCTTCTTTCAGCAACATAAATTCGTTGTCTAACAATGGAAAGCTATCCATCAAATACACCGCCTTATTATAATCATAATTGTTGATGTATTTGTGGTTATGGATAATTTCCTTCCAACTGTACATTGCCTTAAAAAAAGCTTCAAAATCATAATTTTCAGGAATATATATTTTTGAAACGTTGCGACAGCCAAGACCAAAATATCTAAATATATCATCGGCTAGTGCCGTGAGTTCTTCCTCGGTTTCCTTGCCTGTTAGCACCGCAACGGAATTTCTGTTCTTGCGAATAATGTGAGGGTATCTTCCAAAGTAATATTCAAAGTAACGAGCAGTATTATTACTGCCCGTGGCGATGACAGCATCAAAATCTTTCAATCGACCTTCGGTAAATTCAATATAGCCTTTAAACGCTGGTTCCACGGATATTAAGTATTTTGCAAGGTAGGGAAGAAGGGTTTTGTCGTTTGAAGAGAGTTTTGCCAGCACTTTGTTTCCGGTTATAAGCACTGAAAGGAAATCGTGAAAACCTACCAAGGGAACATTACCCGCCATTATGATAGCCACGATTTTTGGATTGGTCTCTTCAATCTGGTAATTAGAAATCCACTGTTGTAGATTTTCTTCTGAAAGTGCTTCGCTCCAGCTTTCAAGTGCAAACTTTATATTGTCTTGTGTAAACCAGCCATTCTCAGCCTCGGCTTTTTGAAATATTCCTTTCGCTTCGGCGTCGTCTTTTTCGAATGCAATACGTTGTAGATAGGTTCCTAATGCGATAAAAGCGTTAATTCTTTGTTTTAATTGCATACTTATTTTGGAGTTGCGATTGATAGGCATTAAATTTGCGCAAAGTTAGAAAAAGAATATCCCATGGCAATTATAATAACCGATGAATGTATAAACTGTGGCGCTTGCGAGCCTGAGTGCCCTAATACCGCAATCTATGAAGGTGCCGATGATTGGCGCTATGCAGATGGAACCGATTTAGAGGGTAAAGTAGTTTTGCCAAACGGAAAACAAGTAGATGCCAATGAGGCACAAGAGCCCGTGAGCGATGAAATTTATTTTATTGTACCAGATAAATGTACCGAGTGCAAAGGTTTTCATGACGAACCGCAATGTGCGGCAGTATGCCCAGTAGATTGCTGTGTTCCCGATGATGATCACGTGGAGTCTGAGGAGGAACTTTTGGCAAAGCAGGCTTTTATGCATAAAGATTAAAACAATATTATTATAATTAAAAAACGGCTCTCAGTTCAAACTGAGAGCCGTTTTTCATTTTGTGGGGATAGTTAATAAATATTCTACATTTTATCTTTTTTCATATCATTTTTCACATTCAATTTATAAACTTCCGAGACGATTGCGTCTGTTTTTGCATCATAGCGTTCTACCACAAAGTTACCCTCTG
>PAZL01000062.1 GCA_002715485.1 Aequorivita sp. | reverse complement strand
TAGGCGCTTCAGTATTGGAGGTGATGGTATCAATCTCAGCCTTAGTTTCTTCAATCAATTTGCTGATAGCTGGAAGAAAATGCTGGTTTTTTATTTTGGAAAAAGGAGCAGTATTATAATCTTGTAAAAGTGGATTGTTCATTTAAAATTTATTTTTTGAATATAAAATAGACGGCGAGGACTAAAAAAATAAAACCAACAATATGATTCCATTTCAGGGTTTCGTTTTTAAAGGCCAAAAGGGTAAAAACAGTAAAGACAACCAATGTGATCACTTCTTGTATCACCTTAAGCTGCACTAATGAAAATGGTCCGCCGTTTTCCTTAAAACCTATTCTATTGGCTGGTACTTGAAAGAAATATTCAAAAAGTGCGATGCCCCAACTTATAAATATAATTGCGACCAATCCCAGTTTTTGAAAACCTTTAAGTTCTGAGAACTTTAAATGACCATACCATGCCAATGTCATAAAAATATTAGAAAGTATCAATAAACCGATGGTGGCAACGGATTTCATCTGAATTGTAATTTAACGCTTTAACTTGCGTGCACCTTCCTCAACTTTTGTTTTAAGACTTTCCTTATAGGCAATAATCCTATCCAAAACGGCTTTATCTGAAGATCCGATAATTTGTGCGGCCAATATACCAGCATTTTTGGCTCCATTCAGCGCCACGGTGGCAACAGGTACTCCACCTGGCATTTGAAGGATGGATAGAATGCTATCCCATCCATCAATGGAGTTGCTGGATTTTACGGGAACACCAATAACTGGCAATGGCGATAGGGAAGCAATCATCCCCGGAAGGTGTGCCGCGCCACCCGCTCCTGCTATTATTACTGAAATTCCACGAGTGTGGGCATTCTTTCCGTAATCAAAAAGTTTATCGGGGGTGCGGTGGGCAGAAACAATATCCATTTCAACCTCAATTTTAAATTCCTTTAAAATATCAACCGCTTCCTGCATTACGGGCAGATCGCTGGTGCTTCCCATTATTATTGCTACTTTGCTCATTGGTTTCAGTTTATTCAGTAATCACCTCTATTGTTTTCTTAACTTCCTCTGCAATCTTCCGCGCTTTGCTGAGGTCTTTGTTTACTATGGTTACGTGCCCCATCTTCCTAAAGGGTCGAGTTTCTTTTTTACCGTAAATATGGGGCGTTACGCCTTCCATCTTTAGGATGTTTTTTATGTTTTTATAAACTACCGGACCAGTATGGCCTTCGGCGCCTACTAAGTTAACCATAATGCCGCCAACTTTACTGTCGGTATTTCCCAAAGGTAAATCTAATATAGCTCTTATTTGCTGTTCAAACTGATTGGTGTAACTGGCCTCAATACTGTAATGGCCACTGTTGTGGGGGCGCGGAGCTACTTCATTTACCAATATTTCGTCATCTTCGGTTTGGAACATTTCTACCGCCAAAAGGCCTACGTGTTTAAATGATTCGGAGACTTTGGTGGCTATGGCTCTTGCTTTTTTGGCAACCGCATCGTCAATTCGGGCAGGGCAAATTACGTATTCCACTTGGTTGGCCTCAGGGTGAAACTCCATTTCTACAACTGGGTAGGTGGTTACTTCGCCGGAAGGGCTGCGGGCAACTATTACAGCCAGTTCGTTTTTAAAAGGAATGAGTTTCTCTGCAATACAAGCACCTTCGGATAGCGGGATTACATCCTCAGCCAAACGGACAATGCTTACACCTTTACCGTCATAACCACCAGTACAGCTTTTCCATACAAAGGGGAAGTGCAGTTCCTTTCTTACTATAGCTTCGTTAAGGTCGTACTTGTCTTTATAAACCTTAAAAGGTGAAGTAGGTATTTGGTGATCTTTGTAAAACTGCTTCTGTACGCCTTTGTCCTGAATATTTCTGAGGGTGGCGGCATTGGGATAGACTTTTATGCCTTCGCTTTCCAGTTTTTCCAAGGCCTCCACGTTTACGCCTTCTATTTCAAAAGTAAGCAAATCTACCTTTTTTCCGAAGTTATAGACAGTATCATAATCCATCAGGTCACCTTGCTGAAAATGGTCTGCGGCTATACGGCAAGGGGCTTCTGCACTGGGATCGAGAACGCTGGTGCGGATGTCCCACTTACGGGTTTCGTAAAGCATCATTTTGCCCAACTGTCCGCCGCCTAGAATGCCGAGGGTGAAGTTGGTGGAGAAGTAGTTCATAGTTATTGTTGGTTGTGAGTTGTGGGTTTTCACTTAATTTGAATGCAAAGATAGTAAAACGGGGAGAGGTGAATATGTGAATTTGTGAGTAAGTGAATAAGTTAGGAGGTTGTATAGTTGTTGAGCGCAAAAATGGTGTTATTGATACGGGAAAAGTATGGGGGATGGGCGTTTGAACCCCCGTAAAACTTATTTACAAACTCCGAATCTGATTACATCTTGCTGTATTCTGGAGATTTACTACATATATTCTTACAAAAGAGGTTTCAAACCTCTGGTTTGATGAAGTTTTCTATGTCGGAGGTGTTTAAAATCGAAAAAGCGTAGTTAAAATAACCCCTTTGCCATTCTCCAAAACAATAGTTGATAATTGTGTTTCTTTTTGAACTTTTAAATTAAATGGCGGTTTTAATAAGTTTACGCCGCTATGTTTCTTAAGTCTGTTTCCTTGGCCCGAAATGATATCCTTATTGGGTTCAAATGGGCCGTTGGGGAGGTGTTCCGTTATAATAACGTAGCTATAATTTGCTAGTTTTTTCGCAATGCTTTGAATTTCGGAATTGGAGAGATGCTGGAGTACCTGCCTAAGTATGGCGCAGTCCGTGGCGGGCAAAGCTGTAGTTGCGATGTCCAGGCAGTGGAATTCTAAATTGGGTGCTTTAAAGGTTTCTTTATTGCGAACTATGAGGGCAGGTACAATATCTATAGCAATATACTTCTTGGTATGTTTTACCAATTCCTTTCCCACATTAAAGTCACCACAGCCCAAATCGGCTACGGTAAGTGGGAGTGTAAAGGAATCTAAAAATGTTATTACTGCATTTAAATATGGATTTACTATTTCTTGAAGGTGCGAACCCTCGCCGGAATAAAATGAACCTTCCTTGCCACCCCATAGGTTCTTTTGGTACACTTGTTCCATTGCTGCCTTAGTAGGCCATGGGGTTTTGGTTTTTTTGGAATGGGTTTGTTTATGCCGCAAGGTATAGAGTATGGTTTTTCAAAGGTATTATTATTTTTATTGAATAATAACCCTTAGCCGTTGTCTTATTGCTGATTTAAAAATTAAATCTATATTTGGTTCTCTTCCCGATTAACATGTTCGCGGTTACGGGTTTACTTACTTGTCGGGTATTACTTTTGATTATATTTGGAACTATTAACCTAATTTTGTGATTGGAATAAAAACTATATGGTTTTTATTCATATGTTGTGGTGCAAGCTGAAAAATGAACTACGAAAAGAACAAAATAGAACTTGAAGAAAATGGATTTTCCGTTTTAGCTGACTTGTACTCGGACGAAGAAATAAGCGGAATTTTAGCTTGTATCGAAAATGCTGCACAGGAAGGAAATTCGTTTATGAAAACAAAAGATTTATTTGCGATTAGACAATTAATCAAAAATGTGCCTGAATTGACCGATTTACTTTTTAATGAAAAACTGACTGAATTAATTTCTGACCTTTCCGAATCTGAATATTTTCTAACCAAAGCAATCTATTTTGACAAACCAAGCGAATCGAATTGGTTTGTCGCATATCATCAAGATTTGAGCATTTCGGTTGACCAAAAAACGGAATTAGAAAACTATACAAATTGGACTTTTAAAAAAGGTCAATATGGAGTTCAACCACCAATTGAGTTTTTGGAAGACACAATAACAATCCGAATTCATTTGGACAAAACGGACAGGAATAACGGAGCGCTGAAAGTTATTCCAAAATCTCATCTTAAAGGAATCGTTCGTCCTGAATCAAATGATTGGAATTTAGAAAACGAATTTATCTGTGAAGTAGAAAAAGGCGGAGCAATGTTAATGAAGCCTCTGACTTTACACGCTTCGAACAGAACGACAAACGGAAAGAAAAGAAGAGTAATACATTTAGAATTTAATAAGCATAATCTGACTGAACCGCTGGCTTGGTTGGAACATTATGGAATAAAAAAGCCAGCACGCAACATCGGCTATAGCAAATGCGGGTTGACGACTTACAAATGAAGATATTACAACTAATTAAATTTCGGTCTGGCGGACAAAGATTCGGTTTCCAGATCCCGCACTTGCCATAGCCAGGGCCGTTACCACAAATTATAAATAAACATTGATAAGTAAATTTGACAGATATTTAAAAGAAGAAGAAACGATTTTGTGGACAGGGCAACCCGAAAAAAATAAATCGAATAGAACGTATATTTTTCTTCTTTTAGTTTCTGGGATTTTTGCTACGGTTTTTGCATCATTATGGAATATCATTGTTTGGTCTAATAGTACGCCTGTTTTCTTTAAAATATTTGGTTTGTTTTTTTTATTCTCCAGCGCATTTGGCGGGATTATCCATATAATACTGAATAAGTACAGAAGATCAAAAACATATTATGCTATTTCAACTCAGCGGATTTATATTGAATATTTATTTTTTGGAAAACGAATAAAAAGTTACAAAATAAAATCATTGCCAAAACCAACGCTGACAAAATACTCGAACGGAATCGGGACTATATTAATTAATTATGAAACCCCATTTTCTTTTAAGTTATTCACTTTCGCAATTGAATACCGCTGGTTTGACCAATACAGAAGATTTGAATTCATAAAAAGTGCACAAGAGGTTATTGATTTAATAATTGAACGGAGAAAATAACTTGTTGTAACAGAGGCTATATCACTGCTTCACACTTTGCCTTCGGCCAGTTCACAATTTGTGCTTCGTGTCTCGGGAGGGCTTTTGATACGCATATATCACTGCGCTCGTGTCGGTTTGCTGTACCTGTTAAATGGACCAATTGGCATAGTCCAGAAGGTTGAAATAATTTAAAAAGCATTGTTTTGAGCGAAGATA
The DNA here is from genome assembly GCA_002715485.1 of Aequorivita sp. Classification (GTDB taxonomy): domain Bacteria; phylum Bacteroidota; class Bacteroidia; order Flavobacteriales; family Flavobacteriaceae; genus Aequorivita. The sequence goes on along the minus strand of PAZL01000062.1, from coordinate 15,895 downwards.
TGATGTTATATAATTAGTATAAACTTCTTAAACCTGATGAATAGAAGATAATGTAAATAATCGCTAATCCTTCTCTTTGAAAAATTTTTTGAAGTAAAACTTGAATCAAAAGGTTAAATAAATCAGAAAAAGGACATTTTAATGGGGGCTTTTTGGAACTATCGCTCACATTTCTGTAGATTTGCGATTGGAACTGACAACACAATGGGTTTTAAAAACTGGCTTGGCAAAAGTTTTATGGCAATATTGCTTGCTATGGCCTTGCTATTGCCTGCTTCCATACAGTTGGCCCACAGTCTTGAAGGTCATCACCACAAGTTATGTTCAGAACAAGCTACACATTTGCACAAAACCGAGGTAAAGTGTCCTATTTGTAATTTCCATATCGCCTCATTCGATTATAAAATTCCTGAGGATCTTGCAATTCTAGTAATACACATTCCTTCCGAAGCAACGCAGGATATGCCTTCGCTGCTTCTTCACTCCATTTCTCAAAATAATAAACAACTTCGCGCACCCCCCTATATTTTAGTTAGCTAATAAACTTTTTTCGTTTACCCTAATTAAAATTAACATGCGCACCTATGCATTGCTAATACTGCTGTGTAGCGGTATTGTAGCATTTTCCCAAAATTGTAATAATACACTTTCCGGTACCGTGACCGATATTCACGATAACACGCCCTTGGTGGGCGCAACGCTTGTAGTTGCCCAAACTGAACAGGCAGTACAAACAGATTTTGATGGAAAATTTGAATTCAAAAACCTTTGTAATGCCCGCTATTCCATTCAGGTTTCACACCCCAATTGCCTAACGCGGGGTTTTACGATTACCGTAAATGGAAATACTGAAAAGCATTTTCAATTAGAGCACCATTTGGAGGAATTAAACCAAGTAACGGTGGAAGGGAAGGCCCATAAGGCTAAAACCAAAACCCTCTATGAAAATACAATTTCAAAAGAAAAACTGGAAAGCTATAGCAGTGAAACCTTGGGCGATGCCCTAAAAAGTTTGAGTGGCGTATCTTCCTTGAATACCGGAAATACGGTGGTAAAACCCTTGGTCAATGGCCTGCACAGCAGTAGGGTAGTCATCATCAATAACGGAGTGCGCATGGAAGACCAGGAGTGGGGTGCGGAACACGCCCCCAATGTGGATGTTAATGCCATGGGCAATCTTACTCTTATTAAGGGTGCGGGAGCATTGCAGTATAGTGGTGATGCCGTAGGCGGAGTTATCGTAGCCGATGCGGCAAAGATTCCCATAAAAGATAGTCTGTATGGTAAAACGATATTTAGTGCCGCTAGTAATGGAAGGGGAACCGTACTTACTAGCCAACTTACCAAAAGCTACCTTAATGGATGGTATGGTAGCGTACAGGGTACCCTTAAAAGATTTGGGGACTTTGAGGCGCCCGATTATGTGTTGAGCAATACGGGCACCTTTGAGCGAAATGCCTCGCTTCACTTTGGCCTAAACAAGATCAATTACGGTTTTGAGGCGTATTACTCATATTTTAAAAATAATATTGGAATTCTTAGGGCATCCCATTTAGGAGGAGCGCAAGACCAAATACGTGCCATAAATAGCGATACACCGCTTATTATTAATGATTTTACGTATGCGCTAATTGCTCCAAAACAGGATGTAACCCACCATTTGGCAAGGCTTAAGATTTTTAAGAAGGTTCAGGGGCTGGGCAAGGTAAGCTTGCAGTACGATTTTCAGGAAAATAACAGGTTGGAGTACGATATACGGCGCGGTGACGACAAGTTTAAACCCTCTTTGGACTTGCAGTTGGATACTCATACCGTGATGGTTGATTTGGATAGTGAAATATCCAACTCCTTTGGTTTAAAAACGGGCTTAATGGGCCGTTACCAAAAAAATTATGCCGATCCCACTACAGGCGTTCGCAGATTGATACCCGATTATGAGAAATATGATGTCGGTGCTTACCTTATTGGCGATTATACAATAAGTGACAATTTGGTAGCTGAAGCTGGCGCCCGCTTTGATTATACCTTTATGGATGTATATAAGTTCTATCGAACCTCATTTTGGGAATCCAGAAATTACGATCAATTGTTTCCAGACATTGTTGTATCCGAACTGGATAACCAGATTTTAACAAATCCACAGCTGAATTTTTACAATGCCTCCGCTACGGCAGGAATAAATTATGAGTTTGGCAAGGATTACAACCTAATGCTAAATTACAGCCTGGCCTCACGTGCACCAAATCCTTCCGAGCTCTTCAGCGAGGGCCTACACCATTCCGCGGCACGTATTGAGTTGGGCGATTTGCGCTTTAAATCGGAAATAGGCCATAAAATAACCCTGAGCCTTCAAAAAGAGGGAGAAAAATTCAATTTCGCCTTAAGTCCCTTTATAAACTCCATTAGCGATTTCATAGTTATCGAACCAACCAGCATTCAGCAAACGGTTCGCGGCAATTTCCAGGTTTGGGAATACCGTCAAACCCAAGCCCAATTGTTGGGATTTGATTTTGATGCCTCGTATGCTTTTGCGCCCAATTTCCGCTTTAACCATCAGTTTTCAATGGTAAAAGGATATGACCGCACTCAAGATGAACCTTTGATTAGCCTGCCGCCCGTAGATACAAAAAACGAGCTAGTCTATCAAAATCCGAAACTTAATAACATACGACTTGCCTTGGAAAGCGAGTATGTATTTAGACAAAATGAATATCCAAATACCAACTTCAATGTCTATATACCTGCTACTGAGACTACCGAAACCCTTGATGTAAGCACGCCACCAGACGCTTACCATTTGCTCAATTTTAACTCGAGCATAGATTTTAAGGCAACAACAAATTCAACCTTAACGGTAGGCCTGGGCATTACCAACATTTTAAATACCGAATATAGAAATTACCTGAACCGCCTGCGGTATTATGCAGACGATTTGGGCAGAAATTTTTTATTAACTCTAAAACTCAATTATTAATTATTTAAATCTAAAACAAATGAAACATTTCAGAATTTTAAGTGCAACACTATTTGCTACGCTTCTTTTTGCATCCTGTTCCAGTGATGACGATACACCGGAACCAGTAAATGAGGAAGAAGTAATTACAACCATGACCGTTACCTTAACGCCGGAAGGTGGCGGAACCGCCATTTTATTGCAATCGCGAGATCTGGATGGAGATGGGCCCAACGCTCCCACCATTACAGTTTCAGGGTCACTAACTGCTGGAAGTTCTTACAATGGTACTATCGTGCTTTTGAATGAAACGGAAACCCCAGCAGAGAACATCACTTTGGAAGTGGAAGAGGAAAATACCGAACACCAGTTTTTCTATACGTCCAGCGGTTCGCTAAACATTACAACCGAGTACTCAAACTTTGACGATGACGGCAATCCTTTGGGTACCCAATTTAAGTTGAATACAGGCGATGCAAGTAATGGTACCTTCACGGTTACCTTGCGTCACGAGCCCAACAAACCCAATACCGGGTTGGGAGATGCCGGTGGAGAAACCGATATTGAAGCAACATTTAATGTTACCATTGAGTAGGGTTTACTGCTCATTCTTTGTTTTCTTGAGGATGCCTCTTAATTTATTGAGGGGCATTTTTCAATTATTACAATGAGATTTCTTACTAAATAATATGTGCTTTTTATAATTAAGCACCATGCATAAACTCGGCCGTGCAGCTCTTAAAGGGATTATTAGTAATAAACTATAATCACCTTTTTTATACGGCTTATGAATATTTCTACAATTGCTTTCATAGTTTTCTAAGCTTCAAGAGGTCAACTTAATATTATGCAGATAAAATGCCGGCCACTTCCAACACCATACAGCTTAAAGCCTCCAGGTCCTATCGCAAGCGTCCCGTTCGTGATTCATAAATAAATTCCCTTGTCAGGTCGAGCTAGCCTGTCCTAAGCGCAGTCGAAGGACAGTCGAGACCTCAGATTCTTCCATACTACAAGCCAATACTTTCGGTTCACGATTAAACATTTCCCCAATTACACAATTCAACACTTCAATACTTCAACAATTACTCAACACCCTATTAACTTCCTAATTAAAGTATGAATAAAGTATGAATAAAGTATGAATAAAGTATGAATGGGTTGCCCGAAAGTTATACTCTGCCATCAAAATAACGTTTTAACGCTGGAATTTGGATACAAAGCATTCCCGCCAATAACAATACTCCATATATCGTAATTTTTAAGGCGTTAAAGCAGCAAACTCTTTTGTAACAAGATTATCTTCCATAAAATAAAAAGATAGAGTTGGTAAATTTAGGGGTGCGGGTTGTACCAAAAACCAAGAATCAGTGATGATTTGTGGTTCGTTAGCGATGCTATATGGTGTGCTTGAGATTATCATCATTAATATTAATGGTGAAAGTATAAATCCATTGAGGAATAAAGGACAGTTGAAAAAGGATTGTTATTGACAACAAAAATAATTTACGCTAATTTGAATCTTTCATTTAATAGGATATAAGTATATTTGCTGCGTGAAAACACTGGCCATTTCCTTAGCCCTCTTTTTATTTCTAAAACCCGTTCTTCCGGTTGTGGAATATGTGGTTTTTTATGATTACATAAAAGAAGTTCTTTGCATTAACAAGGAAAAGGTAGCGATGAAGTGTAATGGTAAATGCTTTTTGAAACAACAATTGGCAAAATCTTCAGAGGCTTCGGAAAACTCCAAAAAAAGTGACGGAAGGAAAGTTTCATTTGAAAATACGATAGTTTTTTACCAAGAAATAAAATCGACTAATTTTTACAACCTCTTTCTGTTTGATAAACCTTCGGCTCAAAATCATTATTACATAAACCTCTATAACCATACCTTTGTAGCTTCTATTTTCCATCCACCCCTTACTGTATAGGTTTTTTATTTTCAATTCTGAATGGATGGTATAATTAATTTATATCATACGTCAGCGGTATGCGCTATTCAGAAAACGTTTCCTTCTAAAAATAGGAAGCAAAACTACTTACAAAAACTTTTAAAAAATTATACAGTAAAATGAAAACAGCATTTAGAAATACAATTATTGCATTCGTACTTAGCGGATTTTTAATCTCTTGCAGCAACGACGATGAAGAAAACCTAGACGGGACCTTTGGCGATGTTGAGTTATTCTTTGACAATGGAATGAATGGGGATGAGCTTATTTTAGGCAGCGCTTATTCTAATTCAAACGATGAAAATTTGACCGTCAATAGACTTAACTACATCATAAGCAATGTGATTCTTTACAAGGAAGATGGAAGTGAATATATTTATCCAAAAGAAAAATCATATTTCATAATCAGCCAAGAAAGCAATATTCACGAAATACATTTGGAAGATATACCTGCAGGCAATTACACAAAAGTGAAATTTGGGTTGGGTGTTGACGAACAGCGCTATTTGCAGGGGGAAACTGCCCAGCAGGAATTTTGGGATTATGCCACAGAACATAATTTAACTTGGACTTGGAGTACTGGCTATCGCTTTATTAATTTTGAAGGTACATTTACTTCTTCCAACAATACTGAACCACTTAATTACCAAATTCATCAAGGGAGCAATTCCGAAACTGATAATTACAGGGAAATAACATTAAATATGCCCTCAAGTGCACGAGTAAGGAATAACAAATTGCCAATAATTCATATAGTTGCGGACGCAAACAAGATTGCTGATGGAACCAATAAAATTGTGCTATTTGACAATCTAAATACAGGCGGAACAAATGCCAGTATCATGGGTGGGGAAAACCTGATAAAAATTGCAGCAAATACAATGCAAATGTTTGTGGTTGACCACGTCCATAACGGTGAAGGCTCTCACGATTAATTTTTAAAACCAGCCTGAGATTGTCTTAGGCTGGTTTTATCAAATATAAAATGATGAAACTTTCATTAAATTACTTTAAACCTTTATTGATGTGTTTGTCTGTATTGGCAATCATTTCATGCAATAAGGACGATGGGTATACAGGAATTCCGGAAGACAAACCCTTCAATTTTGTCATCCCTGAAAATTTTCCGCCGATGGCCCAAGATATTTCAGGTAATTCTCCTACCGAACAGGGCGTGGCTTTGGGCAGAAAATTATTTTACGATAATAAACTTTCCAGAAATAACACGATTTCGTGTTCATTTTGTCACGAGCAGGCTTTTGCATTTACCCACCACGGTCATGATTTAAGTCATGGTATTGATAATCTATTAGGTATTCGCAATGCCCCAGCGGTACAGAATATGGCTTTCCAAAGCGAATATTTTTATGATGGCGCATCAAATGGCATTCAGTTGCTTTCTATAGTCCCAATTCACAATCCTGTAGAAATGGATGACAATTTATCGAATATTGCCTCAAAATTGGCAATGGACGACGATTATGTGCAGCGGTTTCAATCTGCTTTTGAAAACGGTGAAATTTCTTCCTCAAATATTCTGAACGCACTTGCGCAATTTATGACAGTGATGATTTCCGCAGATTCAAAATACGACAAATATGTGCGAAATGAACCGGGAGGAACGATGTCTCAATTGGAGTTGCAAGGATTGGATCTTTTCCAATCTAAATGCGCTACTTGTCACGTTACGGATATTTTTACAGACAGTAAATTCAGGAACAATGGCCTTCCCATAAATCCGAACCTTAACGATTTGGGAAGGGAAACGGTTACCGGATTTGAAAGGGATCGCTATAAATTCAAAGTTCCAAGCCTAAGAAACGTAGCGCTCACAAAACCCTACATGCACGATGGCCGTTTTGGTTCCTTGGAATCTGTGCTTAATTTTTATTCGAACGGTGTGCAGCAAACGCAAAATCTTGATGAAATTCTTCAGCAAAATGGTGTGTTGGGAATTCCACTCACTGAAAATGAAAAACAGGCAATTATAGCCTTTTTAAAAACATTGACCGATGAAACTTATATCAACAATCCGTTGTTTTACGAAAAAACTTAAAATGAAAAATGAATAAATATCTTTTAATAATTGCTCTATTCTCTGCGCAGTTTGTTTTTTCAAATCAAGCGAGAAAAAAAACAATCGATCCGCCCATCAATTTTTGGAATATAAATTACAAGTATCCTTTTTTGGAAGATTGCGACGCTTGCGGTTGTTCGGCAAATGGCGGAAGCATGGGCTTTAGCTCTATGATAGCACAAAATTTTGTGGGCCTTCGCTATATGTACCAAAGCTATAAAAGCCGCGAGGGAGTCTTTAATAATTCACCTTGGATTGATGAAAATTTCAACACATTACAGGCTTGGGGCCGCATTCCGGTTTCAGAAAGAATTGAAGTTACAGCGCTTGTTCCCTACCATTTCAACAAAAGGGAAAAAACAACAGGCAATGAAACCATAAAAGGAATTGGCGATATTACCGTAATGGGGTTTTACACCATCATTAGGCCTAAAAACGATAGCATTCCACTTCGGCACAAACTGCAAGTTGGTATTGGGATAAAAGCTCCAACTGGAACTTATAATAGTGAAAATAATGGCAGTGTAAACCCAAGTTTTCAATTGGGAACAGGAAGCTGGGATTATACAGTTGCGGGAGAATATATAATCAAGCATAAAAACCTTGGTTTTAACACAATGGTGAATTATATCTATAAAACTAAAAATAATAAGAGTTACAAATTCGGAAATCAGGTTAATTATGGAGGTACTTTGTTTTATAGTTTGATGTCTAAAAATTTTGCTGTAGTTCCGCAAATAGGAATTGCCGGCGAATTATATCAATCAAACGAGGAATTTGGGGAAGAGGTCCCTCTTACCGAGGGAGATATTTTCTTTGGAAAAGCAGGTTTGGAATTAGGCTACGATAAATTTTCAATTGGAATCAATGCAATGCTTCCAATTTCGCAAAATCTTACGGGTGGTCGCGTTGAGGCAAACTACCGCTTTGGTGTTAATTTGAATTATTCTCTTTAAACAATTGAAAATTAAAAAAAGCTGGGTAAATATTGATAGATGTTTATCCAGTTTTTAATTTTGAAGGATTTTATAAGTTTTTTAAACCCGATTCTCTGAGTAAACTTGCAAAACCAATCAATAGCCCAACCCAAAGCATGGTTGAAACGGAAGGCAATTATAAATATATAAGAAATCAATATGGAGAAATTTGAATTGCTATTGAAATGAGAATACATATAGAAACCGACCGCTTGTTGCTACGCGATTTGGGCGACGAAGACGTTCATGGCCTTTTTGCCATGGACAGTGATGCGGAAGTACATAAATATTTAGGGGACAAACCCATTGCAACATTAGCCGAGGCCCAGAAATATATAGATTTTATAAAACAGCAATATAAAGATTACGGCATAGGAAGATGGGCGGTTGTGGAAAAGGAAAGCGGCAATTTTATAGGCTGGAGCGGCTTTAGATATGTTACCGATACCATAAATGGCAAAACAAATTATTACGACCTTGGGTATCGCTTCATTAAAAAATACTGGGGAAAAGGTTATGCCTCGGAAACCGCAATCGCCTCCTTGAATTATGGATTTAAAGAATTAAATTTCGAAGAAATCGTTGGCATTGCCGATGTGGCGCATATGGCTTCCAATACTATATTACAAAAAGTGGGTTTGCTAAAGCGGAATGAATTTTACTATGACGGTACGCTTCATAATTTTTATTCCCTGCTCAAAACAGAGTGGGAAAATTCCAAAATACAGCAGTGATTGATTACAAATCACTAACTTAGTGGTGATTAGATAAATGCCTATTATGAATTTTCTTAGGTTTAACCTTCCATTTATTGCGCTTTTAAGCTTCACGTTATTTATTGGCTGCCAGGCTACCTTGGCTCCTGCCTATGATCAGGCCATAGTTGAAAAAGTAACGGAAAGTAGTGATTTGGCCATGCGCTTTTTTGCAGAGGTGGATGGCGGAACAAGTAGTGAAAGTTTTGCAGTAAGGGAGCCTGTTTATAACGTTTTAATTGGTGCTTTTGAGTCGCTGAAACTGCAGGCCAAAGCCCGACCAGTACCCGAGAATGTGGCGCTTGACAAAATAAACGAACTGTTGCGGGCAAAGGGCAGTAGTGCTATTTCGGGAGAATACCCAAGCGCCTTTGCTTTTGAAAAGATTGCCGAAACTTTCAGAAAAATGAAACAGACCGATCGGGAAAATGGCATAAAACCTTTGGCGTTACAAGCATTTAAAGGCCAGGTGGAAATCTTTTTGGATCAGGCAATAACCTATGAAAGTTTCTTAAAAAGATAAGCTTATGGCACAGGATGTATCAACAATCATTACAAGTATAAAGGAAATTGCTTCCGATATTTTGGAGAAGGATATTTCCACAGTACGCGGTTTTAGTGAACGGCAAGTGGAGGCCATCGCCAAACAAACCGTGATTATCCAAAAAGGAATAGCCAATGGTGATATTGACGAAGATCTTCGGGAGTTTTTTTTGGATGGCTTGGAAGCTATGGCGCTCAACTTTGTAAATACATTGAAAGGAATTTTAATGGTTACCTTGGAAAAGCTTTGGAATGCCCTGGTAAATTTTCTTTATAAAGCGGTGGGCGTGGTTATTTGAAATAATACATTTTAAGTTTCAACTTCCAAATTCCCGAATTAACCAATCACTAAATCCAATCCCCAATTATATTTTCGTAAATTTGCATCTTCGTTTTTTTATTCATTAAACCAAACCCATGACTAATATTATTTTGTTCGGACCTCCTGGCGCAGGAAAAGGAACGCAAGCCAATTTTTTGAAAGAAAAATACAATTTGGTACACATTTCCACCGGCGATGTATTTAGATACAACATTAAAAATGAAACCGACTTGGGTAAGCTGGCCAAGTCCTTCATGGATAAAGGTAAACTGGTCCCGGACGAGATTACTATTGATATGCTTAGTAATGAGGTTGATAAAAATTGCGACGCCAATGGGTTTATTTTTGACGGTTTCCCCAGAACGGAAGCACAGGCCGAAGCACTTGGGCACTTAATGGATGATAAGGATACCCAGATAGACGCTATGGTAGCTTTGGAAGTGGATGATGAGGTTTTGGTAAAGCGCTTATTGGAACGCGGTAAAACCAGCGGAAGGGCAGATGACGCTGATGAGAGTATTATAAGAAACCGTATTAAGGTTTATTATAATGAAACCGCTATTTTAAAAGACTATTACGAAAAGCAAAGCAAATATTATGGCGTTGATGGAGTGGGTAGTATTGAGGAAATTACGGAACGGTTGAGTGAAGTTATAGACAAAATTAGTTGATAGTTGACAGTTGATGGTTTTTAGTTTATGAGCCATCAAAATATTTCCAACAACAATCAACTAATAACCAACAACAAAACAATGACTGAAGGCAATTTTGTAGATTACGTAAAGATCCACGTTACTTCCGGTAAGGGAGGGCAGGGCAGCAAGCATATGCGTCGGGAAAAATACATTCCCAAAGGTGGTCCCGATGGTGGTGATGGCGGTCGTGGCGGACACGTAATTGTAAAGGCTAACAAAAACCTTTGGACACTCTATCATTTAAAATTTAAAAGGCACTTTAAGGCAGAGCACGGTGAGCACGGCAGCAAACAGACCAGTACTGGTGCCGACGGAGCCGATGTTTATGTTGAAGTGCCACTTGGAACGGTTGTCCGGGACAAGGAAACCGAGGAAATCCTTTTTGAACTTACCGAGGATGGTGAAGAAAGAATCGTAGCAAAAGGCGGTAGGGGCGGTTTGGGCAATGCGCATTTTAAAAGCTCGACCAACCAAACCCCACGGTATTCGCAACCTGGAGAGGAAGGCGAAGAAGTAGATATCATACTGGAACTTAAAATACTAGCCGATGTAGGTTTGGTGGGTTTTCCGAATGCAGGAAAATCTACCTTGCTTTCCGTAATTACCGCTGCAAAGCCTAAGATTGCGAATTATGAATTTACCACATTGAAGCCCAATTTAGGGATTGTGGAATACCGCGATTTCAAAACCTTTGTAGTTGCCGATATTCCAGGTATTATTGAAGGTGCAGCCGAAGGTAAAGGTATTGGTCATCGTTTTCTGCGCCATATTGAGCGCAATTCAACATTACTTTTTTTAATTCCCGCCGATGCGCCGGATATTAAGGAACAATACGATATTTTGGTGGACGAATTGCGCCGTTACAATCCACAACTTTTAGATAAGGAACGTTTGGTGGCCATCAGCAAAAGCGATATGCTGGACGACGAGCTGAAAGCCGAAATGAAAAAGATTTTAGATAAGCAATTTAAAGGGATTTCATATTTGTTTATTTCTTCCGTAGCACAGCAAGGTTTGACAGAGCTTAAAGATAAACTTTGGGCGATGTTGAATTAATTTTTCAAAAATTGTTAAAGAATAGCAAACCCAAAACTATAGGGAATTTTTTTGCGTATTTTTAATGAAAAAGATAATGCAATGAAGCTCGTCCCAATTTTATTTCTCTCAATTCTTCTTTCTTCGTGTGGTGCCACTGTCGCTGTAGATTATGATAAAAAGGTAGATTTTTCGAAATACAATTCTTATAACTATTTTCCTACAATAGATTCTGGACTAAACCAGTTAGACGATAGCCGTATTATGCACATTACCGATAGCCTGCTCCAACAAAGTGGTTTCGTTAAAAGTGAAACTCCCCAATTGTACATCAACTTTTATGCGCGCGAGAGCGTTTCCCGCTCACGGAATACTATTGGTATTGGAGTGGGCGGTGGTGGTGGTAATGTGGGCGTAGGCGTTAGTGGTGGCATTCCTATTGGCGGCAATGTAGTAAATCAACAATTGACGATTGATTTTATTGATGTTGTGAAAGATGATTTGGTTTGGCAAGCCGTGGCAGAAGGAGAGCTGAAAGAACGTGCAACCCCCCAACAAAAAGAAGCCTACTACGTTTCGGTTATAAAGAAAATTTTAGCTAAATATCCACCAAAAGATAGGTAGGCAGTGGAAAGAAACAAGTTACAGTTTTTCCGTTTTCAAACACACATCGTATTCTTTTTGATGTTTGTGCCCATCCTTGTATTTCCAACGGAGATATTTGCACAAAATAATTACCAGCAGGCAGAAGAATATTTTGAACAGGAAAATTTCAAAATAGCGAAGCCTTTGTTTGAAAAGCACTTAAAACAAAACCCTACAGATAAAAAGACTCTGGAGTATTTGGGTGATATTGCTGCTTACCAAAAAGATTGGAACACGGCTATTTCCTATTACGAAGGTTTGGTAAATGAGGAAGAGACCAACGCCAATTATCATTTTAAGTACGGCGGCGCTCTTGGAATGAAAGCGTTATCGGTGAGTCGCCTGCGGGCTGCAATCTATATTGGCGATATAAAATACCATCTGGAGCGTGCTGCAGCCCTCGACCCCAAACATATTGAGGCGCGTTGGGCTTTGGTGGAATTTTACATTCAGTTGCCAGGTATTATTGGCGGAAGTGAAAAAAAAGCAATTGAATATGCCAATGAATTGGGCACAATTTCAAAAGTAGATGGTTATCTTGCCAATGGCTATATCGCAGAATATTCAGATAGACCCAAAGATGCGGAAAGGTTTTACAAAAAAGCAATTGAGGTGGGCGGTTCGCCACATACGTATGAAAAGCTTTCAAATTTGTATGAAAAGAATAATCAGCCGAGAGAAGCTTTGGAAACCACTTCAAAATCATTAAAAGTCCATAAGCGTAATCAACTCAATTACCAAATCGGAAAAATAGTTGCACAATATAATTTAGAACCCCACTACGGTATTGAATGTCTTAGTGAATATTTGGCCAATTACTCCATAAAGGATGGAGTGCCCAAGGATTGGGCCTATTACCGTTTGGCACAGATTTATAAAAACCTAGGCAAAAAGGAAATTGCCCTTACGTGGATCAACAAGGCTTTAGCAGACCGCAGTGACTTTGATGAAGCACGAAAGGAAAAAACCCTCATATTAGCAATGTAATCCTTAATTCAGAATTAGAAATTTTATATTTGTTGAAGTAAAATCAGGATGCATTTAAAACCTGAAACTTGAAACTAATTTATGAAAATCCACTTTATAGCCATAGGCGGCAGCGCAATGCACAACCTTGCATTGGCATTACATCAAAAAGGAGATACCATAACGGGAAGCGATGACGAAGTGTTTGAGCCTTCAAAAAGTAGGCTCAAGGCGAAGGGCTTGTTGCCAGAAAAAGAAGGTTGGTTTCCAGAAAAGATAACCGCAGATATCGATGCCGTTATCCTTGGAATGCACGCCAAAGCTGATAATCCCGAACTTTTAAGAGCAAAGGAAATCGGTTTAAAAATCTACAGCTATCCGGAATTTCTGTACGAACAGTCCAAAAACAAAACCCGTGTAGTAATAGGCGGTTCGCACGGTAAAACCACGATTACCTCAATGATTCTTCACGTGATGAACTATCACGGAAAGGATGTGGATTATATGGTCGGCGCCCAATTGGAAGGTTTTGATACGATGGTAAAAATTACCGATGAAAACGACTTTATGGTTATTGAGGGTGATGAATATCTTTCCTCGCCAATAGACCGTCGTCCTAAGTTTCATCTTTACAAACCGAATATTGCCTTATTGAGTGGAATTGCTTGGGACCACATCAACGTTTTCCCGACCTATGAAAATTATGTCGAGCAGTTTGAAATATTTCTTAAGGAAATAACTAACGGAGGTGCAATCATTTACAACGAAGAAGACAGTGAGGTTAAACGCGTGGTAGAAGCAACCACAAATCCAATTAAAAAATATCCCTATCAAACGCCAAAATATTCAGTAGAAAATGGTGCCACCCTTTTGGAAACCCCAGAGGGACCAATGCCAATGGAAATATTTGGGAAACACAATTTAAATAATCTTGAAGGCGCCCGTTGGATTTGCCAATTGATGGGCGTGGATGTCGAGGATTTTTACGAAGCTATTGCAACCTTTAAAGGAGCCAGCAAGCGTTTGGAAAAAATAGCTGAAACCAAAACTGCGGTAGCGTTCAAGGATTATGCACATTCGCCAAGCAAAGTGAAGGCTACCACTCAGGCTGTAAAAAATCAATATCCTGACAGAAAGCTTATTGCATGTTTGGAACTTCACACTTATAGCAGTCTTAATCCAGAATTTTTAAGAGAATATAAAAACACCCTGGATGCTGCGGATAGTGCTGTAGTTTTCTATTCGCCGCATGCGGTGATGATAAAACAGTTGGAAGAAATAAAAGGTGAGCAGATTGACGAGGCTTTTGATCGAGACGATCTAGTAGTGTTCACCAATCCGGCCGATTTTAAAACGTATCTTTTTTCTCAGGATTATGACAATACTTGCTTGCTTTTAATGAGTAGCGGCAATTACGGTGGCTTGGATTTTGAGGAAATTAAAACATTCTTGAAATAAATAGAATGCTTCAAAAAGGGTTTTTAAGGAATAGGGAAAAATTAAATATTTCAAAAAAAAGGTTTCTTGCAAGTATAATACTTGGAATTGGGGTTTCATTTTCGTTTTATGGATTTCTTTGTTTTGTGCGTATGTGCTTTGGAATGTTTGATTTCGGAAGAGCAAATTATGCCGTTTTTACAAAGCCTCAAGAAATATACTGGGAAAATTTCAACTTTGCCATCATCTCATTAGTTCTGGGCAATGCCATCTTTCTATTAAATCTTTTCCGAAAACCTGATAATAATCCCGTTCCAGCGCATGTTCGTTTGGCAATAATAAATGATCAACGATTTTTACCGTTCAACTTTTCTTATGTTTTCTTGAAATTAGGCTTTTTTGTTGCGTTAATTTCTGCTTTTGTCGAAACGCGGATTTCTGAAATGAAGTTTATATTGGTCTTTGTTGCGATTGTAATTTTTCTGGAAAATTGGAAATCAATAATTAAATACTTCAAAAAAGCAGCTTACAAGCATTTATTGTTGAATTTTACAATAATACTTTTCCTTTCTTTTTCCTTTGCTTTTACCTCCGTGTTTCCGTATGAAGAAATGGAAGCTATTCAGGTAAACTCTAATCCTTTTGTAGATTTGCCAGTTTCTGATTTTGAGGATGAAGGACATTACTTTAGAATGAGAAAATTGAAAATATATGAAGAAAAGAATCAGCTGGTATATCAATTTGAAAATGAAAAAATTGAAGATTTTGATTTGTTAGGAGATTATTTACGAGAAGAATTATCCGAAACATCACGATACGAGCTTAGTATTGTTCTTTTGATGCCAAAAGATATTTCGATGAGTAATTTAGTAAAACTTGAAAATCGGTTAAAAGGATTAGGCTATAATTTTATAAAATATGTAACAAAGTTTAATGATGAAAATCTTGTGAGTAGATTTGACAATAGAGGATTAATTAAAAAGTTACATTTTATTGCTACGCCAGACTCGGCATCAAAAATACCTTTACCTCCAGAACTACAAAATACTGTGGTTATTAAAACAATACAAGTTTATTTAAAGGGGAAAGAATATTTTTTTGAAAATGAAAAAGTTAAAGAAAATGATTTGGTAGATTACTTTGTAAAACATATTGATAGTGTTACACAATTCAATTATGTTTTCACTAAAAATATTAATTATCAATCATATATAACATTATTTGCATCACATAAACAGGCGATTCAAGACTTGAGATATAATGATGAAAGGGTGAAATTAAAGTTTAAAGATTATTTCAGACCACTTAATAGAAAGGAATATGAAGAGGATCAGTTACGATTACAAAGGAAATTTCCCCTTCTATTTGTTGAAACCTATGCTGAATAAATTATTCGTAAATTTTATCAATAAAAGCTGAAACATCCTTTCGGGATTTTTTTATTAATTCCTCCTTCGCATTCTCATAATCCTGCGGGATTTTATCTTGTGAAAGCTTGAATTTTCCTTCCCATTCTGTTATTTCTATTTCAAAAG